>NZ_CP128361.1:2452080-2758590 GCF_030345075.1 Solwaraspora sp. WMMA2065
AGGAGCCACTCGCCGCTGGCGGTGCGCTTCGCGTCGAGCACGGCGGAGTCCTGATGCTCCCGGTCGATCGTGCCTATCAGCTTGCCGAGGGTGGCGATCCGTCGCCCGTTGCGCTGCTGCGCCCAGTGGAGCAGGTCGAGCGTGCTGCCGTCGTTTTCCCGCAGCTCCTGGTAGCGGTGGACGATGTAGGCGCGGACGGTGAAGCCGCTGCTGCCGTCGCCGCGCATCAACGCGGCGGCCATCACGGCCCGCATCCGGTCGGCGTTCGGCACGACGTACGCCTGCCCGAAGTGATCAGCCTCAGCGTCCACGACCCGCCGCTGCTCAACCGTCAGGCTCAGCTGACCCGCATCGGCGAGAGCCCGCAGCAGATCGTGGTAACGCCAGCGACGCAGCAACGGCACCACCGGGTCGACCGGCAACCCGACCGTCGGGTCGTAGACGGCGTGCCGGGGCGCCACGGTCGGCCCGATCCGGATCAACGACCACGGCAACCCGGACGTGATCACCGCGTCGAGCGCGCCGAGGATGACCTGGGTGGAGCCGCTGCCCCACACCGTGTAGACCCGCCCCGCAGTGGAGTCGGCGCGGCTGCGCAGGAAGCGGGTGACACCGCACGCGATGTCGGGTTCGGTGACGCTCACGCCGTGGACGATGGTGACGGCGGTGACCGGTACGCCGTACAGGTCGGGTTGGCGGTTGAGGGCGTGCGCGACGACGTCGGCGATCGGCGCGACGACCGGGGTGCACAGGAGCACCAGGTGGATGGTGGTGGCGCTGGTATCGGCCGGTAGTGCGCTGAGTGCGGCGGCGAGCGGCGCGACCTGGCCGGTGGTCTGCTCGGGGGTGCGCAGCAGCAGGATCTGCCGGGTGTGGGGGTCGTCGTCGGGCCGCTGTTCGAGCCGGGCGAGGAGGTCACCGGCGTCGGCCTGCCCGGCCGACAGGCGGGCGCGGCCCGCCGGTGCGCCGAGGTCGGAGTTTCCGACGGCGTGGAGCAGGTAGGTGACGGGTCGGGTCACGTTCGTCCTATTCGGGTCGGGTGTCGACGATGGTGCCGAGCCTGTTGCCGCCGAGGCCGGGCAGGCCGGGTCGACCCGCCTGGCCGGCGCGTTCGGCGCGCCAGGCCAGCTCGGTGTGTTCGGTGTCGCGCAGCCGGCGTACGTCGGCGCGCAGCTCGGCGAGCAGGTCGGCCAGTCGGGGGCCGGCGCCGGGGCGGTCGCCGAAGGTGCTGCGGGCGGCGGCGGCCATCGCGGTGAGCAGCCCGCTGACGGTGCGCTGCGCTCCCCCGGTGCGCTCCAGGATCAGCGGCTCCAGGTTGAGTGGCTCCGGGGCGAGCGGCTCCGGGTTCAGCGGCTCCGGGGTGTCGCCGTCGGCGCGGCCGTGGCCGTGGGTGATCGGCAGCCGGTTGCGGATCTCGTACAGCGGTCGCAGCACCTGCCGCCGGGTGGCTTCCTTGAGCCGGTTGGCGTCGATGGAGTGTTCGGTGCTGGCGCAGGCACCGATGATGGCGCGCATGCCGGTGGCGGCGTCCCGGTCGACGTCGGGCAGCGCGGCCCACACGTCGATCCGTTCGCCGATCATCCGGAAGGTGCAGTCCTCGGTGGTGGTGACGTCGGCCTGCACCGGCACCGGCCAGCAACGCAGCTGCTGGGTGGCGCAGCGCAGCGCGTCGGACAGGCTCACCGCGCGGGCGCTCAGTGGCTGCCCGGTGGCGAGGGTGCCGAGCAGCCGGGCGGCGGTGTCGAGTTCGGCGACGTCCAGGGCGTGGCTGGCGGCGGCGAGGATGGCCAGGTCGGTGCCGAAGCGCAGCGGCAGCCGGTGGGTGCCGGCGTCGAGCACGCTCCGGTCGCGGGTGACGAGCTGCCGTAGGAACAGCGGGATTCCCCGTACGGCGGCAGCCTGCTGCCCGGCGGCGAGCAGGGTCAGCACATGCTCCTTCGGCCCGGTCGGGATCAGCACGATCGCCCCGGTGTCCGGGCCGACGTGTTGGCTCAGCAGCTCGGCGGCGGCCGGCTCGGTGAAGGCGGCCGGGTCGTCGGCGGCGACGCCGAGGTCGGCGATCGGGGCGGCGACGGCGGTGTGCCCGGCGGCCCGCAGCCGGTCGGCGGCCTGGCGGGCGTGCGGGTAGGTGCCGGCGGCGGTGCCGAGGATCAACGCCTTGACCGGCACCGGCTGGCCGGCCGGCACCCCGAGGTAGGTGCGGACCGCCGGGTCGAGGTCGTCGCGTCGGTCGGGGTCGGCGGCGGCCTGGACGATCTGTTCGACGATGTACGGGCTGCCGTCGCGCGACGGGTTGCCGACGACGCTGAGGTACCAGACGGTGTCGCCGGGCACCAGGGTCAGCGATCCGAGCCCGGCCGGTGCGTTGTCACCGGCTGTCGGAACGCCACCGGCGGTGGCGGCGGCCGGGGATCTGTCGTGTTGGCGCAGGTGTCGGCGCAGCGCGTCGAGCATCGGCGGGTCCGGTGGTTTGAGTTCGTGGGCGCTGGCTTTGCCCATCTCGTTGAGCTGGTGGACGATCTGCGAGGCGAGCCACCGGCCGCTGGGCGCGGCTTTCGCCGCCCGTACCGCCGGGTCTGCATGCCCGGCGCGTTGCTCGCGGATGACCCGCAGCATCGCCCCGAGGGTGACCGGGGATCGTTTGGCGTGCTGTTCGGCCCAGGTGAGCAGGTCCAGCGGGGAGCCGTCGGCGGCGCGTAGTTCGTGGTAACGCTGGGCGACGTAGGCGCGGACGGTGAAGCCGCTGCTGCCGTCGCCGCGCATCAACGCGGCGGCCATCACGGCCCGCATCCGGTCGGCGTTCGGCACGACGTACGCCTGCCCGAAGTGATCAGCCTCAGCGTCCACGACCCGCCGCTGCTCAACCGTCAGGCTCAGCTGGCCCGTATCGGCGAGAGCCCGCAGCAGATCGTGGTAACGCCAGCGACGCAGCAACGGCACCACCGGGTCGACCGGCAACCCGGCCGTCGGGTCGTAGACGGCGTGCCGGGGCGCCACGGTCGGCCCGATCCGGATCAACGACCACGGCAGCCCGGACGTGATCACCGCGTCGAGCGCGCCGAGGACGGTCTGGGTGGAGCCGCTGCCCCAGACGACGTACGCCCGATCGGTGCCCGGGTCGGCGTGGGTGTCGAGGGTGTGGGTGACGCCGGTGGCGATGTCGGTCTCGTCGAGGCTGTCGCCGTGCATGACGGTGACGGCGGCGATGGTGCCGCCGTACAGGTCGGGCAGGCGGCGGACGGCGCGGTCGATCGCGGCGGCGATGGCGGCGACCCGGGCGGTGGTGGCGAGGATCAGGTGTACGGCGGTGCCGGCGGTGTCGGGGTCGGCATGCAGTACGGCGAGGGCGGCGGCCAGCGGCGCGGTGTCGCCGGTGGTCTGCGCCGGGGTGCGTAGCCGCAGGATCCGCCGGGTCTGGTCATCGTCGTCGGGCCGCTCGTCGAGCAGCCGCAGCAGGTCGGTGGCGCCGGCGCTGTCGGGTGGGGGTACGCCGAGGTCGGCGTGCCCGACGGCGTGCAGCACGAAGGAAACGCGAGGGGACACGGCCCGTCCAATCGAGGGGGTGGTCGGGGGGATGGTGCCGAGCCGATCAACGTTACTCAGTGGATTTGTCACGGGGCAGGCGGTGTCGGGTATCCGATGGCAGCCTTGCCCCGGCGACGGGTTCCACAGTGGCGCGGTCGGCGTCGATGATGGCACGGTGACGGACGATCGGTGGGACGGACCGGGGCTGACGGTGTTCGGCTCGGCCACCGGTGGCGGCCGGGCGGGCCGGCCGGCCCGGGCCGGCGGCGGGTCGGGCGGTGACCGGGGCGGCTGGGCGGGCGGGCTGCGGGCGGCGTTGTCGGACGGGACGGCGGCGGTGGCGGTCGGCGGCGCGCTGGCCGGCGGGTTCGGTGTCGAGGCGGCCAAGTCGGTGATGGTCGGTGAGGCGGCCGGCCGGTGGTGGTTCGTGGTGGGCTGCCTGGCCGGGGTGACACTGCTGGTGGCCGGGTTCGGGCTGCGGGAGCGGGCGCACCGGCAGGTGCAGGTGGGGATCGTGGTGACCGCGCGCGACGTCGGGCGCGGGCTGGCCAGGGCCCGGCAGTACGAGCAGCAGGCCGAGGAGTTCAGCCGGTCGACGTGTGCGGTGACGGTGGCGACGGCGGTCACCTTGTCCGGCGATCCGGTGGTGGACAAGTCTCGGGTCGAGGAGTTGGCGGATGAGACGTTCAACGCGTTGATGCTGGCGCAGCGGCTGACGCCGGAGGCGACCCGGGTCAATCTGATCCCGACGATGCCGCTGCATCTGGCGTTCTGGTTCGGTGCCCGGCTGGGTCACACCCATTCGCGTGAGGTGCGGGTCCACGCCGTCCGCCAGGCCGACGGGTCTCCCCCGTATTTCGCGGCGACGGCGTTGCGGGCCACCGAGTCGGCGGCGGCTCCGCTGTCGGCGAGCCTGGAGGTCGTGGCGGGCGGGGATCCGTCGCGGGCGGCGCTCGCGCTGGATCTGCAGGGTTTCGGGCGCCAGTTCGCCGATCCGGTACGGGAGACCTGCCGACAACACGGCATCGGTCACCTGCTGGTGCTGCGCAGCGCGGGTTCGTTGCTGGCCGAGGACGCGGCCACCTATACCGGGGTGGTGGAGCAGGCCCGCCGGGAGTGGCTGGCCGCCGCGTTGCCGAGTGCCGCCCGCACCGGCCGGTACGCGGTGTTCCTCAGCGGCTCGGTGGCGATCTCGCTGGCGTTGGGTGCCCGCCTGGCGGCACCGGATCCGGGGCGGTGGACGGTCTTTTCGTTCGACCGGGACACCCACTCGTACCAACCGTTTCCCTTGCCGGAGCCGACCCGGTGAGCGACAATTTCCACATCGACCTGTCGGCGACTACCGGACGGGAGGTGAGACAACCACGCCGGACCCAGCAGCCTCCATCGAGGACAGACAAGCCATCGATGTACGCAAGATTAAGTGCCGGAGTTGCGGCGAAATGTCGATTGCGACAACCTCCGGCACGCCCGGGATCCAGGGGAGGTTGGCGGAAAGATCCCAAAGTGCGCCCGAGCTGCGAAAACCCACCTCACAGAGATCATCTAAGCCGGCATCAAGATCATGATGATCATGAGGTTGCCCTCCGAGCCACCTGTTTGCCCAGCTCAGGCCGCCCGACATTTCGGACACGGTCCCCGGACACACGAAAACCGCACCGGATTGAAACCGGTGATATGAGCGCGTAAACTCGGTAGTCCCAAGTCCCCGGACACACGAAAACCGCACCGGATTGAAACTCTGACAGGCCTTTGGTAATGGCCCCGGCTACAGTCCCCGGACACACGAAAACCGCACCGGATTGAAACCAGCCACCACCAGCGCGATGAGGCGCATGGCGTGGTCGAGTCCCCGGACACACGAAAACCGCACCGGATTGAAACTTGAGAACGGCGTTGGTTGCCGGGCAGTACACGATGGTCCCCGGACACACGAAAACCGCACCGGATTGAAAGCCGTTCCAAAACGTCAAGGACGAGAAGCCCCGAGTCGAATTCAGGGCTGGGTGTCAGCGTGGCGGCGATGGAGTGGTGGTCAGCTCGCCGCACTTGGGGCACCAGCGGCTCTTGACTCGGAACGAGAACAGGCCTGCGAGGAAGCCGATTAGCGCGGCGCTCGTCAACGCGCAGATGTCCATGATCCTCTGCCTTCTCTACGGATGAGGATGGTGGGGTTGGGTCGGTGGTTGCAGCCACCGGCCCGACCCCGAGGTCCGCCGGGTCACCCAAAGCGGAACGAAAGGCCCGGAGCGCACCCAGCCGTACGACGCCCCCGTTGGCGTAGGCGTTGGGCACAAGTGGCCGGCCATGGAGCCGGGGCGCCGTACGACGTAACCGCCCGAACCAGTTCCGGCCACCTGACCCACACGGACGACGGAACGCCCGGCCAGAATTACCCGGGTTCGGTCACTCCCGGCAGTAGTACGACTCGTACTCGTACAGCGCCGTTCGGCCCTCCCCACGGTCGCGCCCGGAGAGGGTCAGCAGCTTCACGGAGACCATGACGCGCTGCCCCGTCCCGCCGGAACCCGCGTCACACCACACCTCCACCGTGTCCGTCTTCGGCAGCTCACGCGGGCCGATCACCAGGATCGTCACGACGTACGCCCTCCGCCCGAATCGGTGGGATCGAACCGGGCGAGCACGGCGGCCCGCTCCCGGCGGGACAGCTCCGGAGTGTGTGCCCACATGGACAGCAGACGTTCGGCGCTGGGCCGGTCGGTGGCCTCGAACGCCCGGAGCGCGTTCTCCACCCGGTCGATGACAGGGCTCTTGCCGGGCGGGTAGAGCGCCATCAGCCGGGCGGGTGCGAGTTCGTCCGGTGGGGCGGGGAAACTGTTCATCGGGTCGGACCTCCTGTGTCCGATCAAGGCCCCGGGCTGGCGTGTCCGCGCCGCTCAGGGCCGCCTCGTCTGGCCAGGGGTGGGTACGTGGATCGTCCAGCGAACTCCGCCGCTCACCACCGACCCCTGTTCCGGGTTTGCCGACCGGGCTCCGGATCACCCGATGCCGGCGGCGGGTCGTCGAACCGGCAGCCGATGTGCCGTTGCCGCCACTGCCGCAGTCCTTCCCGGAGCCGTTCGGACTCGGTCCGAGCGGCATCGCTCTGTCGGACCAGCCGATCCAGCTCGTCGGCGAGAAGCCCCAGATAGACGTACACCTCGTCGGGGTCCAGCCCACGCCACCGCGACCCGAACCGGACCGCCCTGACCTGGTGCGGTTCGACCTGATGCCTCACGCCCTCGGACACTGCGCAACCCCGATCCCGCGTCTCCCGATCCCTGCTGGCACACGCGAATCATGAGCCACACTTGCAGGAGTAGTCAATAGGGTAGTTCCGATTGGGTAGACCCGAACATGCCTACCGTTCGGCTCATGACCGGAGGACCGGGCGAGTTGATGGGTCCGTACGAGATCGCCGAGTACCTCGGCGTGTCTCGGCAGCGGTTCCAACAGATCGCTCGCCGACCCGGCTTTCCGAAGCCCTACCAGGAGCTACGCGGCATGAAGGTGTACCTCGCCGCCGAGATCACCGAGTGGGCGAAGCACAACCGGCCGCCGCGCCCGGACGCCGACGAGTAGCCCTCTCCGCCCTCCGAATCGGCAGCGCGGACCCGGCCGGCTCGGGCGAGGTACTGATCTACGTCCTTCCATGTACGTCGTCACCTGTCGGCGGCGCGCGCCGGCAGGTCACACGCCCGACACTCCGCCAACCGACTCGGCATGTCCCGCGAGGGTCTCCCGCGCCTGGGCCAGCACATCCGCGTCCGGCCGGTTCCGCATCGCCGCCACCGCGTCAAAGAGCGTCCCCTGCGGATCACCATCAGGTGCCGCCGCCACCCCACGCGCGGTCAGCAACCGGAAACGGGGATCACGTCCGTTCGGGGTACCCCTGTCTGGCGGGCAGGCTGTGGAGCAACGATGCGAACGATGTACGGCTGAAGTCGAGAATCGGACCCGCCGGGCCGGCCTTACTGTCCCGCACGCCCACCCGATCACCCGTCACGTTCACCTCGACGCAGTTGTCGTCGCCGCCGGACCGCGTGGACTTGCGCCAACCTGCGGCTGGAAAGCTGCTCATTACCTCGATTCTCCTCACCGACCCGCCCCAGCTGCAGCTTGAACTTCACGAGGTTCGACCCCGAGCGACTCCAGCGCCGCCGACAGCGGCACGAACTGTCCCTCGGCACGGGAGCGGACGATCACCGCAGCGTCCTTGCTGTCCCGGAACGCTTCGAGCTCTTCCCACTCGTCGATCCCGACCAGTACGGCCACCGGCCGCTCGTGCGTGGTGATGATGACCGGCTCGCCGGTGCGCCCGACCGACTCCAGCGCCCTGCCCGCGTCATCGCGGAGGTCTTCCAGCGTGATCCGCTCCACACGGGCACCGTACCGCCCGGTGCCTTGCCAGCCACGTTGGCGACCCCAGTAGATCGGCGGCCACGTTCAGTGGGCGGTCCAGCCGGGTTGGCGGGGGAGGCGGTGTGGCTGGCGGACCGGCAGCCACCTGGCCCGGCGGGCGCAGTCGGGGCACGGGGCGTGGCCGTGGATCCGGTCCGCCGGGCCGGCGACCGCGGCCAGGTCGGCGACGACCCGGGCCGCGGTCAGGTTGACCTCCGGTGGCACCAGCCACCCGCTGTACTGGAAGCGGTCGGCGATCGGGCCGAGCCGGGCGCGGACCTCGGCACGGCGGCGGTCGTTCACGATGTCGTAGACGACGAGCACCGGCCGGTTCACCAGCCGGCCCAGCCCTGCTCGGGGAGAACTTCCAGCGGTACGCCGTACCCGGCGGTTTCGCAGTCCGGGCAGGACGGCAGGGCCAGCAGGTGCCCGCCGCCGGTGAACCGTTCGGCGCTGGCGGCGAGCAGCCGGTCCAGATGCGCGTCACCGATGTGGATGGTGAAGACGCTGTACAGCACCCGTACGCCGTGGCGGCGCAGCAGCGTCGTCAGCTGCCGGCGGTCGCGGTCGTCGGGCAGGTCGAAGGTGACGGTCCACCAACTGGGCTGCATGCCGGTCACCTCCAGCGGAACGGCCGGTACCGCGCCTGCTCGTCGAGCAGCCAGCCGCGCAGCCGCAGCGCCTGGCGGCGTACCAGTTGGTGGTAGGTCGGCTGGTCGGCGGGGGCCGGCCATTCGCGGGCCGGCATGGCCAGCCGGGCCTGATACCGCGAGATCAGCGCGGACGTCGCGCCGGGTGTCAGGTGGGTGCCGTCGAAGTCGGCGTCGGTCACGGTACGCAGACCGAGCATCGCCAGCACGGTGCTCTCCAGCAGCGCCGGCCGCCACTCCTCCATCAGGTCGAAGGCGAGCGTGGGCCGGCCCCGGCTCGGAGTGTGCAGGAACGACAGGTACGGGTCGAGCCCGGCGGCGAGGATCGCCCCGTGCACGGTTTCCCGCAGCAGCGCCGAACAGTAGTTGATCAGCGCGTTGGTCACGTCGCGGCGGCTGCGGTCGCGGGCGGCGAACCCGTACTCGGCCGGGGTCATCACCCGGATAGCCCGGAAGTACGCCCCGGCCGCCGCGCCTTCGATGCCGATCAGCTGCGCCAGGTCGGTCGCGGCGCTGGCGGCCTGCTCGAACTCGGCGAGCCGGGTCACCGCCGCCCACACCGTCGCCGGGTCGCCGCTGCGTTTCGCGCGGCGGCGCAGCAGCGTCGCCTGGTTGGCGATCTTAGCGGGGATGACAGCACGGGCCAGGTCGAGCCGGGCAGCCGGGTCGCGGTGCCGGTCGAGTTGACGCAGCCGGGCGGCGATGTGCCCGGCGGTGGGCGGTTCGAGCCGGCCGAGCGGTCGGCCGTTGCGGCTGAGCAGGATCAACGGGATGTCGTGGGCGAGCATGCTGTGCATTGCGTGCGGGGTGACGGTCACCCGGCCGGTGGTGACGACCTCGCCGACCATGGTCAGCGGCGCGGAGGCACGCAGCACACCGTCGCGGTGCACGACGAGCCGGCCGTCGCGCCGGCCGAGGACGCAGTCCGGGCCGATCACGTGGAACGCCTTGCCGATCATCGCCGGCTCCCGTTGCTGGCCGGCAGCTTGCCCCGCTGCGGCGTGTTGAGCAGCGGGTGCGTCCAGTCCGCGTTGGGCTGCTTGGGCCGACCGTGCTCGCCGTCGAACACCCAGCCGAGCATGCTGAACCCAGCGTCGAACGTGGTGATCTGCGTCTTGCCCGGGTGCAGCCGCAGGTTGAGCGCGGCCAGCTCGGCACCGATCTGCCGGGCGCCGTTGACCGCCGCGTCGAGGTCGAGGCAGAACAGCGCCAGGTCGTCGGCGTAACGCACCAGCCGGCCGTGCCGGCCGTCGACCCGGGCGTCGAACTCACGCAGGTAGAGATTGGCCAGGGTCGGACTGATCGGCGCGCCTTCGGGAACACCCCGACCCCGGGTACGCAGACCGGCGGCGGTCAGCATCGGCGCGGTGAACCAGCCGCGTACGATCCGGCTGACCGCCGGGTCGGCGAGACTGCCGCTGACCATCTCGTGCAGGAGCTGGTGGTCGACGCTGGCGAAGAAATCCGCGATGTCCGCGCGGACCACATAGCGCAAACCCTTGTCCCGGTACGCGAGAGCCATCGTCAGCGCGTCCACCCAGGAACGACCCCGCTGGTACGCGAAACTGACCTCGGCGCGGCGGGTCTCCCACCGGTCGCCGGCGACGTGCAGGAAAGCGCGCTGGGCGACCCGGTCGGCGACGGTCGGAATGCCCCGGTCGCGGCGCTCGCCACCACGGGTGACGGTCATCAGTCGAAGGGGTTGCGGAGTGTATTCGCCGCTGCGCAGCAGCGCGGACAGCGACTCCAGTCGTGGGCCGAGGTGGTGGGCGAACTCGGCGACGGTCACGCCGTCCGCTCCGGCGAGTGCGGTGCCGGCGGCGACCCGCGACCAGGCGGCCCACAACGTCGGCTGGTCAGACATCCGACTCAACAGCCGGGAAGGAGAGGTATTCATGCCGAGATCGGACGGACGAACTCCGATAGAATCGGTGGCATCGACGTTACCGCCGAGATCAACAGGAGCTTATGTCCGGAAATGCCCCTTGCGACAACCTCCGACACGCCCGGGATCCCGGATAGGTTGGCGGAAAGATCCCAAAGTGAACCTGAGCTGCGAAAACTTGCCCCACGGAGATCATTTGAGGCTTCCCCAAGATCATGATCAACAAGAGGTTGCCCCCAGAGCACCATGTTTGCCCAGCTCAGACCGCCCGACATTTCGGACACGGTCCCCGGACACACGAAAACCGCGCCGGATTGAAACCGGCGATGTTCTCGTAGAACAATCGCGACGGCAGGGTCCCCGGACACACGAAAACCGCGCCGGATTGAAACCCCCCGCGGCTGACACTGAAGGAGTGCCCCCAGGTCCCCGGACACACGAAAACCGCGCCGGATTGAAACTGCCGTTGTCTTGGGCCACTGTTGACCTTTCGTCGAGTCCCCGGACACACGAAAACCGCGCCGGATTGAAACCAGCGAGAGCCATTTCCTTTCCTTCCTGTAGAACGGGTCCCCGGACACACGAAAACCGCGCCGGATTGAAGCACTTTCAGTCTGATCTGGAGAACGGCGGTACGGGTGGTCCCCAGACACACGAAAACCGCGCCGGACTGAAACCTTGAACTGCGCGTTGGCCTCGATGTACGGGGGGTCCCCAGACACACGAAAACCGCGCCGGACTGAAACCGCCCCATTGGGGTCAACGGGGCACCAGGTTGCCGGGGTCCCCAGACACACGAAAACCGCGCCGGACTGAAACCGCCGCCGAAGCCGTCTTCGCGTCGGGGAACTGGGGTCCCCAGACACACGAAAACCGCGCCGGATTGAAACTTGTTCCCCTCAGAGCGAAGCACAAGCTGCAGTTCGCGCAGTCCCCAGACACACGAAAACCGCGCCGGATTGAAACTGCAGGAGCACTTGGACAGCGCCACTCTACGCGAGGGTCCCCGGACACATGAAAACCGCGCCGAATTGAAACCCCTCCACCGAAGAACAGTGCCACTCCACGGTACAGGTGTCCCCGGACACACGAGAATCGCGCCAGATTCGGGCAAGCAAATGCCCGTCGTGGTGTCCGCGAGTGGCAAAGCCACGACGGTGCAACATTGATCCCGATGCACCGCAGCGCGTGATCCCGTCCAGGGGAGAAAATCCCGTGACGGGATCACGCGAAGTCGCATCGGGTCTATCGAGAGACAGCGTCAGTCGGGCTGGGATCAGGTGTCGTGGTGGCGGGACTCGTTGCGGGGGCCTGGCTCGCCGGGTGACGGATATCGGGATGGCTGGGTGTTCGGGCTCGGTGATGCTCCGGCAGCGTCGTGGGCCGCTGGTGGCGCGGTGGTCCGGGCCACCGACGGTGGGCCGGCGGCGTCGCTGAGACCGCGTGGTGAGTCCGGCCCGCAGGCCAGGCACTCCGGGTCGCGGTCGGCGTCCAGCACCGCCGTTTCGTTCGCCGCCGCGTCCACCAGCAGATACCGCACCGGTGGCCGCCACGGCGAGACATAGTTCAGCAGCTCGCCGACTGCGTACCCGGCGATGATCTGGTTGAGGAAAACCACGCTGGGCGTCGGCTCGGCCGGATCGTCGACCCGGTAGCCGGCCGCCCGGCGTGCAGCGGCCAACCCGGGATCAAGCTCGGCATCCACCAGACGCGGGTCGTAGCCGGACAGGCAGAGCAGGCACGGGCCACCGGGGCGGACCACCGCCAGATGCCCGCCGGCTTCCAGCCGTACCCGGGAATTGGTTTCTTGGTTGTGGTCGTCGGGCGGCTCCGGGCGGGGTGCCGGCCCCAGCTCGACCCCGACGTCGAGATAGCAGCGGGCGTACTGCACGGCCAGCCGGTTCAACGCCCAGCGTGGCGCGTGCCCGTCAACCGCGCCGACGATCACCTCGGCCGGGCGCACCTGCTGCCAGACGACCGGGTCGAGGATGCTGCCGGCGATGCCGCGTACCCGTACCTGCGGGTTGATGGTCCGGACCGTGCGTGCCGCGACGGTGACCTTGGTCGCCGCCCGCGCCACGTCGGCCGGCTTGGCGCCGACCAGACGGTTCAGGTTGGTGGCGGTGACCGTGTCGGGGTCGACCAGCAGCAGGCCGCCCACGCCCAGGTGGGCCAGCGACTGGACGACCTGGCTGCCGACACCGCCGAGGCCGACCACGGCGACGGTCAGCTCGGCGAGCCGGCGCTGCGTGTGCGGGCCGAACGCCCGCACCTGCCGGTCGTAGCGGTCCGCCGGGGTCGGCCCAGTGGCACCGGCCTGCGGGTCCGGCCCACCGGCCGGTGCGGTCAGGATCGGCGTGGTCAGAATCGGCACAGTTTCACCTCGGTCAGGTCGTCGTCGCCGAGCAGCACCAACCGGTCGAGCATCCGCAGCGTCCCGTCGTCCGGGTCGGTGTACGCGCCGGCCACCGACGCCTGCCCGAGCACCACCGACGCCACACCGACCGGCGGCGCGGCCGGCATCCGGTCGAGGAACTCGGTGTGCGTCTGGCGCATGTTCTCCACGTCCAGGCCGGAGAACCTGACCGTGTCGTCGGCGAACGGATGACTGTGCACGTCGACCAGGGACAGGCCGGTCTCGAAGCAGGCGATCAGCACCTCCCGGGTCAGCCAGGCGGCGACTTCGATCCGTACGCCGTTCTGCACCGACAGCGCGTCGTCCGGGATCGGGATGGCCCGGGTGACCAGCAAGTCGGTGACGGCCCCGGCGCCCCACGGGTCGGTCCACCGGCCGGCGCGGGCCAGCAGGTAGGCGCCGCGTTCGTCGTCACTGTCGCGCAGATGCCGCCGTACGGTGTCCCAGGTGTCGTGGCTGATCCGCAGCACGCAGGACATCAGTCGACCGTGCCGAGGTAGGTGCGGATCGCCTCGACGTAGCTGACCAGCGAGTCGAAACGCGGATCCCAGTTGCGTTCCGGGTCTTCCAGGCAGTACCAGCGGTAGCCCAGCTCGGCGTATCGGTTCTTGTAGGCCGAGAAGTAGTGGGGCGGTTGCACGAGCGCGCGGCCGTCGCGGCGGCGCAGGTGGTCGCCGAGGAAGAAGCCGTCCGGTGCGGTCTCCGGGTAGGTGGCCGGCGGCACGATCAGCACGGTGGTGCGGTCCGGCTCCCAGTGCGGCGGGAGCCGGAACTCGGGGATGTGCAGCCAGGATTCGTCGTCGGCGACGGTCAGCCCCGGGTACGCGTACGCGAGCTGGGCGGCTTCGTGGCGGATGCGCAGCCGCCTCGGGTCGAGCGTCGTCATCGCCTTGGAGTGCCGGGCGTGGTGGGTGAACTGCTGCTGATCGGCGACGCGGATCCGCTGGTCGTCGGGGACGATGACGTTGCGGTCGTCGTCCTGGCGGACCAGGACCCGTTCCTGCGGCAGGCCGGCCGCCCGCTTGATGTCGCGGCCGGACAGCATGTCGTCGATTACCGGTACGTCGACCCCGTTGATCCTGATCGTTTTGCCCATGTCGTCCTCCGGTTGCCGGGGTTGCTCCTACCTGGAACAGATGGACGAAGTGGCAGCGCAGTCCACCAGCTGGACGTGTGTGGACGGTCACCGGCTTTGGATCGGCCTCCAGTTGCTACCATCGAGTAACCACACGTATGGTAGTTGCACGAACACCAGGGGTTAATCTCACTGGCTGCCGCGACCATCGTCCACGGCTCTCGGGCCGGCGCCCTGGGCGGTCGCTCCCCACCACATCACGACACCGGTGTCGTCCGGCGGGCACCCAGCCCGCCTGCTCATCCACCCCGCTGTTCTCCTGCGTCGCAACGGGAGGCACCTCGATGGACACCGCACTGCGCTCACCGGAAGACCCGAACGACACGTACGCCTGCTTCCTCCTCGCCGTCGTCCGCGCCATGACCCACCACCTGGGGATGGTCATCGCCCGCACCGTGCACGGCACCAGCCACTGCGTCGACAGCCCGCGCGCCGCCAACCGGTGGCTGCACCTGTGCGCCAACTGCGCCGACGTACGCGACGAGCACATCCGCCGCCAGTTCGACCGACTGCGGCGCAATGCCACCGTCCACGGCACCGCCAGCGGCAGCGCCCGCACCGGCGTCGGCGGCCCCAGCCGGATCGAGGAGATCAACCAGGTGGTGTCCTTCCTCTACGGGCCACAGGCGTCGACGGTCGACCCGGACGCCGCTGGCGCGGACCTGCTCCGCTACGCCCACCACCCGAACCGGGCCAACGCCGACATCGCACCCTGGCTACGCGCCATCTACTGGCAGTTCGTGCACCAGGACCAACGCCAGGCCATCGCCGAGCTGCGCCGCCGGTCGGCGACCGCACGCGGCATGCACGCCCGCCCCGAACGGGACCTCACCACCGCCCGCTGGGCAGCGCCGCTGGCCAACGACCCGGTCGGCCTGGACCTGCTGATCAGCTTCGTGATCGGGCTGCGCGACTAGGTCTCCGACCCGTGGCGGATCCCGCACGCGGCGGCCAAGCACGGACTCACGGACCAGCAGGTACGCCTGCGTCTGACGGCGGCCGTCGACCAGCTCCGACGGATCAACCCGAGTTTCTACGAGGCGAACGTCGCCGCCGCACTGCACCGTCGCGCCGACCGGCTCGACCCGTGCGACGACCTGCCGGGTGCCCGGCCGATCCGCGGCACCGCCCCGGGCGACCCGGCCGAGCGGTACGCCGACCCGGCGACACTCCCCAACGGCGTCGCCGCCGCCAAGTGCTGCTGCGGCTACTGGCCAACCCGGCCGTACGCCGCAGCGGGCTGCCGAAACTGCTCGCCGAGATGTGCGATGTCGCGCTCGAACGATCCGCCGTCGACCTGGAGAAGTCCTGCGCGCGACGACTGCGGCTGCCGGCCGGCACAGCCCGTCGGCGACTGGAAATCCTCGCGGTCCTCGTCGCCGGTGCCGGTGTCGAGTGGCTGGACGATCTCCTATCGGAACCGCCCGGATAGTCCGGTATCCGGGGAGTGGGTGGGGCGACGGAAACCCACCGCCGCCCCACCCACTCCCCTATTCCATCACTGTGGACGAGCGAATAGACTGGAGCCCGGCAGGCCCACCAGAGCCACCCAGGGAGGTGATTGGTCCGGAATGCCCGTTGCGACAACCCCCGACACGCCCGGGATCCGGGGTAGGTTGGCGGAAAGATCCCAAAGTAAACCTGAGCTGCGAAAACATGGTCTTCGGAGATCATCTAGCCACTCTCCAAGATCATGATCAACAGGAGGTTGCCCCCGAGAGCCCCTGTTTCCGCAGGTCAGACCGCCCGACATTTCGGACACGGTCCCCAAGCACACGAAAACCGCGCCGGATTGAAACTTGACCGCTGCCCCATTCTTTTGGGGATCCACAGTCCCCAAGCACACGAAAACCGCGCCGGATTGAAACCTTACACGTGCCGAAGCGCACGCACGTGGCCATGGTCCCCAAGCACACGAAAACCGCGCCGGATTGAAACTTCACCAGGTTGATGGAAAAGGCGTACCCCGGTCCCCAAGCACACGAAAACCGCGCCGGATTGAAACCTCCCGCACCGCTTCGTCAGCGGTGGGAACGGCGGTCCCCAAGCACACGAAAACCGCGCCGGATTGAAACTGCCACACCTAGCACTGCTCCGGCTGCTGCCGGTGGTCCCCAAGCACACGAAAACCGCGCCGGATTGAAACTGATGCTGTTACCGTTCTGAGTACAGGCTCGGAACGGGTCCCCAAGCACACGAAAACCGCGCCGGATTGAAACTTGGGCATTTCTTCACCTCCTCTCGGTTGAAGAACGGTGTCCCCAAGCACACGAAAACCGCGCCGGATTGAAACCTCCCTGCGGGCCGGTGATGAAGGACTGGCGGAATGTGTCCCCAAGCACACGAAAACCGCGCCGGATTGAACCAGCCCCGGCGGGCCGCCACCACTACCCATAGTCCCCAAGCACACGAAAACCGCGCCGGATTGAAACTGGCAGGGCCGCCCTCCATCCCCCCCCCACGATTGAGGTCCCCAAGCACACGAAAACCGCGCCGGATTGAAACCGTCCCCGATCTTCGCCTTGACGGCGGCGTTCACGACGGGTCCCCAAGCACACGAAAACCGCGCCGGACTGAAACCTGGCCACCAGATTCAGTTGACCTGCAGCTCTACTCGCTGGACACAAGGTGAAGATCACTTATTTGATTCTTGCGACGCTGGCCGGCCTTGTCGGGGCCGTATTCGGTTCGTGGCTGGGTTGGCAGACGGCAGGGCCGACCACCGACACGGCGGCAGCCCGACAGGTGGCCGCTGTCGCGTTTCCCGGCGTCGAGGTGAGTGAGCCGACCCGAAACGGTGACCGGCACGGATTTCCGCCGGCTGTCGACAGTGCCTGGACCCTGCTCGTCGGAGGTGACGGCTACGTCGCCGGAACCGTCACCCTGCCGTTGCCGTTCGGTCCGGCGTCGACCTCCGACGGCCGTCCGGTCAGCGAGGCGGTCGACCGGCTCACGGCTGCCGGTTGGGATGCCGAGCGATTCCGCGCCAACGGCGACTACGACGCTTTCACGGCGACCCGGGACGGTGTCGCCGTGCGTCTGTCTGCGCGGGATGCTACGAGCTTCGTGATCGACGTTGGCCGCGCGCGGCCGTGGTGGGTCTGGCCGCTGGCGGTCGCCGGATTCCTCGTCGCCCTGATCACCACGTTGCTTGCCCTCCGGCAGCTCGATGCGCACACCAGCGGACGCGCCTGGGTCCGGGTCGTCGCCGTCTCCTTGCTCGGAGCTGCCACCGTATTGAGCCTGCCCGCTCTGGCGGTGGGTGGGCTGGCCGCCAGCCATGCAGCGATCACCGGCGGCGACCCGTGGGCGCCGCCGTGGCTCGGCTTCACGATGGTCGGCCTGCGCCCGATGGCGTGGCTGGCCGGGCTGCTCACCGTCACGGCGGTCCTCGTCGCCGCTGCG
This sequence comes from Solwaraspora sp. WMMA2065, assembly GCF_030345075.1. Taxonomy (NCBI): domain Bacteria; kingdom Bacillati; phylum Actinomycetota; class Actinomycetes; order Micromonosporales; family Micromonosporaceae; genus Solwaraspora; species Solwaraspora sp. WMMA2065. The sequence continues at coordinate 2,469,498 of NZ_CP128361.1, forward strand.
TCACCGACGCGAACGCCGGCGACCGCCCGGACACCGGGCCGGGGACGCCGTACCGCAGAAGGGTCTGATCCTGCTGCGGCATAGTTGTGCCGCAGCAGGCATCAGCCACATTCAGGGTTCAGGGCTCGCGGTTGAACAGCCGTTTCGACCAGAGGTATCCGCCGAGCGCGATGGCCGTGCACCAGGCGAGCGCGATCCACCCGTTGCTGCCGACCGGTTCGGCCATCAGCAGGCCGCGCAGAGTTTCGATGATCGGGGTGAACGGCTGGTACTCGGCGAACCAGCGCAGCCCGGCCGGCATCGAGTCGGTGGGGACGAACCCGCTGCCGAGCAAGGGCAGCAGGATCAGCGGCATCGGCAGGTTGCTGGCGGTCTCGACGCTGCGGCTCACCTGGCCGAGCGCGACGGACAGCCAGACGAGCGCGAAGGTCACCACCAGCAGGAAACCGGCGGCACCCAGCCACCCGACCGGCCCGGCGGTGGGCCGGAAGCCGACCAGCAGCGCGACGCCGACGACGACCGCCACGCTGACCGCCGCCTGGATCATGCTGCCCAGGACGTGTCCGGTCAGCACCGAGACACGGGCGATGTGCATCATACGGAATCGGCCGATGATGCCTTCGGTCATGTCCATCGCGATCGAGATCGCCGTCCCCTGGACGGTGGTCGTCACGGTCATCAGGATGATCGCCGGTGCCACGTAGTTGACGTACGCGGCGCGCCCGCCGGCCCCGCCGCCGGGGAGCGCCCCGCCGGGCATCATGGCGCCGAGTTGGCCGAGCCCGGCGCCGAGGGTGCCGCCGAACACGTAGACGAACAGCAGCAGGAAGACGACGGGCATCCCGACGAGGGTCACGGTCATCGACGGGTATCGCAGCATGCGTCTGAGGTTGCGGCGCAGCATCGTCGCCGAGTCGCGCAGCGGGTGGGTACGCAGGCCAGCGGCGACGGCGGTGGCCGGGCCGGTCAGGGCGTGGGCGCTCATCGGGTGGTCACCTTGTCGTCGTCGGTGGGTTCGCCGGTCAGGGCGAGGAAGACGTCGTCGAGGTCGGGGGTGTGTACGGACAGTTCGTCGACTTCGACGGCGTGGGCGTCGAGCCGGCCGATCAGGGTCTTCAACGCCTGCAGGCTGCCGTCGCTGGGCACCCGCAGGGCGAGCGGGTCGGGGTCGCGGGTGACCTGACCGAGTGAGTGGGATGCCTGGCCGAGCGCTCCGGGTGTCTGGCCGGGTACGCGGGTGGCCGTGTCGAGTACGCGGGTGGCCGTGTCGAGGCGTCGCTGGTCGGCGAAGCGCAGCCGGATGTGCCCGCCGGGGATGCGGCGTTTGAGGTCCTCGGCGGTGCCCTCGGCGACCACCCGCCCGTGGTCGAGCAGCGCGATCCGGTCGGCGAGTTCGTCGGCTTCGGCAAGGTACTGGGTGGTCAGGAAGATGGTGACGCCGTCGACAACCAGGTCCCGGACGATCTGCCACATGGTGCGCCGGCTGCGCGGGTCGAGCCCGGTGGTCGGCTCGTCGAGGAAGATCACCCGGGGGTCGCCGACCAGGGTCATCGCCAGGTCGAGCCGCCGCCGCATGCCGCCGGAGTAGGTCGACGCCGGTTTGCCGGCCGCCTCGGTCAGGTCGAACTGGTCGAGCAGTCCGGCGACGCGCCGGCGGCGGTCGGCCCGGCCGAGGTGGTGCAGGTCGGCCATCAGTCGCAGGTTCTCCGCGCCGGTGAGCAGGTTGTCCACCGCCGAGAACTGGCCGGTGACGCCGATCGCGGCGCGTACCGCGTCGGGGTCGCGGGTGAGGTCGTGCCCGGCGACCCGGGCGTCCCCGGCGTCCGGTCGGATCAACGTGGACAGGATCTTGACCGTGGTGGTCTTCCCGGCGCCGTTCGCGCCGAGCAGCGAGAAGACCGTTCCCGCCGGTACGTGCAGGTCGATGCCGTCGAGCACGACATGATCGCCGTACGCCTTGCGGAGCCCGGTGGCGGCGATCGCCGGCCGGGGCTGCGTGGAGTGCATAGTCGCCCTCTCTTCGAGCAAGGAGTGGGTCAGGAGCGGCGGATGGTGATGTCGCCGTAGGAGACGCGGCCGCGTACCTCGACGGTCTCGTCGGCGTCGTCGGGCCGGGTGGCGGTCTCCAGCAGGTTGTGGACCTGCCCGAAGTCGGTCTTCACTTCCAGCCAGGCGGCGGTGCCCTCGGCGATGCCGACGTCCAGGTTGCCCATGGCGGTGCCGAGCACGACCGAGCCGCGCACCACCTCGCCGAGGCGGATGCTGCCGTTGGACGTCTTCGCGTCGACGCCGGCGCCGGCGCGTTCGACGCGGATGTCGCCGTTGGCCGCCCGCACCCGTACGTCGCCGGTGACCGCGTCGATCGTGGTCTCGCCGTTGGAGTTCTTGACCACGGCGGTGCCGTCGATCTCGCCGATCTGGATCTTTCCGGAGCCGGTGGTGATCCGGGCGTCGCCGGTGACGCCGTCGACGGTGACGTGGCCGGCCGAGGTGTCTACGCGCAGCGGGCCGGTCAGTTCCAGCCAGGCGTTTCCGGCGGCGGTCCTGACCCGGCACTGCCCGAGCCGTCCGGTGCAGCGGACGTCGCCCAGTTGCGTCTCGGCGGAGACCTGGGAACCGCTGGGCAGTTGGATGGATACCTCGACGGACCGGGTCCGGCGGGAGAAGTCGAAGGCGGGTGATTTCGGGGCGGTGATCCGCAGGGTGCCGTTGGCGTAGTCGACGCGTACCCGGGCGGCGGCGGCCACGTCGGAGTCGTCGGTGTCGTCGCTCGGGCGGACCTCGACGACGGTGTCGGTGCGCTGGGTCGCGGCGATCTGTACGTTGCCGCTGACGAGTTCGAGGGTGACGGAGATCGGCTCGGGCGTGTCGAAAGTAGGCATGGTTGTCCCCGCATCATGGTCGGTGGGTCGTCCCCGCAGGTCGGGGACGTGAGGTGTGGAGAGTGGACCGTTAGTGGGAGGGAGCGCGGTGCGGCTAGCGCACCCAGCCGGTGAAGGTCTGCGTGCTGCGTTTCCCGGTGCCGCGTTCGTCGCGGCGCCGGTCCCGGTCGGGCCGCTGCAGACCGGCGGCTGCCGCCCGGACCAGCCAGGCGTTGACCGAGCGCCCCTCCTTGGCGGCGGCCTCCTCGACCACAGCCTTGAGCTGCTCGGGTAGGCGTACGTTGATCCGCGTCACCGGGCCGTCCTCGGTGATCAGCAGGTCGTTGTCGGGTGGGCCGTCGGCCGTCGCCGCGCCGTCCCCGGCGGTGGTCCCGGTCGGTTCGGCGGGTGGCGTGGTGACGACGAAGTGCGGGTCGCGGCCGCGTAGCCGCAGCTCCACCGAGCCGGGTGCCAGGTCGCGGGTGATCTCGTCGGCGGCGGCCGACAGCGCGTCCAGCAGGGTCATCCGGATCGCCGACTCGAGCGACCCGGTCAGGCGCTCGACCAGCGCCCGCGCCTCGTCTCCGCCGGTTTCGGCGAGGGTGGCGAACTCCCGCCCGAGGTTGCTCACGTACGACGTCAGGTCCATGGTGCCATCATGGCACAAGATGGCACCACCGACAAGCCATCGTGACATCACCATGATGCCGCACTGGCACCTTGCGGCACCTGAGCCGAGGAAGTGACGCTGCGGCCGACAGACGAAAGCTGCGCGGCACCCACCGGCCGGTGGGTGCCGCGCAGCCCTTGTCGATCAGCTGGCGGTGCAGCTCAGCGACGACACGTTGGCTCCGTTGTTGCCCGAGCCGATGAAGCCGAACGTCGTACTGGCTCCGGCGCCGAGCGACCCGTTGTAAGAGACATTGCGTGCGGTCACGTTGGCACCGCTCGACGTGACCGTGGCACTCCAGGACTGGCTGACGGTCTGCCCGCCGTTGAACGTCCAGGTGACCGTCCAGCCGCTCGACGTTGATCCGGCGGTGACCCGTACCTCACCCTGGAAGCCACCTTGCCACTGCCCGATCACCGAGTACGCCGCCGAGCACGACGGCCCGGTGGACGGCGGCGGGGTCGTGCCGCCACCGCGGAAGGTGAACTCGTCGACGTCGAACAGGTAGCTGGAGCCGCCAGTGAAGACGAGGAACAGTTGCTGCGTACCGCTGGGTGGGGTGAGCGTGCCGGTGACGGCGGTCCAGGTCTCCCAGTCACCGGTCGGGCTCACGGTGGCCGTACCGATGACGGGTCCCGACGCCGAGCCGGTCCGCAGCGAGATGGTGCCGCCGGAGCCGGCCGAGGCGACCCGGGCGGGGAACGACGTGGCCCCGGCCAGGTTGTACGGGGTGAACGAGATCCAGTCGCCGTTCTCGATGTAGCCGACCGCGCTGCCGCCGTGGGCGGAGGCCTTCTCCACCAGGGTGGTGCCCTGCTGGTCGCCGTAGTGCTCGGCCTGGCGGGTCCGGGGCTGCAGCACCGTCTGCGTCGAGGTCACCGGGATGGTCGCGCCCACCGGGGTGTACTCGGCGATCATGACTCCGAAGATGTTCGCATTCGGGTCGTGTTCGCCGTCCTCGGTGGTCTGCAGGGTGCCCGAGCAGCCGGTCGCGCTGGAGATGCCATGGGCGTGGCTGTCGTGCCCGAGCAGATAGTTGACCTTCACCCGGCTGCAGTCGATCGTCGACACGTCCGGGTCGGTGACCGTCACCTCGAACGGGATGGCGTCACCGAACTCGAACAGCCGGCCGTTGCGCGGTAGGTCGAGGGTGACCGTCGGCCGGCCCACCCCGATCACCACGCTCGCGGTGGCGCTGCGGCCGGTGCTGTCGCGCACCGTGAGCGTCGCCGTGAACTCGCCGTTGCTGGTGTAGGTGTACGACGGGTTCGGCTGCGTCGAATCGGTGCTGCCGTCCGTGGTGAAGTCCCACGCGTACGTGATGGCGTCCCCGTCCGGGTCGCTGGTCCCGGCCGAGCTGAACTGTACGGTCAGCGGCGCGTTGCCGGTGGTCGGGTCGGCGGACGCGGCGGCGATCGGCGATCGGCCGCCGCCGGAGCCGGTGACCGTGACCGTCTTGATCCACCGCCGGCCGAACTCGCCGATGAACACCTTGCCGTCCATCGACGCCGGGAACTTCACGTCGGAGGCGAGCGAGGCGTCGTAGTTGTAGACCACGGCGTCCATCGGAGACAGGCTGCCGCAGCACAGCTCCGGCGGGTTCTGCTCGCCACCGTACGGCAGCCAGGCCCGCTGGGACGGGGGCAGTTGGGTGATACCGGAGTTGTTCGGGGAGTTGTTCACCGGGCCGCCGGAGCAGTTGAACGGTGCACCGGAGGGGCCGGACGGGAACGTGAAGTCGATGTACGGCGTGTTGTAGTTCGAGCAGTACGGCCAGCCGTAGAAACCGGGCTGGGCGATGCGTTCGAACGCGACATGGTTCGCCGGCCCGCGGTTGGGGTCGGCGGTGCCGGCGTCCGGCCCGTACTCGCCGAGGTAGACGACGCCGGTCGCCTTGTCCACGGACATCCGGAACGGGTTACGGAAGCCCATCGCGTAGATCTCCGGCTTGGTGTTCGCCGTGCCGGCCGGGAACATGTTGCCGGCCGGGATGGTGTACCCACCGTTTGCACTCGGCCGGATCCGCAGCACCTTGCCCCGCAGGTCGTTGCTGTTGCCGGCGGTACGCTGCGCGTCGTACGCCGGGTTGCGGTTGGACCGTTCGTCGATCGGCGTGTAGCCGCTGGAGTCGAACGGGTTGGTGTCGTCTCCGGTCGACAGGTAGAGGTTGCCGTCCGCGTCGAAGTCGATGTCACCGCCGACGTGGCAGCACATGCCGCGGCTGGTCGGGACCTGCAGGACCGTCACCTCCGACGCCCTGCGACGCCGAGCCGGTCGACGGCGCGTCGCCGCCCGGGGTGGACAGCGGCGGCGAGTAGTACACGTAGACCCATCGGTTGATGGCGAAGTTCGGGTCCACCTTGATGCTCTGCAGACCTTCCTCGTCGTGGGTGTACACCGGGATGGTCAGCGCCACCTTGGTGTTGCCGGCCGCGTCGGTGTAGCGGATGGTGCCTTCGCGGGAGGTGTGCAGCACGCCCCGGTTCGGCAGCACGGTCATGCCCATCGGCTCGCCGACCTCGGCCACCCCCTTGGCCAGGGTGACCTGGCTGTAGCCGGGTGGTATCTGGCTGGTCGAGCAGTTGCCGGTGACCTGCGCGGCGTACTGGATGCCGCCCAGCACGTGGCGGCGGAAGTTCGCGTCGCTGAAGCTCTCGTTGGTGTGGCCCATGCCGGTGTACCAGGAGCGGCCACCGTCGTAGCCCCGGCACCACGCGATCGGGTGGTCGCTGCCCATCGTGCCGCCGGTGTACGTGCTTTCGTCCACGGTGGCCAGGATGTGGTTGTCCGAGCGTGGGTTGGTCCGGTAGTTGTACCGCTCGTCGTAGCGGTTCCACGCGGTCGGCAGCCCGGCGGTCGACGGGTGCGAGCTGTCCTCGATCCGTACGGTGGCGTTCTGGTTCGCCGGGTGGCTGGCGAAGTACGCGCCGACCAGGTCGCCGTACGGGCGGGCTCGCCAGGGCGGCCCTGCTCGCCTTCGCCCGGGGCGACACACGATGCCGGCTCCAGGTCACCGCGTCGCCATCGAAGGCCGTCGTTGCAACCCTACGGGAGCCACAAATTGGAAGTCAATGGATCTGCAACAGCCCGGACGGGCCCAGCGGTACGCCCGCCGGGACCACGTCCTTCCATTACGACCTTGGTACGTCGTAATCTCTGTCGATGGAAGCGCTCCCACGATCGCCCAACCCACGACAGGAGAACCTCTACATGCCGTCGATACGGACACGGTGGGCCGCCACAATGGCGGCCGGCCTGCTGCTCGGAGCGGTCGCCGCCGTCCCGACCACCCCCGCCACGGCAGCCGCCGCCCCACCGGCTGCCCGCACCGACACGTCAGCCACCACATCAGCCACAGCCACCACATCAGCCGCGGCCGCGGCCGCTCAGGCCGTACCGGCGAACGACTGGCTGCACACCGACGGCAACACGATCGTCGACGAGGCCGGCAACCAGGTGTGGCTCACCGGGGCCAACTGGTTCGGCTACAACGCCACCGAGCGGGTCTTCCACGGCCTGTGGTCGGCCAACATCGAGGCGGTCACCCGCGCGATGGCACAGCGCGGCATCAACATCGTCCGGGTGCCGATCTCGACCCAGCTGCTGCTGGAGTGGAAGGCCGGCCAGCCGCTGGCCCGGCCCAACATCAACGCGTACGTCAATCCCGAGCTCGACGGGCTGAACAACCTGCAGATCTTCGACTACTGGCTCGACCTGTGCGAACAGTACGGGCTGAAGGTCATGCTGGACGTGCACAGCGCCGAAGCGGACAACTCCGGCCACCTCTACCCGATGTGGTTCAAGGGCTCGATCACGCCGGAGGACTTCTACCAGGGCTGGGAGTGGGTGGCCGAGCGCTACCGCGACAACGACACGATCGTCGCGATGGACATCGAGAACGAGCCGCACGGCACCCCGAACGACCCGCAGCGGGCCAAGTGGGACTCCTCGACCGACCAGGACAACTTCAAGCACGCCTGCGAGACGGCCGGCCGACGGATCCTGGCGATCAACCCCGACCTGCTGATCCTCTGCGAAGGCATCGAGGTCTACCCGCGCCCGCACGCCGACTGGGACTCCCCCAACACCAACCCGGACCTCAGCCCGAACTACTTCTACAACTGGTGGGGCGGCAACCTGCGGGGCGTCGCCGAGCACCCGGTCGACCTGGGCGCCAACCAGGACCAGCTGGTCTACTCCCCGCACGACTACGGCCCGCTGGTATACGAGCAGCCGTGGTTCCAGGGCGAGTTCGACAAGGCGTCGCTGACCGAGGACGTGTGGCGGCCCAACTGGCTCTACATCCACGAGGACGACACCGCGCCGCTGCTGATCGGCGAATGGGGCGGCCGGTACGGCCAGGACGCCCGGCAGGACAAGTGGCTGCACGCCCTGCGCGACCTGATGATCGACTACGGCATCCACCACACGTTCTGGTCGCTGAACCCCAACTCCGGTGACACCGGCGGCCTGCTGCTCGACGACTGGACCAGCTGGGACGAGGTCAAGTACAACCAGGTGCTCAAGCCGGCACTGTGGCAGCACGACGGCAAGTTCGTCAGCCTCGACCACCAGGTGCCGCTCGGCGGGGCCGGTTCCACCACCGGGATCAGCCTCGCGCAGCGCTACAGCGACGGCGGCGGGGACGACGACGTGACCGCGCCGACCGCGCCCGGCCAGCCGACCGCCAGCGACGTCACCGCCGACTCGGTGACGTTGACCTGGGCGGCGTCGACCGACAACGTCGGCGTCACCTCGTACCAGGTGCTGCGGTCGACCGGCGGTGCGCCGGCCACCCTGGTCGCCACGGTCTCCGGCACCGCGTACACCGTGTCCGGCCTGACCGCCGAGACCAGCTACACGTTCACGGTGCGGGCCCGCGACGCCGCCGGCAACGTCTCGCCGGCCTCACCGGCGCGGACGGTCACCACCGCGGCCGACGACGGCGGCCCCGGCGACGACGGCTGCACCGCGACGTACACGGTGACCAGCAGCTGGCAGGGCGGCTTCCAGGGCAGCATCGAGGTGCGCAACACCGGCACCTCGGCGATCTCCGGCTGGACGCTCACCTGGACCAACCCGAGCGGTACGTCGATCGGGTCGCTGTGGAACGGCCGGTTGACCACGTCCGGCGGGGTGAACACGGTACGCAACGAGCCGTACAACGGGGCCCTCGCGCCGGACGCCGCCACCACGGTCGGCTTCGTCGGCTCCGGTCCTGGCACCACGCCGACCGATCTGAGCTGCACCGCGTCCTGAGCGAACCCGAGTTCGGACCGAATCCGGACCCGATCCGCTGCCCGACCCCGACCGGGTCGGGCAGCGGATCCCCCGGCCCGTTGGCGCCGGTCTGCTTGAGTGGGGGCACTCACCGACCACACCAGACCGAGAGGGTACGCCGGCCGATGCCCACCCAGATCGTCGTCTCCCTGGTGCCGACCGCCGCCACGGCGGTCCCGCCGCCGCACACCGGCCCGGCCGTCTACGCCGCGTTCCTCAAAGCGGTCCGCGCCGTCGACCCGGAGCTGTCCGCGATCATGCACGACAGCCCCCGGTACAAGCCGTTCACCCTCAGCCCGGTCCTCGACGAGCAGGGCCGGCCACCGTCGACACCGGGGCAGCCGGCCCGGATCGTGGCCGGCCTGCTGATCGACGCGTACGCCGCCCCGGTGCTCGCCGCGCTGCACCACGCCGCCGGGCATCAGATCGCACAGACCCGGTACCGCACCGTCGACGTCGCCGTGCACGCGGTGTCGTACGCCGAGCTGGCCACCGGCGCCGACCCGGCCGCCACCACCTGGGCGTACGACCTGCTGACCCCGGTCGGGTTCGCCACCGGACGCGGGGACGGTGCCCGCCGCCAGCGCCCCTGGCCGGACGCGGAGCGGGTGTTTACCAACCTGACCCGGCGCTGGGACGCGTTCGCCGGGGAGGTGGCGTTGCCGACGTCGGCGGAGCCGGCGGTCGTCGACCATCTGGAGGCGGTCGACGCCCAACTGCGGATGGTCACGCACCTGGTGGAGCCGGGGCAGCGTAACCCGCAGCACCGGTTCCGCCGGGGCACGGTCGGCTCGGTGACCTTCCAGTTGGCGGAGGCGTCGGGGGTGCCCGGCGACGCGCGGCGGGCGGTGGACGCCCTGGCGGCGTTCGCCAGCTACGCCGGCTTCGGTGACCGGACCGCGATGGGCATGGGCCACGTCCGGCGCAGACTCAGCCCGCCCCCGCAGCAGTGATCCACTTCGGCTCATCGGACTGCCGCCCGGCGTGTCGGGTCGATGAACCGCAGCGGATCAAGGCCAGCCGGTGACGACCGTTGGCCGGGTCTGCCGCGTACGCGGCAGACCCGGCCAACATGGTCAGGGCGAGGTCAGGACGTCAGTGCGAGTAGCCGCGCGTGGCGATCCAGTGCGCCAGGGTCTCGGTGCTCACCCAGTAGTGTTCGGCGCCCAGGAAGGCCGGGTCGGCGATCTTGACAGCGTCGCCGCCCTCGCCGTAGCCGACCACGGTCACGTAGTGCCCGCCCGGGTACGAGTGGGTCCGGCCGTCGACGTCGCTCACCGTACCGATGATGTTGGCCACCACGGCTCGGCCGTCGTCCACGGTCGCCCGCACGTCGTCGCGCAACTGGTCGATCTGCGCCTGGCTCGCCTTGGACGCCTCGATCGCGGTGGTCCGGTACTTGTCGTCGCCGGTGAGCTCGTTGAGCACCCGGGTGGTGTCCGCGGCCGAGTCGGTGCCGGCGACCGTGGTGCCCAGCCTGCTGGCCACCTCATCCTGCGACAGTTCGCGGCCCTGCGCGGTCAGCGCGATCCGGGTCGCGGCCGGACCGCAGTAGTAGAAGTTCGGCTGCCGCTCGTAGCGGATGTCCAGCAGCCGGCCCTCGCTGGACCACCCGCCCTGGTCGGAACTGGCGGCAGTGGTGGTCAAGCTCGTGGTGTCCGAGGCCGGGGCAGCCTGGGCTGCGGCAGCCGGACCGGCCACCACACCGCCGACTACCAGCAGACCGGCGACGGACATTGCGGATCGGTGAAGAACGGTGGTCATCTGCGGATCTCCGTTCCGGGAGGGTGCGGAAGATCCGGGCACTGATCGTCTGGCAACGGCCCGGACCCCGCGAACGGGACAATCGGTCAGTCGGTGCCCAGCGCGGCGGTCAGGGCTGATACCACGCCCATTCCCGACCGCGCCCAACGCCCCGCGTGCGGAAATCACAACAACGCGTACGCCACGGGACGCACCGGGTAACAACCGCAGCGGGGCGGCCGACATTCCGCCGTCCCGCCAATCAACCGGAGATCAACCGCCGATCGCCGGTCGCTCGGCAACATCGTTGAAGATCTGGTCCTCGAACGCGAGCAGCGTCGAGCCGACAGCCTTGATGAATGCGAAGTTCAGCCCTCCGCCGACCACCGCTCCGACGATCGGCACCGCCTTGCCCAGAGTGCGCGCCGTGAGCCGTTTGAGCAGTTCCTGCGCGACCCGCAGGGCGAGGAACTCGACGCCCTTGATGCCCAGTTCCACCCCGATCGAGAGTCCGACGATCTTCATGAACTCGGGGAAGCTGACCGCGTACCGCCCGGTCCGGTGGTAGATCACCGCGAGGGTGACCCGGAACTGCTGGGCGATGGTGTTGGCGAGGTCGGCGGGGATGCCCAGGGCCAGCGTCACGCCGCCGCCGAGCCCGGCAGCGGCCCCGGTGCCGGCGGCCAGACCGGCGCAGTAGTTGATGTAGCCGTTGATTCCCATCGAGTCGACTTTCTCCTTGATCTTGAACCCGTCGAGATTCTTGTGAACAAACTGGAAGGACTTCGCCAACGCACCGGCAGAGTTTGTGTTCACCGTGACCACCTGACCCGCAAATCTTGTCGTCAGACCATCGGATGCCGACTGATCGATCGGCACCTCGACGGTATTCGACGACGAAGCCCAGCGGCGAGAGCAGTACGTACAAGCGCGACAGTCAGCCGTACCGTCAAACCGCCGGGCCGGGCGGCTCACCCCGGCGAAGGACCATTGTCGACTAGCCGGAAGTATGTCGCGAGCGTCGCGTCGCCCAGCTCTTCGAGGATCAGCCCCCGGGTGGCGGAATGCTGCAGGTACGCCGAGGCGCTGCTGATCGCGTACGACGGTTCCCCACCGTCCCGTTCCACGGCGCTGATCGAGAAGTGCTGCCTTGGCTCGGATGCCACGCAGTCCGCCGCGACGACGGTCAGCGGGTCCGCCCCCGACGACCTGACCTGCCAGCACGCGTCGGAGCCGTCCGGGTTCGGTTCGGCGGCGCGGATCCGGAAGGTGTCCGCCCCGGCCGGTTCAATGACGAACAGCCGCCGGCCCTCGGTCCCGTCGACCTCGCCCAGCGGGCCGTCGTCGAGCAGCGACACCGCCGACTCGAACGCGTCGGTACGCACGATCGCGACCTGGCGGTCCCCGGACAGCAGCGGATCGTCCCCGACGGAGGCCGGCGCCCCGGTCGGCGCCCCGGTCGGCGATCCAGTCGACGCACCGGACGGCGCACCGGACGGCGCACCGGACGGCGATCCGGACGGCACGCTCATTGTCGGGCCGGCGGGCCCGACCGGCAGCTGCGGTGCGGCGGTCACCAACTGGATCGCAGCGACGCCCGCGCCGACGGCTCCGACCAGCGTCACCGCCAGCGCGGCGGTGGTGGCACGTCGGCGTCGGCGCAGCGTCTCGCCGCGCCGCCGGATGTCCGCCGCCGGGGCGAGCCGGCCGGTCTGCCCGGCCCGCCGGGCCACGTCGCGCAGCGTCTCGTCGAATCGGTCGTCAGACGGCACGGCTCCGCCCTTCGTCGCCGCTGGTGGTCAGGTGTACGGCCAGCGCCTTGCGGCCCCGGGCCAGCCAGGTCTTGATCGTGTTCGGGCTGGTGCCGGTCTCCGCGGCGATCTCGGCGACGCTCAGGCCGACCAGGTGGTGCAGCACGACGGCCCGGCGCTGGTCGACACCGAGCCGGCGCAACGCGGCGACGATCGCGACGTGGTCGGCCGACACCTCGTCGGCCTGGTGGCCGTTGGCGTCGCGGCGGTGGGCGCGCAGTCGGTTCACCGCCTTACGCCAGGAGCTCACCGCGATCCGGTACGCGACCGTGCGTACCCAGGCTTCGGGGCTGTCACAGTCGCGCACGGACCGCCACCGGTCCCACGCGCGGGCGTACGCCTCCGCGACCGCGTCCTCGGCGTCGGCCCGGTTGCCGAGCACCACGGACAGGTGTCCGAGCACCCGTTGGGCCGACGCGGCGTAGAAGGCGTCGAACTCGTCGGCGTCACGCATCCGTCGTGCTCCACCCGTCACCTGGTCGTTCCTGCACCGGTCACCGGGTCGGCGCCGGCCCGTTGTCGGTGAACCGGAACCCGTCCGGGGTCGGCGAACCGTCGCCCTGCTCCTCCAGGATCAGCCCGGAGCGGGCCGAGGTGCGCAGGTACGCCGACCTGCTGCTGATCATGAAGGTGTCGTCGGCGCCGGTGTCGGCCGCGACGATCGCGAACCGCTGCCGGGGGTCCCCGGCGTCGCAGGCCGCACCCTCGACCGACAGCGATCCCCCGTCTCCCGGGTTGCGCACCCGCCAGCAGACCGGGTCACCGGCACCGGGACCGCCGCCGGTCGCCTGGTACGACTCGATCAGGAACAGCCGCCCCTGCAACGGGACCACGACGAACAACTGGCGGCCCTCGTCGCCGTCGACCTCGGCCAACCGTCCGTCGTCGGTGATCGACAGCCCGGACTCGAACGCCTCGGCCCGCACGATGCTGACCTGCCGGGTGCCGGACAGCACCTGCGGCAGGCCGCCCGTGGGTGCCGTCGGCTCCGGCGGCGGTGCCAGGCTGGCGGTCGGGGTCCCGGTCACCGTCGTCGGGTCCGGGTCGGACGTCGGCGTCGCGTCACCGGCCGGTGCGTTCGTGCCGCACGCCGCCACCGCGCCGGCCAGCACGGCGATTCCCAGACCTGTGATCCATCGGCTCGTCACCACGGTTCTCACCCTCATCCGCCTGTCGGTGACCCGGCAGCGACGGCTACCCGCCCACCGCCGCCGGGTCCGGTCGATGTTCTCGATTCGACCGACATACCCCCAGACGTGTGGCGGCGGCGCCCGGTTTCAGCCATGCACATGGACTTGCGGCGACCTGGCGCACGTGCGCAGCCTTCCCCGCACCGGTCCGTCAGCCGCGCGGAGCTGGCACCTGGCCACCGTCTCCGTCACCTGCCGCGGTGCCGTTCGTCGCAGCCGAATAGGCATTACGACCGCCCTGGTAGGGGCTTTGTGGCAGTACGGACGACCGTACGCCCGCCGGACCTCCTGCGGCCGCCGGCCTGACCGGGGCAGGGCGAGCGGGCCGGGGCAGGCGGGCGACGTCGAGGGCCCGCAATCTCATCGCGGGCTTCTCGACAAGATGCCACGACGGTACAGCGAACAGCATCGTGCCGATTACCGACAACAGGATGTACGATGACATGCCGTACTCGGCCACGCCGACCAGTGCCAGAACTTGCTGCACCGGGAAAGCATAGATGTAAATTCCGTACGAGTAGTCCCGCCCACGACCGACCCGTCCGAGCCGTCGCGGAAGCGCAACACCCAGATATGTGAGCAGGTACGCGTAGGCTGGCAGTCCGACAACGACGAATCCGCCCCACAGTAGGCTGATCGCGAGCAGGACGGCTGCCAACACAGCCAGCCGGCCGTCCATCGGTATGCGATGCATATAGCAGCGGACGGCGGCGCCCAGCACAAAGAGGAAAGTCAGATACAGTAGCCAGTCAGAGGCGAACGAGCCGATCAGCGGAAACGGGCCGACCGCCCCGACGGGAGCTGGCCGGAATGCCCATGTCGAAGCAATTGAAATGTCACGAATAATCAGTGCATAGCCGAATATCAGGATTGCCAGCAATGCCCGCGGGGCCAGGCGCAGGACCGAAGTCACACTGAGGACAGCGACCAGGCCATAGCACAAAAGTTCGTACCGCAAGCTCCACAGTGATCCATCGAACGCGCTCGGCCCACCCATCATCTGACCGAACGGAGTAGACGACAACAGTCCCGATATCGGGTACTGCTCCATAGCGGTGAACCAGTTGACCGCCAGGTAGGAAAATGGACCTTGCGGATGACTCCAGAACCCTCGCATCGTACCGTTCTCGTACAGAGCGACCAGCGGCGCCACCACAAATGCGGTGACCAGTAGACACACCCAGAAGCCGGGAAAAATCCGAAGCACCCGATGCCAAGAATACCGCAAGACCGAGTGCTTGAGCGCACTTCCCGTGATCAAGAATCCGGAAACCACGAAGAATCCCTGGACCGACAGCGAACCGAGCTCGCTCTGCCCAGCCGATATCCCGTAGCCAAGGCTCGCCGCGCCGTAGCCCAGCGGCCAGGCATGCGCCACGAGGACACCAAGGGCCAGGGCCAGGCGGATCAGCCCGAACGAATTGCTGTCCGGCACGTACCGGTCGGCAAGGCTCGGCAGACCGCGACACATCGCCGCATGCGCACTCAACACGGATCTCCTCAGGCCGGACCGCCTCATTGATGAAGGCCGAGGTCTCCCGCTGGTCACGACGACCCCGACACGGGGACAATCAGGTCGTCCCCGCACCGAAAGAACCTTAATGCCCACAGACTGACGAGTGGACTCGATTCCAAGAACGACATGCCTTTCTTCGACGAAGCAGGTTGACTAACATGAAAGGCCGTCCGATATCAGCCGTGCCGGGAAACTTCCCGGCAGGCGCGGTCGGCCAGGCGGGTCGTCTCCGGCAGCCGGTAGTGCGGCGTCAGGCGCAGGGTGATCTCGGTCGCCTGGGCGATGTCGATGAGATGCCCGGCCGACACGTACACCGGTCTGACGCCGGTGCGGGTGCGCAGCACCCGGCCGACCACCTCACCGTTGTCGACCAGGTCGGCCCAGCCGCCGCGCTCGGGTGGCACCTCGCCGTGGGTGCTGACGAACGCCGTCTTGGCCACGCCGAACGCCGGGATGCCGGTGACCACGCTCAGGTGGCTGGCCAGGCCGCAGCGGCGCGGATGCGCTACGCCGTACCCGTCGCAGACCAGCAGGTCCGGGCGGACGGTGAGCCGCTCGAGGACGGTGAGCAGGACCGGAACTTCGCGGAACGCGAGCAGGCCGGGAACGTACGGGAAGTCGCAGACGCCGGTCGCGGTCGCGCTGGCCACGACGGGCAGGTTGTCCGCCAGGTCGAGCACGACGACGGCACCGGCGAGTCGGCCCGCCGACGACGAGTCCGATTCGTACGCGACGTCGACACCGGCGACGAACCTCGGCGGTACGGGCATCGGCTGGTCGACCCGGACCCGGCGGGCCAGCTCGCGCTGGATCTCGACGGCCTCCCGCTCGGTACGCGGCATCGCCGCCGTCACCGCTTCCCCGTCCCGTGCGTGGCCGGCGGAACCGGCAACGGATACGTCGGCGGGTGCGGCTGTCCACCCAGGTCGATCCAGTAGCGGCGGGTACGGCCGAGCTCGGTGTCCCGTACGTCCTCCAGCACCCCGCCGTGGCGTTCGATGACCCGCGCCGACGCGGCGTTGCCGTCGCCGCAGGTAATCAGGACCCGGTCCAGGCCACGGGCGGCGGCCAACGGCAGCATCGCGCCGAGGGCCCAGGTCGCGATGCCACGGCCACGCGCCGACGGCCGTACGCCGTAGCCGATGTGTCCGCCGGCGCGGCGCAGGAAGTCGTTGAGCCGGTGCCGCAGCGAGATCGCCCCGAGGTAGGCGTCCTGCTCGACGATCCACCGGTGGGTGGTGTGCACCCACCCTTCGTCGGCGGGCAGCGACTCGTCGCCCTGTCGGCACAGCCGGTCGACCCAGGCGGCGAACCCGGCGGCGGTGTCGACGTCGTCGGACGGCCGCAGCCCACTGCCGTCCTGATGGGTGCCGCGCCCCCACTCGTCGCGGGCGTCGAGCCATGACGCGTACAGCTCGATGGTGGGTGCGATCAGCTCAGGCATGGCAATCCGTATCCGTCGGCTCGCCCACCGCCTCTCCCCTGCCCTGTGGTTTTGCCACCCGACCAGCTTGACCGCAGGGCTCAGACGCTCGGCGGTGGCGGGGTGGTGGTGAGTTCGCCGCACTTGGGGCACCAGCGGCTCTTGACCCGGAACGAGAACAGCCCGGCCAGGTAGCCGAGCACCGCAGCGCTGGTCAACGCGCAGACATCCATGACATGTTCCTTCTCTCCAGGGCGGGCAAGACATGACTCCGGTCGGCGGCGACGGCTCAGGTCACCGGGCCGGGGGCGGCGTCGGGCCGGCAGCCCGTCGCCGACGGTCGATCCAGGAGGCACGCAGCGACAGCCAGCTCGACGGGCCTCGGGCGTACACCTCGGATGCTCCTATAGATGTCAAGCTGCTAGTTCAAGATCTTTTGAGGTGATGAGCTGGTAAAGCTCGCGCGCGACGTAGCGCTTGAGGCAGCGGATGATCTCTTTCTTGGACAGGCCTTCCTTGGTGCGCTGCTCGGCGTAGGCGCGGGTGCGCGGATCCCAGCGCAGCCGCACGAGTACGACGCGGTAGAGGGCGGCGTTGGCCTGTCGGTCGCCGCCGCGGTTGAGTCGGTGGCGGTTGGTCCTGCCGGACGAGGCGGGGATCGGGGCGACACCGCAGAGCATGGCGAACCCGGCCTCGGAGGTGAGCCGGTCGTGGTTCTCGCCGGCGGTGACGAGCAGCTGACCGGCGACGTCGGGGCCGACGCCGTGGGCGGCGAGCAGGCCAGGGTTGATGGCGGCGACGAGCGGTTCGAGTAGTTCGTCGAGTTCGGTGATCTCGGCGGACAGTTGCTGGTGGCGGCGGGCGAGCGAGCGCAGGGCGATCGTGGCTGCGGTGGCCGGAGCTGCGGCGTCGGCCGGGTCGAGCTGCAGGCTGGCGCAGGTGGCGATCAGCTGCTTGACGGCCAGGCCGCGCAGTTGGGCGCGTAGCTGGTCGGGGGCGGTAACGATCAGTGCCTTGATCTGGCGTTGGGTGTCGGCGCGCTGGTCGACGGCGCTGCGGCGGGCCACCCGCAGGTTGCGCAGGGCTACGACGCGGCCGTCGCGCTGCTCGGGGGTGCCGGTACGTTCGCCGGCCAGGGCGGCCTTGGCCGCTTGGATGGCGTCGATCGGGTCGGACTTGCCCTGGAAGCGGCGGGTTTTACGGTCAGGGCGGTCGACCTCGACCAGCTCAACCTGCTCGTCGCGGAGTCTGCGAGCGAGTCCGGCCCCGTAGGCGCCGGTGCCTTCGACCCCGACCCGCGGCAGACGGCCGAACCCGCGCATCCAGGTCAGCAGGGCGGTGTAGCCGGCCGTCGTGGCCGGGAACTGCTGGGTGCCAAGAACCCGTCCGACCAGGTCGATCACAGCGGCCGTGTGAGTGTCCTGGTGGGTATCGACTCCACCGACGACCTCGACCGCGGCGTTATCAGGTGTAATAGAGGGCATCGTCGTCCTGTCGTTCGTGACTGGGGGCAGGGCGGCACGCACCAGCCGGGCAACGCGGACAAGACAGAGATGGGGCCTCTGGCCAGGCTCCTATTAGGTCACAACGCCACGTCCGGTGAGTGCATGAGCACCTCCCGACCGAGGCCGACAAATCCCGTTAAGGACCCGAAGTCAGTCAGTAGGCGGGTCAGACCTCGACGGGAGGTGCTCATGAACATCATCTCTGTCAGTAGGGATGCGAACACCTCGCGCCGCCGGTCGGCCGGCAGGCGCGGCCGGGCCAGCTGTGGTTGCCGGGCGGCGGCCCGGTCCCACATCAGGGTTTCGGCGTGCAGGGCGTCGATCTCGTTGCGGCACGCACCGGTGCACCGGTAGACGCGGGTGGCGGCACGGACGGCCGGGGTCATCGGGGTCCGGCAGTCCGCGCAGTGGATCAGTGCGGCCAGTGGGTATCCGGCCGGGTCGGGGTAGTCGACCATCATCAGCCGCCGCCGGTCAGCCACGGTGTGCGGCGACGGTGCGGCCGAGTGCCGCACGGGTCTGCCGGGCCAGGTCGACGATCGGCGGCCAGCCGTGGTCGACGAGGGTGCGCAGGTCGTCGTAGGCGTGCGGCGGCGCACCGTTGAGGATGTGCCGGTCGAGGCCGCAGGCCCAGGTCAACGCCGCCAGACCCTGATCGGTGACGTGGAGGCGGCGGCGGGCGCGCAGCGCGGTGGCCAGCCGGACGGCGGGCCAGCCGGCGGTGTTCATGTCGGTGGGCACCCACCGTTCGCCGCGACCGACGAGGCGGCGGCGGGTCACTTCCCGGCGTACGTGGCCGGCGCGGGCCAGTCGGGTGGCGACCTGCCGGACCGCGGTCTCGCTGAGCAGACCGACCCAGGTCTTCACCGGTTGCGGGGTCGGCGCGGCGCTGATCTGGGCGAGGACGCCGTGCACCAGGTCGTCGGGCGGGGCGACGGTCGCGCCGACGACGACCAGGCCGCGGCGCACGGCGATCCGCTGCGGGTAGAGCAGTTCGGCCAGCAGCGCGGCGGCCAGTCCGTGGCTGAGCGCGCGGGGGTGCAGCAACGGTCGGCCGTGCAGCCGGTGGTGGGCCATCCGGAACAGGTCGTCGGCCAGCGGGTACGTGGACATTCGACAGACTCCTCGGCATCGTGCGCAGACAAGGGCGTGGAACGCCGCCCGCCGCCACGCCCACCTCGGCAGCGACGACGGGCGGCGGCTCAGGTGCGCCAGACGATCAGCAGGTCGTCGGCGTCGGCACCGACGTACACCTGATCGATGGCCTCGCCGATCACTTCGGCGTCGGTGCGCGGCGGCGACACAGCGGCCAGGTCGGGGCGGCGGCGGGCGATGGACAGGCCGACGAGCCGCTCGATCCGACCCGCGTCTACCGGGCCCAGCCGGCAACCACACGGCCCCCGGTACGCCCGACCGCCGTCAGCGGTCCGCAACGGCTGCATCCGCCGCCCACACGCCGCGCACATCAGGACCCCACGTAACGGCCACCGGTCGGACGTATCGCCGCGCTCGGGTTCCCCGACCGGTGGGCCGTCTTCTGGCAGGTCAGAGCGCAGCGAAGGCATCGAAGGACTCCTACGGGTGCACGAGGTTGGCCGGCGACGGAACGGGTGCCACCGGCACAGAGGACTGAAGATCACAGATCGTCGCGATCCAGTAACTCGCTTGGATCGACAGTGGCACGCCGAATCTGGTCCGTCAATTCTTCCATGGAAAAATCTTGCGACCATCTCGATCGGTCGGCCCTAATGATCAAGATGGATCGCGCTAGCCTGGTTGCGCCGACAGGCATGGATGGTCCAAGATGGCGGAATCCACCTCACCCACTGTGGAGGCAGACGTGCCCAAGGTCGTCGGTCCAACCATCCCGCGCTGGCAGCTCGGCGAGGAGCTCACCCGCCTACGCCGCGCCGCCAACCTCACCGAGGCAGACGTCGCCGACAAACTCGGCTGCTCCGAGTCGAAGATCAAGAAGGTCGAGGCCGGCTACGTCGGCACCAACCGCGCCGAGCTCATGGTCATGCTCGACATGTACGGCGTCACCGACGAGGCCGCCCGCAACGACCTGATCGAGCTGCAGAAGCGCGGCAAGGAACGCGGCTGGTGGTCCAAGTTCGGCATGGTGCCCCAGCAGTTCGCGACCTTCCTCAGCCTGGAGTCCTCGGCGACCAGCATCCGCGTCTTCGAGCCGCTGATGGTCCACGGACTCCTGCAGACCGAGGACTACACCCGCGCGATCGTCTCGACGCACCTGCCGAACGCGCCCGCCGAGGAAGTCGAACGGCAGGTGCAGATCCGCCGCGCCCGCCAGGAGCGGCTCTTCGCCGACCCGCCGCAGACCTGGATCATCCTCGACGAGGCGGTCCTGCACCGCCGAGTCGGCGGCACCGACGTGATGCGCGCCCAGCTGACCCAGATCCTCGACACCGTCAAGGCTGCTCCATGGCTCACCCTCCAGGTCGTCCCGTACAGCCACGGCAGCTACCCCGGCGAGCTCGGCGCGTTCACGATTTTCGACTTCGAGGAGGACATCCACTCACCCGTCGTCTACGTGGAAGGTCAGGCCGGCGGCCTCTATCTTGAACGTGACGCGGACCTGCGTCGGTGTAACCTGGCGTACAACCACATCACGGCCGCCGCGCTCAGCCCACCCGAGAGCGCCAAGCTGATCACCGCCCTGACCCGCGCCACGGGTTGACCGACGAGGAGCAGCACGTGACCCCCGACCTCGACCTCAGCACTGCCGTCTGGCACAAGAGCAGGAAGTCATCCGCGAACGGTGGCTGCGTCGAGGTCGCCAACCTGGGTCAGGCGTACGCGCTCCGCGACTCCAAGAACCCGGACGGTCCGGTCCTGATCTTCACCCCCGAGGAGTGGGACTGTTTCCTCGACGGCGCAGAAAAGGGCGAGTTCCGCCAGCTCTGACCGCAACCTGCGACCGCCTACCCCGCAGACACCTCCGCCAGGTACGGCGAACAGCCACGCCATCGGCTGGCCAGTACGCGGCGGCATCTCTTCCCCTTTGCCGCTGCCGGCAATCGGCTGTCCTTGCTTAACTCAGCGATGTCGACGTCATCACCTGGGCCCAAGCCAGCGAGATCCAGCGCGAATTGCGGCCCGAGAAGACGATCGGTTTGTCGGTCGAACCCCAGCCCGTAGCGGCCGCAACCAGATTCTAGTCAATCACCCAATCGGCAATCTTCGTGGGGCGAGACCCGTCAAACATAGCCCTCAGAAATCCTTGAACCGATTCAGCATAGCGATATACCGACGCGTCGCGACCAGCAAGCAATGATCCATCGTTGGTCATGAATATTGTGAATATGAAATCCGTCCACACCTACCGGGCACAAACTTTTCCTAACGGCAGAGGACAGATCATCATTTTAGCGAACTACAGCAACAGAATCTTCTCAAAGAACGAAGGATCTCGATACGTTCCCTCATCCTCATGCCACACGAGAGGACCAGAGAGCACATAGTTGGCGAGTTCACCTCCAACAATGAACAACTCAGTCCCTCCAGGAAATTCGCGGCCAGCTTGCGATTCAATTTCTGACCGCTCGCCTCCATTAGCCCTGCCAATCGTCAGGCTCTCGAAAACTGTATCGAGCTGCATGCGAGCCACCTGCTGAAAAAGGACGTCGATCCTGGTTGAATTATCCTCGTCGCGCGAACTACGCAGAAGCAGAACCTTATGACTCACGGAGTAGCGCCACAGCTTGAATTGGCGAGAAGACTCGAACAAAACTTCCATTAGATCCCTACCAATTGGGTTTCGCAAGGTCCACTCGCGCGCCGGCGTGATAAAACTTGATGCTACTCCAAGTCCTGACTTCTCGTCGAACAGCTAGACCAAGCTGAGCCATTTCCCAGTCAGTAGCGCCAAAATTGCCACCTCTGCCGGCATTATAGGCATTCATGAATCTTTCTGAATGCGTAGCGCCATCCATACCGTCAAGTGCGACATGGATCGTCGTATCCTCATCCCTGATAGCATCCTTCACAGCCATCTGCCAGCCAGCCATGCCACTTTCGGGATCAACCGGCTTCAAGCCCGGATCATTGAAGGTTCTTACGTTACTCAGACCTTCGCCCCTCAGCTGGCTCGCCAACTTCTCACCATGTTCGTTAATGCCGAGAACTGCGTTGTTGCAGTTGTGTACAAGAACCGGCGTGTCGCCGGCAAGTACATGATACGTGTGGGTGTGGGCGACTGTCAGGTCGCGCATCTCCCGCTCGTCGCGGCGTGTCTGGACCGACACCACCGTGACCTCGCCGCGACCCGCCACCCGCAGCTTGGCACCCGGCTTGAGGTCGCCGGCGTTGACCCATGCCTGCCGGTTGTCGTCCCAGAAGGGGTGGTTCGGTGTCGTCTCCACCACGGTGGAGGTGCCGTCGCTGGTGCGGACCCGTACGTCGGTGAGTTCGCGGTCGGTGTTGCGGTGCAGTTGGGTGACGGGTTTCGGCAGCGATGTGCCGGACACCGGGTCGGTCGCTATGACCTGGTCGCCGACGTTGATGTCGGCGATGGGGCGGGTGGTGCCGTCGGCCATCAGCACCCGGGTGTCGGGGGCGAAGCTGTGCGTACGACAACCCGGACCCGACCCGCCACGACCACTTGAGGCGGACGGACCGGCGGTGCTGCCGCCGCGTCCCGGTGGAGCCCGCGCGGGGCCTGCACCGCCGCCCTTGCGGCCGATCAGGTTGAGTCCCGGCACCGACCCGAGGGCGGCGGCTCTGAGGTCGACCCGTCCGGTGGTGGCGGCCTGGGAGATGACATCGGAGATGCCGTTCTCCACCGCGTCACTGGCCAACCGGGCGGTAACCCCCGAGCCGGCCTTCGCGGCGATCGCCGTACCGACCTTCGCCGCGATCGCCCCACCGGCACCACCGGCCAGGCCCATGATCGCCCCCGTACCGAGCGAACCGAGCGCGTCACCGACGGAGTGGATGTCGCCCTGCGCCACATCCTTCGCCAGGTTGATCAACGCACCCGCACCCACCATGCACGCCACCGCGCCCGCACCGGCGGTCACCGCCGTACACGCCAACCCGGCCACGACCGCGCCGGCGATCGCGGCGACCTCCAGGATGGTGTCCTTGTGCTCCACCACCCACTTCTTGGTGGCGTTCGCCGCATCCTTCACCACGCTGACGGTCTTCTTCACCACCCGGGTCGCCTTCGCCGCGACCTTCTTCGCCGCCTGCTTCACCTGGGCGACCTTCTGTTTCACCTTCTGTTTCGCCTTGGCGACCTTCTTCGCCACGTACTTCTTCGCCTGGTTGACCTTCTTCTTGACTGCCTTCTTCGCCTTGGCGTACGTCTTCTTGACCTTGTTCTTGACCTTGGCGGCCTTGGCCTTGACCTGGTTGACCTTCTTCTTCGCGGCGGTGGTCACCTTCTTCGCCGCGGTCTTCGTGACCTTCTTCGCCTTCTGGTAGGCGGCACTGCCGTAGCTCGACACGCTGGACACCGCACGACGGGTCGCACTCGACACCTTCGACGTCGCCTTCGACGCCAGCTTCGCCGCCGCCTTCAACGGGTTGCCCCAGTGCCCGGTCGGGTCGATCGTCGTCAACGGCGTGCCGTCGCCGTACTGGTAACGGTTCGCCGCGATCGAGTCCGGCACCGGGCTGTTCGCGGCCGAGTCGCGGGTGTCGAACTGGCCGGTGTCGGTGTTGTACCAGCGGGCGTGCATGTTCACCCGCGACGTGGCCGCGTCGGTCCATTCCGACTGGTAGCCCAGACTCCCGACCATCCCGGTACTGGCGACCACCTTGCCCAACGGGTCGTACGTCGTCGCCCCGGCCAGGGTGGTGCCGGTCGTCGTGAACTGACCCACCACGTCGGTGTGCAGATCCGTCCACACCAGCCGCTGCGTCCCACCCGCCGTCCCGGCCACCACCTCACCCGACGGCCCCCGCACATACGTCGCCGTGTCGTCCGCCGCCAGGTCGTTACCGACCCCGGTGTACGCGAACCCCGGCCGCACCGCCCGACCCAACCCGTCATAGTCGTAGGTACGCGCTGGCCCACCACCGCTGACCTGCTGGCTGTGCACCTGGCCGAACGCGTCGGCGGTCGTGGCGACCGTGCCGGCGGCGGCGAGGGTGCCACGGGCGGTGTACGTGTACGCCGTCCCGTCGGCGGTCAGCAGCCGGTTCCGCTGGTCGTAGCTGAACAGCTTGGCGCCGTTCTGCACCCGGTTACCGGCCTTGTCGTACGCGTACACCACGGTCGCCGAACCGTTGTTCCACGACGTCAACCGGTCGGCCAGGTCGTAGCTGTAGGTGTTGGTGACGGCGGCACCACCGAACCCGGTGGTCGTCTTCGAGGTCAGGTTGTCGTTTTCGTCCCAGCCGTAGCCGATCGCCGCGATCTGCGTACCACCGGAGGTTTTCAACGTGTCGCCGGTGAGCCGGTGCAGGTCGTCGAAGGTGAACTCCCGACGGTTGCCGGTGCCGCCGTAGGTGATCTGCGAGACCTGGGACAGGTTGTTGTACGCGTACCCCATCGTGACGCCGGCGGTCGGGTTGGTCAGGCTGGCCAGCCGCCCGGCGGTGTCGTAGCCGTAGCTGGTGGTGCCGGCCGCGTCCTGCCGGCTGGCCAGCTGCCCGCTGCCGTTGTACGTGAACGTCGAGTTGCCGACCGGGCCGCTGATCGACAGCGGCAGGTCCCGGTCGTCGTAGCTGATCGTGTTGGTGCCACCGCCGCCGGAGAACTCGGTCATCCGGCCGCCGAGGTCGTAGTCGAAGACCCGGTCGACGGTCGTCGCCTCCGCGCCGGAGCCTTCCTGACGCAGCAGCTGGCCCATCTCGTCGTACTCGCTGCTGATCGTCACCCCGCCGGGCAGGAACTGGGTCACCGGTCGGCCGGCGGCGTCGTAGGCGACGCTGAACGTCCGGTCGGCCGCCGCCGGGTGCGCGGAGGTCGACGGCTCGATCTGCTCCTCCGGCAGATGCCACGGGTTGTACCCGGTCCAGAAGGCGTTGCCCCGCCCGTCGGTGAACCGGGTCCGGTTGCCGGACAGGTCGTAGCCGAACGTGGTGACGATGTCGTCGGAGCCGGAGATCGGCTGGGTGTGCTTCGTGAGCGCACCGGTGGCGTCGTACTCGAAGGTGGCGGTGGTGCCGCGCCCGTCGGTCGCGGCGGTCACGTTGCCGGCCCGGTCGTAGCTGGTGGTCTCCCGCACCAGCTGCACACCGGACGCGTCGTACGAGGCGGTGGCCAGGACCCGGCCGGTCAGGTCGTAGTGGGTGTTGCTGTAGCTGTCGTCGGGCAGCGTGGTCCGGACCGCCCGGCCTGCACCGTCGTAGGTGTACCCGGTGGTGTTGCCGGCCCCGTCGGTGACGGTCAGCGGCTGCCCGACGGCGTTGTACGTCACGGCGGTGGTCACCCCGGTCGGGTCGGTCACCTGGGCGAGCCGGCCCCCCGGGCCGTAGCTGTACGTGGTGGTGTGGTTGGTGCCGGTCTGCCGGACCACGTCGGTGCTGGTGACCTGCCGGCCCAGGTAGTCGTAGGTGGAGCTGGCCACCGCGCCGGTCGGGTCGGTGGTGGTCAGCAGGTCCCCGGCGAGGTTGTACGTGTAGCGGGTGGTGCCGTCGTTCGGGGTGACCACCTTGGTCAGCCGGCCCAGCTGGTCGTAGGTGTACTCGGTGGTCTCGTCGAACGGGTCGGTGACCGAGGCCACCTGCCCCGACGCGTCGTAGCTGTAGGTGATCTCCGGGGTGATCGGGGTGGCCGACCCCGGCGGGGTGTACGCCGGCAACTGCTCACCGGCCACCCGGCCGTCGGCGTCGTAGCTGGTCACCGACCAGTTGCCGGACGGGTCGAGGGTGTCGGTGACCTCGTCGAACGTGTTGTAGCCGACCCAGGAGGCGGCGTTGGCCAGCACCGGCGACGGGCTGTCGACCGACTGGGCGTACGCCGCCGGGGCGGTGGTCTTGACCGCGTTGCCGCCCTCGTCGTAGGTGATGTAGGTGGTGTCGCCGTTGGCGTCGGTGGCCGCGACGACCTCGCCATTGTCGTCGACCTGGTAGCTCTCCCGCACCACGTGGGCGTCGGCTGCCGGTGCGGTGCCGCCGTGCACGGCGGCGACCTCGGTCGGGCTGAGCGCCTTCTGGTACGCCTGCACGTCGCTGATCTCACCGGGCCAGAAGTTGCCCCGGGATCCGTTCCACATGCCGGCACCGACGACGAACGTGCCGCGGGCGGTGAACGGCTTCGCGCCGCTCTGGCTGCCTTCCAGGGCACCGTCGACGTAGATGCTGATGGTGCCGGTGGCCGCGTCGTACGTCCCGGCCAGGTGGGTCCAGGTGTTCAGCGCCGGGGTGCTGGTGGACACGACGGTGACCGGTTGCGTCACGTCCGGCGCGTCGAGGGTGCTGGTCCGCAGCCGCCAGCGGTCGGCGTCCTTGTCGTAGGCCAGGTCGAACGGGGTCTGCTGCTCGCCGTTGGCGGCGACCGCCTTACGCAGGTCACCCTTGTCGGTCAGGTACACCCAGGCGGCCACGGTGAAGCTGCGTCCGGTGTCGATGACCGGGCCGTCGCTTTCGATGACCGAGCTGATGCCGTTGAAGCCGGCCGCTCCGCCGTTGCCGGTGGTCCACCACATGCCGGGGACGGCCGTGCCGGGGCTGTTGCCGGCGGAGTCGGCGGCGGCGACCCCGGCGGTCTCGTCGAGCCGCCAGCGCAGCACCGGGGTGGGGTCGGCGATCGACGGGTACTCGGTCTCGGCGAGCACCTCGCCGGCCGGGTCGTACAGGGTTTCGCTGAAGCCGACCGTTGCGCCGCCGGCGTCGGCGTGCCGTTCGGTGACCACGTTGTCGTCGGCGTCGTAGCCGTAGTGGGTGGTGCGCTTCAGCCCGTCCGGGTCGACCGTGGTCGACGTCTCCCGGCCGGCGGCGTCATAGGTGTACGTGACGACGGTCGCGCCGTCGTCGGTGACCTCCCGGACCAGGTTGCCGGCCGCGTCGTACTCGTTCGACTCGACGACGAACGACGAACTGCCGTCGGTGCGGGTGACGTCGGCGATCAGCCCGTTGTCGGTGTACGTGTACTCGGTGGTCCAGCCCATCGGGTCGGTCTCGGCGGCCAGCCGCCTGGCCGGGTCGTACGACTTCGCCGAGATCAGCACGTCGGTGGCGGGCTGCGGGTCGTCCGGGTCGCCGGTGAAGCCGACCACCGTCGTGGTCAGCAGGTTGCCTTCGGCGTCGTACGTGTTGGTGGTGACGCCGCCGTCGTGGTCGGTCTCGGTGACCACCCGGCCGTACGCGTCGTAGCCGAGGGTGGTGACCGTGCCGCCCGGGGTGGTCGAGGTCGCCTGCTGGCCGTACTGGTTGTAGGTGTGCTGCTCGGTGCGCGACGCGTCGCCGCCGGTCAGGTCGGCGACGGTCTCGGCGAGCACGTTGCCGTCGTCGTCGTAGGTGTAGGTGGTGCGGGCGGTGTGCACCGCGCCGGTGACCCGGTTGGTGACCGCCGGCCCGGTCTCGGTCGCCACCCGCCCGGCCGCGTCGTACGTGTAGGTGGTGGTCAGCCCGGCCGGGAAGGTGTCGCTGAGCTCCGTCTCGGTCAGGGTGCGACCCAACCCGTCGTACGTGAACCGGTCGATCTTGCCGCTCGGGTCGGTGACCTGGGCGACGTCGCCGTTGGCGTAGTACTCGACGGTCTGCACCGCGCCGCCCGGGGTGGTGACCCGGGTCGGCAGGCCGGCCGGGGCGATCCCACCGCCGTACGCGGCGGTGCTGGTGCCGTCGGTGTAGCCGGTGGTGGTGACCCGGCCGAGCGGGTCGGTGATGGTGGTCTGGTTGCCGCTGGTGTCGTAGCCGTACGACGTACGGTAGGTGTCGTCGGTCTCCGACGCCGACCGCCCGTCGCGGACGGTGAGCAGCAGGTCGTTGCGGGCGTCCGGGGTCAGCGTCGTGGTCGTCGCGTCCGGGTAGTAGGTGTAGTAGACCGACGAGCACTTGTCGGCTGACTGGTCCTGGCAGCTGACGCTCTGCTTGGTGTTGCCGCGCACGTCCTGGAAGGTCTGCGTCCACACCCCGCGCGGGTCGTAGACCAGGCTGTTGTAGCCGCCGACGTCGTAGCCGAACTTGGTGACGTTGCCGAGCGCGTCGGTCTGCGCCACCGGCCGGCCGCCGTTGACCAGGTCGTAGCTGTAGGAGACGGTCTCGCCGGTGGGGCCGGTGACGGCGACCTGGGACACCGGCATCGGGATCGCGGTGGCCACCCCGGAGATCATCGTGACGGCGACCGGGGCGGTCTGCTGCGACGCCGCGTAGTGGGCGGTGACCTGCGTCTGGCTGAGCTCGCTGGTGAAGAACGCCGCTTCGGCGATCTGCCCCGGAAAGTAGCTGATGTCCCCGGAGGTCGACGGCCAGGTGCTCGGGGTGAAGCCGGTACCGAGGTACGCGTAGGCGGCCGGGGTGGTCTGGCCGCCGTAGTTGAGCGTGCCGACGAGGGTCCCGTCGAGGTAGAGCCGCTGGGTGCTGGCGGACAGGGTCATCGCGACGTGGTGCCAGTTGCCGTCACGGACACTGCCGGTGGTGGTGATCGGCGGATGGGTGTTGCCGCACCAGCACCACTTGCCGCGCAGTTTGCCGTCGGCGCCGACGTACAGCGCGGGAATCCGCTCGTTGGCGACGAGACCGCTGGTGATCGAGTTGGTCTGGAAGCTGTAGAGAACACCGCTGGAGGTGCCGCCGGTGGGCATCCTGAACCACATCGACACCGACGCCGGATCGGTGCCGCCGATGCGTTCCGGTGGCAACTCGACGTACGAGCTGGTGCCGTTGAAGGAGGCGGCGGTGGCACCGGCGAACGGGCCGTCCGCGCCGAGGGTCACCTGGTTGTAGGTGGCGACGCCACCGTCGACCTGGTTGACCGCCTCGGTCACCGCCACCTCGCCGAGACGCCAGTAGTCGGCCGGTTTGGCGCCGAGCACCGACGCGGCGTACACGTCGGCGCTGCCGGCGACGGTCGGGGTGCCCATCGTCCAGACGCCGCCGTTCTCGTCGGTGACGGTGGCGACCCGGCCGGTGGTGCCCTGGTAGGTGACCTGCGCGGTGACGCCGCCGGTCGGCCGGGTCACCGTCGACAGCACCGGATGGGTACGGGTGCCGGCGGCGTGCAGGGCGGCGACGGTGGCCGCCGGCAACGCCTGGTTGTGGAACGCCACGTCGGAGATCGAGCCGGAGAAGTAGCTGGCCGCAGCCGGGCTGACCCCGCTGTTCTGGTGGCCGGGCCAGTTGCCGCCGATGAAGCCGGCGCCGACGTGGATGTTGTCGGCGTTGTCGGGCAGCTGCATGATGATGCCGCCGAGGCTGCCCTGGGCGACGCCGTCGAGGTAGAGGGTCTGCGTGCTGCCGGCCCCGGCGAGCGCCACGTGGTGCCAGTCGCCGTCGTTGACCGGCGCGGCGGTGGTGATCGCGGCGGCGGCGTTGCCCTGCCAGAACTGGCCGCGCAGCTTGCCGTCGCTGCCGACGTACAGCGCCGGCACGTAGGTGGTGGGTGTGGTGCCGGCGGTGACCGGCGCGGCGCTGTAGCCGAACAGCACGCCGTTGACGGCGGTGGTGCGGAACCACATGCTGACCGTCTGGTACTGGCCGTCGGCGACCAGGTCGCCCGGCAGCTGCAGGTACGACGAGGTGCCGTCGAAGGCGGCGACGGTGGCGGTCGAGCCGGGGCGGGCAGCCGGCTGGCCGAGGGTCACTGCGGCGTACCGGGCGTTGTCGATGCCGGCGTTGGTGAGCACCGCGCTGCGGGCCACCGTTGCCGCAGACGGCTCCGACAGCGGCCAGTACGAGTACGGCCCGGTGTCCAGCACCGTGTTGGCGTACGGGGAGATGGTGGTGTGGCTGTAACCGTGGCAGGCGCTCGGGCCGGTCGGCGGGCAGACCCGCGTCAGGGTGTCGTCCGGGCCGTACCCGTACTGCCAGGTTTCGGCGCTGGCCGGGATGCCCGGATCGGCCGGGTCGGTGGCGACGGTGGTGACGTGCGGGTGGGCCGACCCGGTCGGGGTGTCCCAGGTCAGCCACAGCGAGCGGCCGGCGGCGCTGGTGATCCGGCTGGCCAGCCCGCCCGTGTAGTCGACGGTCAGGGTGCGGCCGTTGGCGTCGGTGACCGCGGTCAGCCGGAACACGCCGCCGCCGGCGGACTGCCCGAACGTGTAGACGGAGGCGTCCTTGTCGGTCAGCGTATAGCCGGTCAGGGTGGTGCCGCTGCGGGTCTCGGCGAAGGTGGCGAACCGGCCGGACGGTGCGGTGAACGTGCCGTCGGCGTTGCGGCCGAACGCGATGTCCTGCCCGGTCGGATAGGTGACCAGCACCGACTGGACGCTGCCGGTGGCGTCCGGCACAGCGGTGGCCCGCACGTCGAGCAGGCTCGACCAGCCGGTGCCGAACGCCGACGTACGCCGGGTGTCCAGGCTGTTGTAGCTGCGGGTGATGCTCAGTGACGGGCCGACGGTGGCGACCGTCGCGTCGGTCGCCGAGGTGGTGTAGTTGCCGATGCCCGGGTCGTATCCTTTGCCGGCGTTCTGGCTGAGGTTGCCGGCCAGGGTGGGTTGCGGCACGCCGGTGGTGAACGCGTACGCCGGGTATACGGCGCTGTAGCTCACCTGGTCGTGCACCCGGACCGTGTAGAGGTAGGTCTTGTTCCAGGCCAGGGTGCCGCTCGGTACCCGCCACGACGGGCTCGTCACCCAGCCGGAGTTGGCCACCACGGTGGTGCCGGTGCTGTCGTAGACGACGTATTGGTGGCGCAGCCCCTGGTTGGGCCAGGCGTCCGGGTCCTTGGACCGGACCAGCAGTTCCGGGGTCAGCGTCGGAGTCACCGCGTTGTTCGCCGGGTAGCGGACGTTGACCTGCGGCGCGACGTTGTCGGTGTAGGTCAGCTCGACGTACGGCTTGTAGGCGCCGCCGCCGTAGTTGGCCGAGGTGAACCGCTTCCAGCCGTTGGAATCGGTCTCCGAGGCGGTCAGCGCCAGTCCGTGGTTGGTCCCGCCGGTGGACCAGTCGTTGAAGGTGGCGACGTTCAGCGGCACGGTCACCCACTTGCCGACACTGCGGTCGCCGGAGGTGTTCTGGCAGGACGGATAGTTGTCGGTGACGGTCAGCGAGCCGATCGAGCTGGAGATCGCCGGGCCGGGGTGGCTGGCGGTGGACAGGTTCGCCACCGTCCACGCCTGGTTGACCCGGTGCACGGAGAAGGCCCGATGCTCGGAGCAGCTGTAGGCCCAGGTCAGGTAAAGCTTCAGTTTGGCGGCGGTGATCCGCTTGCCGATGAACCCGTCGTCGTCGAACTCGTCGAAGTGGATGAACGAGCGGGCCTTGACGCCGCCGCCGTCGTAGGTGCCGACCGGCAGGTTGTCGCCGTTGTGGTTGGTGGTCGTGGTGTCGCTGTCGACGTACACGTCGCCGGTGGTGCCGGTGGTGGCGGTCGGGTCCACCCGGACGGGGTAGACCCGGGCCGGGTCGTCCAGCCAGGCCCGGTCGGCGGTGACCTTCAGCGCCTGGCCGCCGCCGGGCTGGTCGACCAACTCGAACTCGACGTCGGGTGACTGGGCGGGTGCGCCGGACTGCGGGTGGACGTTGCTGTCCTCCATGAACCCGCGCGGGAACCAGACCCGGGCGGTGCCGTCGGCGTCGACCAGCTCCACCCAGCCTTCGGCGGTGAGCCGGGGCGTCAGCCCGGTCAGGTCGAGCGGGAACGTCCAGGTCGACGGGGCCTGCGGTGAATGCAGGATCAACGTCTCCTTGAGCCCGGCGTCGAAGGTGATCAACTCCAGGTCGGTGTGCGGCAGGATTTCCCGGTAGGTGGCGGTGTTGCCGTCGGTCTCGGCGGCGACGTCGGCGGCACCGTCGAGTTCGTAGGCGACCCGCTTTCCGTCGGGCAGTGCCAGCACCCCGAGGTCGGTGTCGCCGGTGCTGCCGGCGACGCTCACCTGCAGGCTGTTGGCCCGCATGTGCAGCCGCCCGTCGCGGCGCTCGACCAGGTCGGTGTCGATCGGGCGCCAGCTACCGTCGGCGGCCCGGTAGTTGACCGGTCGGCTGTAGGTGCGCACCGTCGTGGAACCGTCGGCGTTGTCGTAGACGTCGGTGCGGGCGGTGGCCTCGTCGGCGTCCCGGCGGCTGGTCGCCGCGTCGAATCCGGGCTCGGCGACACCGGTCGGGGTGGTCGGTGCCGTCGGGTCGTGCGGCTGGTACGGCGGCAGTGTGTCGGCTGCCTGGCTGACCCGGCGGCCCGCGCCGCCGGCCGCGGTGGTCTCCCCGGCCGGCACGTGGTGCTCGCCGGTGAACGGTGCCGGGCCGGCCATCACCGGCGCGCCGAGGGCGGCTGCCGCTGCCGACCACAACGGACGGTTGACCGCCCACGACCACAGCCACGACGTCGGCCAGGAGTCGGGCGGTACTGCACCGGCCGGCACCACCACGGTCAGTCCGAAGAGCAGCAGCGTCAGGGTCGCGATCCGGCGGGACGCACGACTGATGGCACGGCGCATGGCCGCCCTCCCCCGTGTACAAAGACTGTCCGACGTCGATCACGCCGACATCGGACAGTCTCCGACGGCGCTAGCGGATCGCACAAGCATCCGTACGGAGGGTTGACTTAGATCAACCCTCGGCGATTTAATCCCGGGCTCAGTCGTCGGCCGGGTCACCGACCGCAGCCACGACCAGGTCGCGTACCCGCTGCTGGATCGCGGCCGGCTCGGCGTCGGACACCACGGTCACGTTGCTGGCGTCGCCCGCCGACTGGCCCTCGGCGACGAGTACGAAGTCGACCTGCGGGTAGCGGGTGGCGTCCCCGACCGTCGCGGCGGTCGGCGCCTCGCCGACTGCCAGGACCAGCTGACACTGGCTGCCAGCGAGGCTGGCGAGGTATCCGGCGGCGTTGTCGGCGGTCTGCGGCCCGTTCACTTCGAGGAACTGCACCCTGGCCCGGGTCTGCAACGAGGCGTCCTGCATGCCGGCCCAGACCGGTGCGGCGGCCGAGTCGGTCACCCCGGCGGCCCCGGTCAGCAGGCACGCGGTGACGTCACGGTACTCGCGGGCGCGGGGCTCCTCGGGATCGTCCGGCCACAGCACCACCGTCAGCAGCACCGCCGCGACGACGACCAGCCCGGCACCGCCGGCCAGCAGGGCGATCCGCTTGCGCCGCTGTCCATCCTGGTGGTCCTGCGTTCGCTGCCCGTCCCGACCGCCCTTGCGCTTCGTCACGGTCGCACCCTACCCGCACCGGAACACAACGGGCGTACCGTCCACACTGATCCGCACCATCGGTCAGCTGTCGGCACCGGGTCCGCCGATGGTCGGGCCGGTCGGCCAGAGTGCCGTCAGGTCGGCCGGGGTCAGCGGGCCCTGGTACGCGGCCCGCAGCACCGCCGTACGGGTCTGCGAGTCGCCCCGGTCGGCGAGCGCCACGAACCAGTCGACGCCGGCCGGGTACGCCCACAGGTACGACCGCAGCTGCGGGTCGACGCCGCGGTCGGTCAGCGCGTCGCCGATCTCCTCGTCGGACCAGAACGGCACCCGCTGCCGGGCCCACGCCACGCAGTCGGCGACCGGCACGCCGTCGTCGACCGCCCGGTGCAGCCCGGCCCGGACCAGTTGGGTGTAGTGCGTCACCCGCACCCGTGCCACCGCCGCCGCGTCGTCGCCGGTGACGAACAGCGGCAGCGCCTGCGCCAAGCCTTCCAGCAGCACCTGGGTGTCCGTGTGCACCGACAGCAGGCGGACCGCACCGTCGTCCACGGTCGACCATTGGGCGTACCAGCTGGCCGACTGCAGAGCGTGGCCGAGCACCTCGTGCAGCGCGAACACCCGGGCCTGCGTCTCGGTGAACTCGGCGCGCTGCCGGTTCAGCCGCAGCCGGGCGGCGGAGCCGGCCCCGTCCAGCCAGTACGACCAGTAGGCGTCGACGTCGACCCGTTCGATTGTCAACTGGTACGGCGCGGCGGTGCCGGTCGCCGCGCGTACGAGGGGTTCCAGCTCGGCCGCCGCCTGCTCGATGGCGTCCGGGACGTCCTGGCGACGCAGGATTCCTTCGGCACGGGCCAGTTGGCCGGGGAGCCCGTCGTTCCAGTCGACGCCGAGGTCGGCCAGGCTCGCGCGGGCCCGGTCGCCGACCGCCGCGAGGTGGTCGTCCGGCCAGCCCGCCGCACCGCAGCCCTGGGTCCGCCGGATGTAGTCGGTCAGCGGCAGCCGCTCGCCGAGCATGGCCCGCAGGTAGGTGATGTCCGCGTCGACCCGGGCCCGCAGCCGGTCGTCGGCCCGGCAGTCCGGCTCGTCGGCGACGGCAGTCAGTTCGTCGGCGACGGCGGTCAGTCCGGCCAGTACGGCGAACCGGCTGGTCGCGGGGGTGGGCGGTGGGGCGGCCGGGTCGAGCGGCGCGCAGTCGTAGTCGATCACCGGGGTGGCACCACGTTGGCGCTCGTAGCCGTCCCACGCCCGCAGCGTCGCCTCGACCCTGTCCCGTACCGGCATCGTCGTCACGTTCCCCATCCTGGCGTACCGACTGGCACAGCCAACTTCCAGCTGGGATCCAGCGGGCTGCGGGCAACGGCGGTGAGGGTTGGTCGCAGATCCGCACGACACCCGACAGTGAGCCCTCTTCACGAACGGAGAAACGGATGCGACGCGACTCCCGCCGGGACACCACCCCGCGCTACCAGGGACGTCCGCTGGCCCGTCCCGACGAGGAAATCGTCGACCAGGGCCTCGGCTTCGACCTCGGCACCCTGCTGGGTCGCCGGCAGGTGCTGCGGGCGTTCGGCCTGGGGGCCGCGACCCTCGGCCTCGCCGCCTGCAGCGCGAACACGGGCGCCAGCGGCGGCACCTCGGCGGCGGCCGCGGCCGCTGCGGCGACCGGCGAGATCCCGGACGAGACCGCCGGGCCGTACCCCGGTGACGGCTCCAACGGGCCCGACGTCCTCGAACAGAGCGGCGTCGTCCGCAGCGACATCCGCTCCAGCTTCGGCGAATCCAGCGGAACCGCCGACGGCGTACCACTGACCCTCGAACTCACCGTCACCGACCTCGCCAACAACGGCACCCCGTTCACCGGCGTCGCCGTCTACGTCTGGCACTGCGACCGCGAAGGCCGCTACTCCATGTACTCCGAAGGCGTCACCGACCAGAACTACCTGCGCGGCGTCCAGATCACCGACACCGACGGCAAGGTCACCTTCACCACCATCTTCCCCGCCTGCTACACCGGCCGCTGGCCGCACATCCACTTCGAGGTCTACCCCGACGAGGCCAGCATCACCGACGCCGGCAACGCCATCGCCACCTCCCAGGTCGCCCTCCCCCAGGACGTCTGCGACACCGTGTACGCCGAACCCGCCTACGACTCATCGGTCACCAACCTCGCCCAGCTCAGCCTCGACACCGACAACGTCTTCGGCGACGACGGCGGGGCGAGCCAGCTGGCCACGGTGACGGGTGACGTCTCGGCCGGCTACGCGGCGACGCTGGCCGTGCCGGTCGACACCACGACGGCACCGACCGGTGGTGGCGCCGCTCCCGGCGGTGGTGGACCGGCCGGCGGTGGGCCCGGCGGGGCACCGCCCAGCGGCATGCCGTCCTGACCTGCCACGTACTGCCGCCGGGTCAGCCGCCCCCACCGTCGTCCGCTTCGCCACCCCGTAGCCGATGCCACCGTCGTACGGCAGGTCGCTGCATTTCCAGTCCCAGACCACCAGTTTTGCGTGGCATTCAACCGCGGCCACCGGCGGATCTACGAACGCATCGCCGCGCACGACCCGGAAGGCGCCGCGGCGGCGATGTTCACGCACATCACCGAAGCCTGGCTCGTCCGCCGCAGCGGGTTCGGCGAACCGGTCCGGCTGCAACGGTAGGGCCGGTCCCCCGACATGCCGCTGGCCGGGTTCCCGTACGGGAACCCGGCCAGCGCAACTGTCATCGGTCAGGCGGAGTAGCCGCGCTTGGCGGTCCAGTCAGCCAGCACATCGAGGCCCATCCAGTACTCCTGGCCCTCGAAGTACGGGTCAGCGATCTTCACCGTGTCACCACCATCGCGGTAACCCGTCACCGTCAGGTAGTGCCCACCCTCGTACGAATGCGCCACCCCGTCGACGTCCGACGCCGTACCCATGATGTTCGCCACCACGGCCCGGTCGTCGTCCACCGCCTCACGCACATCCGCCTTCAGCTTCGCCACATGCTCCGGCTTCGCCGCGACCGCACCGATCGACACCGTCTCGTACTCGTCACCACCGGTCACCTCGTTGAGTACCCGGGTCGTCTCCTCAGCCGAATCGGTACCGGCCTCGGTCGTCCCCAACTTCTCCGCCACCTCGTCCTGCGACGGGGCCTTACCCTGCGCCGTCAACGCGATCCGCGTCGCCGCCGGCCCGCAGTAGTAGAAGTTCGGCTGCGCCTCGTACTGCACCGCCACCTCACGCGCACCGCCGTCGGCGGCACCCGGACCAGCGGCCTGCGCCACCACCGCAGGAGCGGCCACCACACCACCAGCGGTCAGCAGACCAGCAACCGACAGAGCAGACTTACGGAAGATCGTGTTCATAGCAGAATCTCCGTTCCGAGGGGAATGAACCGGACACCAGACCACACCGGGTCGATGACCGGTCACGAACGGGACAGAACAGAACACGCACAAGAAAATCGAACTCAAATGATGCGCTCCAACCTGCGCACACCCGCCGGTCCAGGCGGGGGGCGGTCTCACCGGCGCACCGGATACAACCATCCGAGGATGCCCGGCATTCCGCACCCGGCGGGGCCGCAGACCCGGCCGCACCCGCACCGGGCGACAGACCAGGCGGACCAGGCGGATCAGGCCCGGCAGATCAGCCCGGCCACTCGCCCACTCGGTCCAACGCCAGGATCCAACGCCGCCCGGCCGGCCGATGTTCCCCCGCGCCCGGCACCTCAGCCACCCGCCCGCCGCGCCGCACCGAACCTCGCAAACGGCGCCTGACGCCCATCGGTGTCCTGCGTCCACCCGAAAACTGATAGCGACCTTGGCGGCGGGTTGCGTACCGTCCGGCGGCATGAGCGCCGAGTTGAGCCCGTTCATCCGCGAGGGACGTATCGTCTCGTTGCCGGCCCGGCAGGCGCGCCGCCGCCCGGTGCTGGCGCACATCGCGCAGGCGTGTTTCGAACGCGACGTGGTCTACGACGAGTCGACGGTCGACGAACGGTTACGCCGCTGGTGTGATGGCGGTGCGGTGGACCACGTGACGGTCCGCCGATACCTGATCGAAGCCGAGCTGATGGCCCGGGCCGACGGCCGGTACTGCCGCAACGCGCTGGCGTTGCCCTACCCGAACACCGCAGAGCGGTACGTGGAGTCGATGGGCC
The DNA here is from genome assembly GCF_030345075.1 of Solwaraspora sp. WMMA2065. Classification (NCBI taxonomy): domain Bacteria; kingdom Bacillati; phylum Actinomycetota; class Actinomycetes; order Micromonosporales; family Micromonosporaceae; genus Solwaraspora; species Solwaraspora sp. WMMA2065. Next base: position 2,506,850 of record NZ_CP128361.1, read on the forward strand.
TGAGCTGAGCCGACCGGCCATCAGTTGCCGGCGGACTCGTAACGGCGCAGACCGGATCGGAAGATCAGCGCCGCCACTCCGACGCAGTAGGCGGCGATCAGCGGGGTGAGCCAGCCCAGCCAGGTCGGACCGACCCCGGCGCGGGCGGCATCGCCACCACCGGCACTGAGCACCGCGCTGGCCGGGAAGAATCCGACGAAGGCGAACGGCAGCCCGACCACCAGCACCAGCCGCACCCCGAACGTGTAGACCGACACCGGGTAGCGGGCCAGGTCACCGATCTGGTGCACCGCGTACGCGAAGATCGAATGCGGACTCTGCAGCCAGAACGCCGACGAGTTGGTGGCCAGGCTGATCGACAGCTTGACCGCCATGCCGCTGGCGAACAGCCCCAGCCCGCCGACGACCAGCGCCGGGGTCCAGGCGACGTCGACCCGCCACACCGCCCAACCGAACATCGCCCCACCGGTGACCAGGTTGCCCAGCCCGTTGATACCGACGTCGTCGCTGAGCACCTGCAGCACCACCGGGTAGGGCCGGACCATTTTGTAGTCCAGCTCCCCCTTGTTGACCAGCCACGGCAGCCGCCACACGCCCTCGAACAGCAGCGGCCCGACCGCGTCGGAGAGCACCACGATCGAGTAGATCAGGACCACCTCGGCGAACGTCCAACCATTGACCTGCGGCACCCGGGAGAAGACCGCGCCGAGAAATGCCAGGCCGACGAGCTGGGTCAGCGCCGACCCGGCGACCAGGATCCAGAAGTCCGCCTCGTACTCCAGGGTGGACCGTAGGTGGGCACCGAGGCTGCGCCAGTAGAGCCGCAACCCCCGGCGCAGGCCGGTCCGTGATCGCATGATCAACCCCCGTGTACGGTCAGTTGGCGCACCGCCGACCGCCAGGCCAGCCGGGCACCCCACCACAACGCCACCGTCCACACCGCCTGAATGCCGATCAGCAGCCAGGCGTCGGATCCGGTCGCCTGGCCGAGGTAGATCGTCGCCGGAGTGAACGTCATGCCGGCGAACGGCAGCACCGCGGCGATCGCCTGCAGCCAGCCGGGCAGCAGGGTCAACGGCACCAGCGCCCCGGAGAACAGGTTGGTGATCGCTCCCCGGGCCAACGAAACGCCAAAAATGTTCTGCGTCCAGAAGCACAGCAGAGCTGTCAGGTAGACGGTGGTGAACCGCAACGGCAGCACCAGCAGCGCGCTGACCGCGAACAGCGCCGCCTGGCCGGGCGGCGGCACCGGGACCGGCCCGGTGACCGCCAGCACCACGGCGCAGACCGCCAGCGAGAAGGCAACCTCGACGGCGGCGATGCCGAGCGTCTCGGCGAACCGGGCCCGCTGGTAGTCGACCGGGCGGGTCAGGTCGACCGCGACCATGCCATCGCGGATCCGGGCGGCCATCTCCCAGTCACCGAACGACATCAACGACCCGGTGACATAGGCGATCAGCAGGTACGCCTTCATCTGCGGCCAGCTGAACCCGCCGACGCTGGTCCCGGAGCCGAGCAGCACCGCCCAGATGGACAGCATGGCGAGCAGCTGCAGCAGCACCCCGGCCATGCCGAGGACGAAACTCAACGGGTACGCGACCGCGCTGCGGGCCGCCACCCGGGCCAGCGCCCGGTACGGCCGGACACCGCTGGACCGGGCCGGGGCGTCGGTGGCGGCGACCGTGGTCACGGTGCCGGCACCAGCCGCAGCTCACCGGCGTACACCTTGCGGACCACGTCCTCGATGGCCGGCTCGTCGATGCGCAGGTCGCGTACCTCGGACACCGCCGACACGGCCGCGATCACCTGGCCGGCGGTGACCGCGAACCGGTCGAACCGGACGGTGAACTCACCCGGCGTCGCGCCGGCGGCTACCTGTGCGCTGCCGACGGCGGCGGCGACCGTGTCCAGCTCCACCGGGTCGGCCAGGTGCAGGTGCATCGAGCGGTGCCGGGCGAACTGGTCCTTCACCCCGGCCAGCGGGCCGTCGTAGATGATTCGCCCCTGGTCGATGATCACGATCCGCTGGCAGAGGTCCTCGATGTCGCCGAGATCGTGGGTGGTCAGGATCAGGGTGGTGCCGTCGGCGCGCAGCTCCCGCAGGAACGCCCGGACCCGGTCCTTGACCGCGATGTCCAGCCCGATGGTCGGCTCGTCGAGGTAGACCACCCGGGGACGGTGCAGCAGCGCGGCAGCCAGGTCGGCCCGCATCCGCTGACCGAGGGAGAGCTTGCGGGCCACCACCGGCAGCAGCTCACCGAGCCCGAGTACGTCGTCGAAGCGCTCCAGCTGCTCCCGGTAGGTGGCCTTGTCGACGTCGTACAGGTCACGCAGCAGGGCCAGGGACTCGCGGACCGGCAAATCCCACCACAGCTGGGTACGTTGGCCGAACAGCACACCGATCTGTCGGGCGTTGGCGACCCGCTGCCGGTGCGGCACCACCCCGCCGACCCGGACCTGCCCGGCGGTCGGCACCAGGATGCCGGCCAGCAGTTTCACCGTGGTCGACTTGCCGGCGCCGTTCGGCCCGACGTACGCCACCGCCTCGCCCGCCTCGACCCGCAGATCGACGCCGTCGACCGCGACATGGTCGGCGAACCGGCGTACCACCAGGTGTTTCAGCGCGCCGCGCAGACCCGGGTCCTTCACCGGCCGGCGGAACCGTTTGGTCAAGCCATCAGCTTCGATGAAGGCCATCTCCGAATGGTGCCGTACCCGTGCGTCGCCGCCCACCGAATTTCCGGCCGGCGGACCACCATGATCTCCGGCCGGCGGACCACCATGCGGTAAGGGCCGGCATCGCGGTACGGCACTGACAGCGGCGAGGGTAGCCTCACCGCCGTGACGACTGCGTTCGCCCGTCGACAGGCGCTCGGCCTGGCCATGGTGGTCGGGGCCAGCGCCCTGTTCGCGATCAACGGCACCGTTTCCAAGCTGGTGCTGCGAGCCGGGCTGGACGCCCCGCAACTGACCGTGCTGCGGGCGGTCGGCGCCTTCACCGGGCTGCTGGTACTCAGCGTCGTGCTGCGGCCCGGTGCCCGCCGGGTGCGGCTGCGCCGCCGCGAGGTTCCGCTGCTCGTCGCGTACGGGCTGACCGGTTTCTTCCTGGTCCCGATGCTCTACTTCGTGGCCATCTCCCGGCTACCGGTCGGCATCGCGCTGCTGTTCGAGTACACCGCGCCGCTGATGGTGGCGGTCTGGGCCTGGGCCGTGCAACGCCAGCAGGTGCTGCCCCGGCTGTGGGCCGGGCTGGCGTTGAGCCTGCTCGGGCTGGCCTGCGTGGCGCAGGTGTGGGGCGGGCTGACCCTCGACCCGCTGGGGGTGGCCGCCGGGCTGGGCGCGGCCGTGATGCTCGCCGCGTACTTCCTGATCGGCGCCCGGGGTGTCCAGGACCGGGACACCCTGTCCCTGACCACCTGGGCGTTCGGCGCATCGGCGATCGCCGGGCTGATCGTCCGCGCCGCCACCGCCGGCCTGGACGGCTGGCAGCCGCTGCTCACCCGTACCGAGGGCGGGATGCCGGTCGCGTTGCTCTGCTGCTACGTGGTGGTCCTCGGCTCGATCGTGCCGTACCTGATGATCACCGGCGCGTTGCGGCACCTGCCGGCGACCAGCGTCGGCATCGTCGGCATGGTCGAGCCGGTGTTCGCCGCTACGGTGGCCTGGGTGGTGCTGGGCTCGGGTGAGACGTTGACCCCGGTGCAGCTGGCCGGCGGCGCGTTGGTGCTGACCGGGGTGGCGTTGGCCGAGACCGCCCGGACCGGCACCGGCGTGCCGCCCGCCGTACCGCCGGCACCCGACGGTCCGCTGCCCCCCGGACCGCCGCTGCCGGACGGCCCGACGTCACCGGGACCGTCACAGCCGGACAGCCGGCCGCCGTCGGCCGGCGTAGTGGCCGGTGCCGGCGGGTAAGACCGGCGGTATGAGTGCACCGAAGCGGGTCGCCGTCGTCGCCCACCGCAAGAAGACCCTCGGCGGCGGCCTCGACGAGTTGCGCGCGGCGATCGCCGGGCACGGCGCCGAGGACATCGACTGGTACGAGGTGCCGAAGAGCCGCAAGGCACCGAAGAAGGCCCGGCGGGCCGTCGAGCGGGGTGCCGAGCTGGTCTTCGTATGGGGCGGCGACGGGATGGTGCAGCGGTGCCTGGACGCGCTGGCCGGTCGCGACGCCACCGTGGCGATCGTCCCCGCCGGCACGGCAAACCTGCTGGCGGGCAACCTCGGCGTGCCGGAGGACCTCGGCGAGGCGGTACGGATCGGCTTCGAGGGCGAACGTCGCCGGCTCGACCTGGGCAGGGTCAACGGCGAGCATTTCGCGGTGATGGCCGGGGCCGGTTTCGACGGGCGGCTGATCCGCGACGCCGACCGGGACCTGAAGGACCGGGCCGGCAAACTCGCGTACGTCTGGACCGGTCTGCGCCACGTCGGCGGCGTCACGCCGAGGACCCGGATCAAGGTCGACGGCACGATCTGGTTCGACGAGCCGGCCAGCTGCGTCCTGGTCGGCAACGTCGGCCGGATCACCGGCGGCATCCACGCCTTCGACGATGCCCGGCCCGACGACGGCTGGCTGGAGGTCGGGGTGACCACCGCGCAGGGGGCCGCCGAGTGGGCGCGCACGCTGGGTCGGATGGCGGTCGGGCGCTCGGAGCGCTCCCCGTTCGTCCGGATGACCCGCGCCCGGCGGGTCGACATCCGGCTGGCCGAGCCGATGACGTACGAACTCGACGGCGGCGCCCGGGGTCAGGCCAAGAAGATGAAGGTACGGGTGGTTCCCGCCGCGATCACCGTCTGCGTCCCGGCCTGACTCCGCCCGCCGGGTCGACTGGCTGCCGGGCTCAGCGGGCTCAGCGGGCTCAGCGGGTGACGGTCAGCCCGGTCACGAAGGCCGACCAGGCGGCCGGGCCGAAGGCGAGCAACGGGCCGGTGACGTCCTTGCTGTCGCGGACCAGTACCCGGCCAGGGAGATTGTCGGCGACCTCGACACAGGTGTTGCCGCCGTTGCCGGACCGGGTCGAGGTACGCCATCGTGGTGTCACACTCGTACCGCTCATAGTTCCTTCACCAGACCTTCGATCAGCTCACGTGATGCTCGCTCGGGAAGCGCCTCGGTCAGCAGACTGTCCCAGATCCGCACCACCTGCTCCACACCGCTCGGATGGTCCACGGGATGCCCGAAGACCCCGTCCACATGCACCACGTCGTCGCCCTCGGGCAGCGTACCGATGACGAATCCACCGGACATGCCAGCGTACGCCCCAGCGCTGAGCGGCACCACGTACAGCTTGATCCGCCGCTCGTTCATCAGCGTAAGCAGATAGTTGAGCTGCTCGCGCTGTACAACCGTGTCGCCGACGATCCGGCGCAGCGCCCCTTCGTCGACCACGGCGACAAACACCGGTGGCTTCTCCCTGGCGAGCAGCCGTTGGCGATCCAACCGCATGGCCACCTGATCCTCGACCCCGTCTGCGGTGTACAGGCCGGTGCCGGTGAAAACCGCACGCGCGTATTCCTCCGTCTGCAGCAGTCCCGGCACCAGCAACGGCTCGTACATCCGCAGCTTGACCGCGCGGTCCTCGACCGCGCGCCATGACGCAAACCAGCTCGGCGCTTGCTTCTTGTTGATCAGATCCAGCATCTCGGCGAGAAGACCGCCGGTATCCAAGGCTTCGTCAGCACCCGCAGCCAAAGTCATCGTCGGCCGGCGCCGCCCCGTCTCCACCGCCGCAATGGTGGAGGCGCTGTAGTTGATTTTCGGGGCAAGCTGATCCTGCGAGACATCCGCCGCTGCCCTGGCCGCTTTGAAGGCCTTGATCCACATATCGACATCCACCAGCCGATCCGATCAGCAAAGAATGATCGAATCAATACGCTGTTGAGCTCTCGGATGGGCATCCTGTCGAACTGACCGAGGTGCGCCCGTCGTGGTCAGTGCGCGCGCGGCGGAACCTGAATTCGGAAGAGCGCGTGGCGGCGTACCGGGCCGTCGGGCACGTTCGGGTGGTCGAAGTCGCCGTCCGGGTCGCGGGTCATCCCGATCCGCCGCATCACCGCCTGCGAGCGCAGGTTGCCGACGGCGGTCAACGCGACGATCTCCGGCAGGCTGAGGGTATCGAAGCCGTACGCCAGGCAGGCGCGGGCCGCTTCGGTCGCGTACCCGTTGCCCCAGGCGTCGCGGCGCAGCCGCCAGCCGACCTCGACCCCGCCGAACGGCATGTTGGCCTCCACCGGGCTCAGGCCGGTCATGCCGATGAGCTCGCCGGTCGCCGCCACCTCGACCGCCCACCAACCCCAGCCACGCTGGTCCAGGCCGGCCTGGCAGCGGGCCATGGTGGCGGCGCTCTGCTCGCGGGTCGCCAGGCCCGGGAAGAACTCGCGCACCTGAGGGTCGGCGTTCATCGCCACCCACGGCTCCAGGTCGGACCCGCGCCAGTGCCGCAGCACCAGCCGCGGCGTGGTCAACTCCGCCATGCCGGCACTGTAGCGCCGGTGCCGCACGCCGAGACCGTCGAGCCCGATCACCGGCCGGGCAGGAGGATCACCGTACGGCCGCCGCCGACCGGCCCCTCCTGGCAGGACAAGCCGGTGCCCTGCAGCCATCGGCCGGTGACCGCCACCGGATAGGTGACCTCCACGGTCCGGCCGGCGTCGGTGGTCGCCGAGAACCGCATCGGCAGTGGCGCCGCCAACCGGTGCATGATCGTGTCGCAGTCGAAGGTGACCCGTACGTCGACGGATCCCACTCCTCCAGGCCGTACGCGGGTCTGCCCGCCCGTGTCGGCCACTGCCAGGCCGGGGGACTCCGTGTCGAGGACCCGTACGGTGACCTGCTGCGTTCCGGTGTTGACCACGGTCACCTTGGCGTTCAGCTGCCCGTCGCCCATGCTCCACACCTCGCCGGCGAACGCCACCATCGAACCGGCGGTGGCCGCCGCAGCTCGTTGCTGCTGGTAGTCGTTGAGCAGCCAGCCGCCGAGGCCGCCCATGGCCACGCCGGCCAGCAGCACACCGACGAGCCGGCCCGGTCCGCGAAAGCGTCGCCGCGCCGCGCCGCCAACCGGTGCCCCGGGCGCCGTCGCGCTGGTCGGCCGGTCGAGATCGATGAGCCGCCCCTCCGCCGTCACCGGACCAGGTTAGTCGCAACGCCGATCAGTCAAAGACGACGGTGGCTGCGTGCAGCGGACGCATCGTCACCTTCATCGGCCCTGGGGTGCCGGTCGGGCTTGATGCCACACGTGCATCTTGATGCACCTGTGGCATCAAGCCTGCGGAGGCACCTTGGGTCCCCGGGAGCCGGCACGGGGCACTCCGCTCGCGCGGCCGGCCGGCCGCGCGCAGTTCCGGCGTCGATGAGGTACCTGACGTTCGGCTCGTGCCGCAGCGGGCAGGCGTGCAGACGAAGCAGGGCGAGCGGGCAGGGCGGGTGGAGCGGCGAGCGGCTGAGTTCAGTGGCGGAGCAGGCCGCGTACCGGGACCGGGGTGACGTGGCCGCTCGGCGGGCGGGTGCGGTCGAGCTCCAGACCGACGTCGACGATCACCGCCCGGGTCAGCTGCGGCACCTGCGACAGCGGCACCCACTGTGCCAGGTCCGTGGAGCCGCCGACCTCGGGCCGCAACGCGCCGCCGACGACCCGTACCCGGTAGAAGACCCCCAGGTTGTGCCGTTCGCCGCGGCCGGGCAGCCGGCGCTGCGCGGGCACCGTACGGGAGTCGACGCCGAGCAGCGACTCCACCTCGACCTGGTAGCCGGTCTCCTCGGCCGCCTCGCGGACCACCGCGTCGACCGGGTCCTCGGCGTGTTCGACCTTGCCGCCGGGCAGCGTCCAGTGCCGCCGGGAGCCGCCCGGCGAGACGTAGCGGGCCAGCAGCAGCTGCCCCTGGTCGACACAGACCGCATAGGCGGCCACCCGAAGCCGGTGGGCAGTCATGCTCGCACTCCTCCGCGCTAGATCCGCCACAAGGAGCATAACCACCCCAAATAGGGTGTAATTGATCCGGACGGCGGCACGATCCGGGCCACGAGCAAGATAGAGGCCATGCAGACACATCCGAACGTGCAGGCGGTGCAGGACGCGTTGAACACCGCCGACGCCCGGGACGGCTCCGGCGCCAGCTGCCGGGTGCGGCTGCTGCCCGACGCGGTGCACACCGCCGCCGCGGCAGCCGCCGCCCTTGAGATCGAGGTGGGGCAGATCGCCAACTCGTTGATCTTCGACGCGGACGGTGAGCCGCTGCTGGTGCTCACCTCGGGCGCACACCGGGTGGACACCGCGAAGGTCGCCGCCGACCTCGGCATCGACGCGCTCCGCCGGGCCACCCCCGAGTTCGTCCGGGAACACACCGGGCAGCCGATCGGCGGGGTCGCGCCGCTGGGCCATCCCAAGCCGGTCCGTACCCTGGTCGACGTGGCGCTGCAGCAGTACCCGGAGATCTGGGCGGCCGGCGGCGTACCCCGGGCGGTCTTCCCGACCACCTACGCCGAACTGCTACGCATCACCGCCGGCACCGCCGCCGAGGTGGCGTGAACGACCCGGTCGGCCGTACGGCCCCGGTGCCCGAGCTGGTCACGCTGCACGTCTGGCGGGTCCCCCGGCGACGGCTGCCGCGAGTGCTGGCCCGGATGGCCGTCGACGCCCGCCGGCTGCGGCGCGTCGACGGCGTACGGTTCGCCAAACTGCTCGGCACCGGGACCGGCACCGGGTTCGGGCCCACCGACGTCGACCCGACCCGGTGGGCGGCGCTGGTGGTGTGGGACGACCCGGCGACGGCGACCGGGTTCGACACCTCGCCGGTCGGGCAGGCGTGGCTACGGATCGCCGACGCGCGGGTCCGCGTCGACCTGCGGCCGCTGCACAGCCGGGGCCGCTGGTCCGGCGTCACCCCGTTCGGTGGGCCGGGCGGTGGGCAACCTGGCGCCGGGCGACCGGTGCTGGCGTTGACCCGGGCGCGGCTGCGGCCCACGAAGGCGGTCACCTTCTGGCGGGCGGTGCCGCCGGTCGCCGCCGCACTGGCCGACGCCGACGGGCTGCGCTGCCGGTTCGGCGTCGGCGAGGCACCGCTCGGCTGGCAGGGCACCGTCAGCGTGTGGCGGGACACGGCGGATCTGACCCGGTTCGCGTACCGTCACCCGCAGCACCGGGCGGCCATCACCCGGACCCCGGTGACACAGTGGTACGCCGAGGAGCTCTTCGCCCGGTTCGAGGTGCTCGGTGTCGCCGGCGACCGGGCCGTGCTGGGCTGGGCCGGAGAGGACGAGGATGGGACATGCGGTGCTGGCGGCGGATGAGAGGCGGACCCCGATGAGGCTGGTGCCGTGGCTGCCGGACGACCTGCTGCGGCGGCTCGACGACGTGGTCACCGTGTACGGCGAGGCGATGAACTACCGGGCCGAGCTGTTGGAGGTACGCCGGGGCTACATCGCCACCCACGTACGGCGCCCCGGATTCCGGGCGGTCGCCACGCTCACCGCCGAAGGCGCGCTCGCCGGGTTCGGCTACGGCTACCGGTCGGCCGCCGGGCAGTGGTGGCACGACCAGGTACGCGGCGCGCTGCCGAAAACCGCCCGCGGCACCTGGCTCACCGACTGCTTCGAAGTGGTGGAGCTGCACGTGCACCCGCAGGCGCAGGGGCACGGAATCGGCGCGCACCAGCTGCGTACCCTGCTCGGGATGGCCGCCGGAGCGACCACCCTGTTGTCCACCCCGGAGGCCGACGAGCAGCGGTCCCGGGCCTGGCGGCTGTACCGGCGGTTCGGCTACGTCGACGTGTTGCGCAACTTCCACTTCCCCGGGGACGAGCGGGCCTTCGCGGTGCTCGGCCGCACCCTCCCGCTGCCCCACCCGCAGGCAGCACCGGCTGCGGGGGCCGGACCGACGACGGACCCGCAGCCGCGCCGGTCATGAGCGCACGACGGGTGCTGCCCTGGGCGATGTTGGCGCTGCTGGTGCTGGCCCAGATCGGCTACCCGCTGACCGGCGGCGGCAACCGGGCCGGGTTGACCGTCGCCACCGTGGTGATCGGCTTCGTCCTGTCGGTCGGCCACGCCTGGCTGACCCGGGGGCCGCGCAGCGCCGCCGCGCTGCTGCTGGTCACCACCGGCGGCGGGCTGGCGGTTGAGGCCTGCGGGGTGGCGACCGGGTTCCCGTTCGGCGGCTACGACTACGCCGGCACGCTCGGGCCGAAGCTGCTCGGCGTACCGGTGGTCATCCCGCTGGCCTGGACCTGGATGGCCTGGCCGGCATGGCTGGTCGCGGTGCGGCTGGTCCGCCCGGTGGTGGCCCGGATCGCCGTCGGCGCGGTCGCGCTGGCCGCCTGGGACCTCTTCCTCGACCCGCAGATGGTCACCGAAGGCCACTGGACCTGGCTGGACACCGACCCGGCGCTGCCCGGGGTGCCGGACGTCCCGGTCGGCAACTACCTGGGCTGGCTGGCCGTTGCGGCAGTGATGATGACGCTGCTGCAGCGTACCGCCGGGGTCGCCGCCCACTGTGCCGACGGGCCGGTGGACGCCCCGATGTACGCGCTGTACCTGTGGACGTACGCGTCGAGTCTGCTCGCCCACGCGGTGTTCCTCGGACTGCCCGCCTCGGCCGGCTGGGGCGGGCTCGGCATGGGGCTGGTGGCGGTGCCGTTCGCGGTGACACTGATCCGCTCGCGACGGGCGACTGGACCTGCTGGACGCCCGCCACGGCAGGCGACATGACCTGGTGGACGGCGGCTACGGCGGGTGCGCTCGGCATCGTCGCGGTGCTGCTGGCGCTGACCGCGGCGACGCTGGTCAACACGCTGCGCTGGCTGCGCCGGCCCGGCCCGGCAGCCCGGGTGACCGAGCCGGTGTCGATTCTGCTGCCACTGCGTGACGAGGCCGAGCGGGTGGCTCCGTGCCTGCGGGCGCTGCTCGCCCAACGGCAGCTGACCGACTGGCGGATCGTGGTGCTCGACGACGGGTCGACCGACGGTACCGCCGAGGTGGTCGCCGAGGTGGCCGGCGACGACCCCCGGGTACGGCTGATCACCGGCGCGCCGCTGCCGGCCGGCTGGCTCGGCAAGCCGCACGCCTGCCAGCAGCTTGCCGACGCGGTCCCCGCCGCACCGGCCGGGGTGCTGGTCTTCGTGGACGCCGACGTGGTCCTCGCCCCTGGGGCGGTGGCCGCCGCCGTCGGCACCCTGCGGTCTGTGCCGGCGCAGCTGCTCAGCCCGTACCCGAGGATCGTCGCCGGGTCGGTCGGCGAGCGGCTGGTGCAGCCGCTGCTGCAGTGGAGCTGGTTGACGTTCCTGCCGCTGCGCGCGATGGAACGTTCGCCGCGTACCTCACTGGCCGCCGCCGGCGGGCAGTTCCTGCTGGTCGACCGGGACGTGTACCGGCGGGCCGGCGGGCACGCCGCCGTGCGGGACCAGGTGCTGGAGGACGTCGGGCTGGCCCGGGCGGTGAAGCGGGCCGGTGGGCGGATCGCCCTGGCCGACGGTTCGGCGTTGGCGACCTGCCGGATGTACGGGTCCTGGCGGGAGTTGTCCGCCGGCTACACCAAGTCGCTGTGGGCGTCGCTGCCGTCGCCGGCCAGCGCGGCCGCCGTCGTGGCCGGACTGTTGGCGTTGTACGCGGCCCCGCCGGTGCTCTGCGTCGTCGGGCTGGCCGGGCTGGCCACCGGGGCCGGTCCGGCGGCGACGGTGCTGGTCGCGGCCGGTGCCGTCGGGTACGGGCTGGGGGTGACCGGACGGGCGCTCACCGCCCGGGCCACCGGCGGCCGGGCGATGCCGGACGGATTGGCACATCCGATCTCGGTCGCGCTGCTCGGCTGGCTCGTGATCCGGTCCTACTATCTGCGCAAGCGACGGCGCCTCGCCTGGCGCGGTCGCCCGGTGGCCCTGCCCTGACCGAAACTGCTGTGAGGAGGAGCGCCGATGAGCCGGGTGGTGGTGATCGGCGCCGGGGTCGGCGGGTTGGCCGCCGCGATCCGGCTGGCCCACGGCGGGCACGACGTCACCGTCATCGAACAGGCCGACACCGTCGGCGGGAAACTGGCCCGCTGGACCCGACAGACCCCCGCCGGTGCGTTCACCTTCGACACCGGGCCGAGCCTGCTGACCCTGCCGCAGGTCTTCGCCGACCTGTTCGACAGCACCGGCGAACCACTGGAGAAGGTGCTCGACCTGGTCGAGCTGGATCCGATCGTGCGGCACCGGTTCCCGGCCGGGCCCGGCGAACCGACCGGGCCCGGCGAACTGAGCGGGCCCGGCGAACTGAGCGGGCCCGGCGAACTGAGCGGGCCCGGCGAACTGAGCGGGCCCGGCGAACTGGGCGGGCGGCCCGACCCGCGCTGGCTCGACTCGTGCGCCGACCCGGCGGCGTTCACCGAACGGATCGCGGTGGCCTTCGGTGACGAGGCCGCCGACGACTGGCAGCGGGTGTGGCGGCGGGCCCGACGGATCTGGGACGCCTCCTGGCGGGACGTACTGCGCCGGGAGGTCGGCTCGCCGCTGGCGATGGCGCGGATGGCGTACCGGCTCGGCGACCTGGCGGCGGTCGCGCCCGGCCGCAGCCTGCGCGGGATGCTGCGTCGCGAGGTCCGCGACCCGCGGCTGCGGACCCTGCTGGAGCGCTACGCCACCTACACCGGCGCGGACCCACGGCGGGCGCCGGCGGCGCTGCTCGCGGTGCCGTACGCCGAGTTGACCTTCGGCGGCTGGTACGTGCGGGGCGGGCTGGGGGCGCTCGCCGACGCGCTGCTGTCCCGCTGCCTGGACCTGGGCGTGGTGGTGCGTACCGGGTCGACGGTCACCGCGATCGACGCGGCCGGCGGCCGGGTGCACGGCGTCCGGGTGGCCGGCGAGACCCGTCCGGTGCCGGCCGACGTGGTGGTGGCCAACGTGGACGCGTCGCGGGTCTACCGGGAGCTGCTGCCGCACGCCCGGCGGCTGACCCGACTGGCCGACCGCAGCCTCGGCGGTTTCGTGCTGCTGCTCGGGGTGCGCGGCCGTACCCCGGAGCTGGCCCACCACACGGTGTTCTTCCCGCGCGACTACGACGCCGAGTTCGACGCGGTGTTCGGCGATCCGGGACGGGGTCGGCCGGCCCGGCCGGCCACCGACCCGACGATCTTCGTGACGGTCGCCGACGATCCGGCGGCCCGGCCGGACGGCCACGAGGCGTGGTTCGTGCTGGTCAACGCGGCCCGCCAGGACCTGTCGCTGGCCGGGGTGGACTGGCACCGGCCGGGTCTGGCCGACGCGTACGCCGATCAGGTGCTGCGGGTGCTGGCCGACCGGGGGGTGGACGTGCGGGACCGGCTGCTGTTCCGCGAGGTACGCACGCCGGCGGACCTGGCCGCGGCGACCGGCACCCCGGGCGGGTCGATCTACGGTACGGCCGGCGGGCTACTGCGGCCGGCGAACCGGGCACCGGCGGCCGGAATGTTCCTGGTCGGCGGGTCGGTGCACCCCGGTGGCGGGCTGCCGATGGTGACCCTGTCAGCGCAGATCGTCGCCGACCGGATCGGCCCGGCCGGCCGCTGAACCAACGCCCAGGACCGTCAGGCCAAGGCGCGGCGGACGGCGGTGAACAGTTGGCTGAGCCCGAACAGGCCGAGCAGCACCCAGACCGAGGTTGCCAGGGTGAGCACCCCGGCGGCGAGGTCCGGTGCGATCAGCGCGGCGGCACCGGCCAGCAGCAGGCCGACCAGGGCGATGCTGACCCGGGTCGGTCGTTCCCCGACCGTCACCGCGCCGATCTCCCGCATGCCGGCCGCCGCCGCCCGGGCCCGCAGGTACTCGTGCAGCCAGGACAGCGTGCCGGCGGCGACGACCAGCGGACCGGGGGCGCCGGCCAGCCAGAAGCCGAGCAGCCAGAACGCCTCACCCGCCCGGTCGGCGAGCGAGTCGTAGACGTAGCCGAGCCGGGTGGTCCGGCCGGTGACCACGGCCAGCGCGCCGTCGACGGTGTCGGCGACCGCGGCCAGCAGCACCAGGCCGGCGGCGGCGAGCAGGCCGGGACCGCCGCGCGGGGCAAGCACCGGCACCCCGAGGCAGAGCAGCACTCCGGCGGCGGTGACCGCGGTCGGGCCGACCTTGGCCCGGCCGAGCAGGTCTGCGACGGCGTGCGCGGCGCGCAGCCAGTAGCGCACCACCGGGGTGGCGGTGCGGGGGTCGAAACCGCCGTGCAGCCGTGCCCAGGTGACGGCGTAGTCCTGCCAGTTGAGCCGGGTCTCCACGACAGCTCAACCGCTGCGGGACGGCTCGGGTGGCGGGCCGGTCACGCCCGGGTGCCGGCGGCGACGTTGAGCCACACCTCGCGGGTGGCCGTCGACCGGTTCATGGTGATGAAGTGCAGACCGGGCACGCCTTCGTCGATCAGCCGCTGGCAGAGCTGGTTGGCCTGGTCGATGCCGAGGCGGCGGACCGCGTCGGCGTCGTCGGCGACCCGGGCGAACTGGGCGGCCAGCGCCGGCGGGAACGGGGCACCGGACAGCTGTTCGGAGCGCTCGATGGTGGCCAGTTTGGTGACCGGCATCACACCGGGCAGGATCGGGGTGTCGCAGCCGGCCGCCGCGACCCGGTCCCGCAGCCGCAGGTAGTCGTCGGCGTCGAAGACCATCTGGGTGATCGCGAAGTCCGCACCGGCCCGGCATTTGCGGACGAAGTACCGGGTGTCGGTGGCGATATCCGGCGAGCGCGGGTGTTTGTACGGGAAGGCGGCCACGCCGACGCTGAAGTCACCCGACTCGCGGACCAGCCGGACCAGGTCCTCGGCGTAGTGCACGCCCTGCGGGTGGGCCACCCACTCCCCGGTCGGGTCACCGGGCGGGTCGCCCCGCACGGCGAGCACGTTGCGCACGCCGGCACCGGCCAGCCGGCCGATGACGTTGCGCAGCTCGGCGACCGAATGGTCGACGGCGGTCAGGTGCGCCATCGGCAGCAGGGTCGTCTCGGTGGCGATCCGTTCGGTGACGTCGACCGTGGTGTCCCGGGTGGTGCCACCGGCGCCGTAGGTGATCGACACGAACGACGGCCGCAGCGGCTCCAGCTCGCGGACCGCCTGCCAGAGCAACTGCTCGCCGGCGGGGGTCTTCGGCGGGAAGAACTCGAACGAGAAGGTCGGCTGGCCGGCGCGGATCAGCTCCCCGATCGACGGCTGCGAGCCGGGGAGTACGGACGGTAGACCGAGAGCCACGCAGCCGACTGTACCGGGTGGCCTGCGGGCGGCGCATCGACCAGCCGATAGCGTCAGGGAGTGGCAGACAGCATCACGGTCGCGCCGACCGACCGGGCCGACCTGCGTCGACGTGTCGACCGGGCGTTGGCCGACTTCCTCCAGGGCCGGCGACGCTGGCTGGGCGACGTCGACGAGGCGCTGCTGCCGGTGGCCGCGGCGATCGAGGACTTCGTGCTCGGCGGCGGCAAACGGCTGCGGCCGGCGTTCGGCTACTGGGGTTACCGGGGAGCCGGCGGCGGCGACTCACCCGAGGTGGTCGCGGCCCTGGCGGCGCTGGAGTTCGTGCAGGCCAGCGCCCTGATCCACGACGATCTGGTGGACGGTTCGGACACCCGGCGCGGCGAGCCGTCGATCCACCGGCGGTTCGCCGCGCACCACCGGCGCAGCGGGTGGCGCGGGCCGGCGGACGGCTTCGGTGCCTCGGCGGCGGTGCTGCTGGGCGATCTGTGCCTGGTCTGGTCCGACGAGCTGCTGCACGGTGCCGGGCTGACCGACGGGATGCTGCGGCGGGCCCGGCCGGTCTTCGACGAGATGCGCACCGAGGTCACCGTCGGGCAGTACCTGGACGTGCTCACCCAGTTCACCGGCGACACCTCGGTGCACCGGGCCACCCAGGTGGCCCGGCTCAAGTCGGCGAAGTACACCGTGGAGCGGCCGCTGCTGCTGGGCGCGGCGTTGGCCGACGCGCCGGCCGCCGTCGCCGCCGGCTACTCCGGGTACGGGTTGCCGCTCGGTGAGGCGTTCCAGCTGCGTGACGACGTACTCGGGGTGTTCGGCGATCCGGCGCTCACCGGCAAGCCGGCCGGCGACGACCTGCGGGAGGGCAAACGTACCTTCCTGGTGGCGTCCGCGTACCGGACGACGTCGCCGGCCGGCCGGGGGTTGCTGGACGACCGGCTCGGTGATCCGGCGCTCGACGCCGACGGGATCGAACGGCTGCGCGAGGTGATCGTCGCCAGTGGCGCGTTGGCCGTCACCGAGGCACGGATCACCGAGCTGACCGAGCGGGCGTTGACCGCGTTGGCGCCGGTGCCGGTCGAGCCCGAGGCCGGGCAGGTGCTCCGGGATCTGGCGGTGGCGGCGACCACCCGTACCGGCTGACCGCCGCCCACGCCAGACCGGCTCAGCTCAGCCGGTAACTGTTGGCGAAGTTGTTCGGGCTGCACGTGTTGAGCCGGTTGGTCACCAGGTCGTAGGTGTACCCGGACGGGACGGTGCAGGTGGAGATGTTGTCCCTGGGCAACCGCAGCCGGTAGCTGTTGGCGAACATGTCGAACCTTTCCCTTGACAATCCTCCCCGCACTAAGGGACGGGGATTCCCTGGGTCGCCCCAGGGGGTTCCTGCTTCGCCGACGACCGCCCCGTCCGAGAGGAGGACTCCCGGTGAGGTCTTACACCGCCTCCACAGGCAGTCACGGAGAGCCCCTCCGCGAGAATGTTGCGGGCCGCGTTGACGTCCCGGTCATGGGCCTGCCCGCACCGGCAGGTCCACGACCGGACCGCCAACGGCATCCGGCCAGCCAGTTCGCCGCAGTCCGAGCACAGTCGGGTCGACGGGAACCAGCGGTCCACGACCACCAGATCGCGGCCGTACCAGTCCGTTTTGTACTCCAGCATGCTGCGGAACTGCCGCCAGGCCGCGTCGGAGATGGCGCGGGCCAGACGGTGGTTGGCCATCATGTTGCGGACGGTCAGGTCCTCGATCACGATCGTTTGGGTTTCACGAACGAGCCGGGTGGTCAACTTGTGCAGGTGGTCGCGGCGGCGGTCGGCGATCCGGGCATGAACCCGGGCCACCGCCAGCCGGGCCTTGGCCCGGTTCGCCGAACCTTTGGCCTTGCGTGCGAGGTTCCGCTGGGCGCGGGCCAGCCGATCGCGGTCACGGCGTTCATGTCTCGGGTTGGGGATCTTCTCCCCGGTGGACAGGGTGAACAGGCTGTCGAGGCCGGCGTCGACCCCCACCACGGCGGTGGTGGCCGGGGCCGGGTCGATCCGGTCGTCGCAGAGCAGGGAGACGAACCAGCGGCCCGCCGGGTCCTGCGACACGGTCACCGTCGACGGCGCCGCGCCCTGCGGGAGCGGTCGGGACCACACGATGTCCAACGGATCGGACATCTTCGCCAGGGTCAGCCGACCGTCGCGCCACCGGAACGCGCTGGCGGTGTACTCCGCCGACCGCCGCGACCGCTTCCTCGACTTGAACGTCGGGTACCGGGCCCGTTTCGCCCAGAAGTTGGCGAACGCGGTCTGCAGGTGCCGCAGCGCCTGCTGCAGAGGGACGCAGGAGACGTCGTTGAGGAACGCCAGTTCGTCGGTCTTCTTCCACCCGGTGAGCATCGCCGACGTGGCGTTGTAGGTGACCCGTTCCCGACGCAGGGTCCACGCCTCGCTGCGGGCGGCCAGCGCCATGTTGTACACCAGCCGGACACAACCGAACGTCCGGGCGAGCTCGGCGGCCTGCCCGGGGGTGGGGTGGAAGCGGTACCTGAACGCCCGCTTCACGGTCCTGGACACAGTCCACAGTCTAGCGATTCGGTCGTGAGCCGTGGGGTCGCGTGTGGGGTGGACGCCGATCCGCCTTGGCGGCGGATCGGCTTTCCCTGTCCTGCTCCGCAGGGGTTCCGTTTCCTCCCCGGCCGCAACGCCGGAGTATCCACGGAAGGCATCCGATGATAGATTTCTCCCCTTCGGGCAGAACAGAACGGGGGTATAGGCAGGTTCGCGCGACCGCAGTACGGACGATAGACGATCAGATGACGTAAATCAATGCGTCACATCGTGACGGACTTTGCCGTAAACAAATCGGTTGAATTGCATAGCAGTTTCCGGTCAGTGCTCGTCTCTGCCGGTGTCCCCGGGCCGGCGCCCCGGACGCCGCCGCAGCCGGGCGAGCAGCCAGTCGCCCTCGCCGGCCGCCGGGGTGCGCTGCACGCCACGCCGCCCCAGCCAGACCCACACCGAGAGGGTGAACAGCACCATCGTGAATCCGAACAGCAGATCCTCGACCGGCGCGTACGCGATCCGCAGCCCGACGATGGCGGCCGGGTCGTAGCGCACGATGGCACGGCCGGTCAGGATCCCGTTGGAGAGCAACTGGAAGCCGACGATGATCGGGTAGGTCGCCCAGAAGACCGCCCGCAGCACCAGTCGGGTGCGCAGCACCACGAGGTCGACCAGCACGGCGGCCACCACCCCGAGCAGCGCGGCGACGGTGTAGCTCACCGGACTCGCCGCCGGCCGGCATCGGCCCCGTCGCCGCCCCGACTGCGGTCGGCCTCGTCGCCCGCCGGCCGGTGGTCGGCCTCGTCGCCGGCCGACCAGCGGTCGTCGGGGCGGCGTGGGCGGCCGGGCGGGGTACGCACCGCGCGGACCGCCTCGAACCCCAGCACCGTGCAGATCGGCACGACCACGAAGAACAGCAGCTCGTCCAGTGGCAGCCGGCCGGGCAGCAGCACACCGGTGGTCTGGGCGGGGTCGAAACTCCAGTGCCCGGCGGCGATCGCGGCCAGGTCCCAGGCTGCGAAGACCACCACCACCGCCAGCAGGGTCAAAGACAGCCGACGCCACCGGCGGAGCACGTTGACCCGCAGCACCGGCTCCAGCCAGATCGCGGCGAACAGGCAGCCGGCCAGCACCGCCAGGTAGCTGAGCTGACCCATGCCGGTTAGAAACCCTCGGCCTGTGCCCGACGTTTCACCTCGCGGGCGCGGTCGCCGCCGAGCGCCGTCGCGGGCGTGCCGGGCAGCGAGTCGTCCGGCCGGTACAGCCAGCCCAGCATCTCCTCGTCGGAGAAGCCGGCGTCGTGCAGCAGGGTCAGGATGCCGGGCAGGTGCTTGCGTACGGTGTGGTTGGCCACCAACTCGGCCGGCACCCGGCGGACCCCGTCGCGGCGGACGGCGAGCAGCTCCCGGTCCCGGATCATCTGGTGGACCTTGCTGATCGTCACGTCGAGGCGTTCGGCGACATCGGGCAGGGTCAGCCAACCGGCCGGCTCGCCGACGGTCACCGGCCCGGTCCCACCGGGGGCCGGCGGCGCTGGGGTCGAGGCGGGATCTGTCACGTCACCACCCTGCCACGCACCAGCCCCGCCGGCACCACTGACCCCGTCCTGGCGCGCCAGGGGCCCGTCCGGTTGCGCCGCGCCGGGTCGCCGTTCGGTGGGCCTGGGCGGGTTGCCAGTTGGTTGCCGTGCGCTGCCGGCAGGTAACGGTTTGGCCCGGTTCGGCGGACCCGGCCTGATCGGAGTTCTGCCCTCCCCCTGCGGCCGCATAGACTGCCTGCCGATGGACACACAGGTCGCCGACTCGCTGCTGGGCTCGTTGATCGACGGGCGGTACCGGATCCGTGCCCGGGTGGCGCGGGGTGGCATGGCGACCGTGTACACGGCGACCGACGAACGGCTCGAGCGCACCGTCGCGCTGAAGATCATCCATCCGACCCAGCTCAACGACGTGCAGGGTCGCGATGCCGGGTTCCTCGACCGGTTCACCGACGAGGCCAAGACCATCGCCCGGCTGACCCACCCCAACGTGGTCGCCGTCTACGACCAGGGCACCCACCTCGGGCTGCCGTACCTGGTGATGGAGTACGTCCGGGGCCGGACGCTGCGCGACGTGCTGGCCGAGCGACGGCGGCTCAACCCGGGCGAGGCGCTGGCGATCCTGGAGCAGATGCTGGCAGCGATCGGTGCCGCCCACCGGGCCGGCCTGGTGCACCGCGACGTCAAACCCGAAAACGTGCTGGTCGCCGAGGCGCCGACCGGCGGCGCCGGGAACCTGATCGACAGCGTCGTGAAGGTCGCCGATTTCGGCCTGGCCCAGGCGGTGCAGGCCAGCGCCGAGGCCGGCGGCGGTCAACTGATGGCCACCGTGGCGTACGTGGCGCCGGAGCTCGTCACCCAGGGCCGGGCCGATCCGCGTACCGACGTCTACTCGGCGGGCATCGTGCTGTTCGAGATGCTCACCGGTCGGGTGCCCTACGACGGTGACCGCCCGGCGGAGGTCGCCTGGCAGCACGTCGACCAGGACGTGCCACCGCCGTCGCAGTCGGTGCCGGGTGTCCCGGCGATGGTCGACGACCTGGTCGTGCGGGCAACCCGCCGGGATCCGGGTGAACGCCCCACCGACGCCGGAGCGCTGCTGTCCGACGTCCAGGTGGTCCGCGACGATCTCGGCAACGCGAGCGCCAATACGGCGGTGCTGCGCCAACTGGCGCAGCCCACGATGGCGGTCTCGCCGGTGCCGGAGGCCGAGCGCCCGTCCTGGGCCCGACTGCCGGAGCCGAAGGACCGACGGGACCGGTCGGCACCGCGCCGACGGGCCGCCTCCAGCACCGTGGTCCGCTCGGCCGCCGCCGGTGGGCCACCGGTGATGGCCAGCGGCGGAGCCGACCCGGCTCCCGGCCGGCGGCGCAGCACCGAGCGGAGCCGGGCGAAGAGCACCGAGCAGCCCGGCGGCGCAGGCCTGGGCGGGCTGCGGGACCGGCTGGTGGAGAACCCGCGGGCCCGGCTGGCGGCGATCGCCGGGGCGCTGGTGTTCCTGCTGCTACTCGGGGTCGGCGGCTGGTGGCTCGGGGCCGGCCGGTACACCGTCGCGCCCAGCATGGTCGGCCTCGACCAGGCGCAGGCACAGGCACTGGCCGCGCAGCGCGGCCTCACGATCAGCGTCGCCGACCCCCGGCACGACGAGAACGTCGCCCGGGATCTGGTGCTGGCCCAGGATCCGCCCAGCAACGGCCGGATCGTCCGCGGCGGCGAGATCACCCTGACCTTCTCCCTCGGTCCCGAGCGCTACGCGGTGCCCGACGTGGTCGGCAAGACGCTCGACCTGGCCCGGGTCGACCTGGAGAAGGCGCAGCTGGTGTTGGAGCAGGCGGCCGACCGGTACGACGACAACCTGCCCGCCGGCGTGGTGGCCGCCGTCGACCCGCCGGTCGGCACCGAGGTGCAGGCCGGCGAGGTGGTGAAGGTGACGGTCAGCAAGGGCCGGGCCCCGATCACCGTGCCCAACGTAGTGGGGCTCGACGTCGACGAGGCCCGGCGGATGCTGGAGGAGCTCAAGCTCGAGCCGCTGGTCGCCTCCGAGGAGTCGGACAAGCCGAAGGACCAGGTCATCGGTCAGGAGCCGGCGGACGGCGCCGGGGTGGAAGAGGGTACGGAGATCAAGCTCAGGGTGAGCGAGGGCCCGCCGGCGGTCGTCGTGCCGAGGATGATCGACCGGCCATGTCAGGAGGCGCTGGCCGAACTGCAGGGCCTGGGCTTCCCGGTCCGGGTCGACTTCAACCCCAACGGCACGGTCCGCTACCAGAGCCCCAACGACGGGTCCGAGGTGCCGCCCGGCACCGAGATCGTGATCGGCTGTCTCTGAGATGTCGGTCGACGGTTCCGCCGGGCACCGGCCGGTCGGCTCGCACACGCCCACCTCGGGCGGGCTGGCCCGAGCCGCGCTGCCGTACGCCGACGCGGCCGCCTCCGAGGTGGTGCAGGTGTACATCGGCAACTCGCGCGGCTGGGCGATGCCCGACGGCGACCCGGCCCAGGACGTGGCGTTCCGCGACGGCTGCGCCGAGCGTGGGCTGCGCGCGTACATCCACGCCTCGCTGCTGGTGAACCTCGGATCGCCGACCGCCGCCACGGTGGAACGCTCTGCCGCGACCCTGGCGCACGCGCTGCGCCGGGGCCGGGCGATCGGCGCCGAGGCGGTCATCTTCCACGCCGGCAGCGCCGTCGACGACGGGTACGCCGACACCGCTATGCGGCAGGTCCGCGAGGCGCTGCTGCCGTTGCTGGACGCCGCCGAGGCCGCCGACGGACCGATGCTGCTGGTCGAGCCGAGCGCCGGCGGCGGCCGGTCGCTGGCGTCCCGGGTGGAGCATCTGCGGCCGTACCTCGCCGCGGTGGACTGGCATCCCCGGATGGGCGTCTGCTTCGACACCTGCCACGCGTGGGCCGCCGGGCACGACGTGGCCGGCCCGGGTGGCATGACCGCGACGATCGACGCGCTGGTCGACGCCGTCGGGGCGGACCGGCTGCGGCTGGTGCACGCCAACGACTCCCGCGACGGTTGCGGGTCCACCCGGGACCGGCACGAGACGATCGGCGCGGGCATGATCGGCGAGGCGGCGTTCGCCGAGCTGATGCGGCATCCGGCCACTGCCGGCGTGCCGGTGCTGGTCGAGACGCCGAGCGAGAAGCACGTCGGGCACGCCGCCGACGTCGCGACGCTGCGTCGCCTGGTCGAGGCGGCGACTGTGCGCTAGCGGCGCAGAATGGCGCCGAGCACCTCGCCCGCCCGGTCCACCGCCGTGTCGTCGACGTCCAGGTGTGTGACCAGCCGGGCGGCGGTCGGCCCGAGCACCGACACCAGCACCCCGTCGGCCCGGGCCGCCTCGGCCAGTGCCGGGGCGTCCAGCGTGGTCTTGGTCAGATCGAGACCGACGATGTTGCTGCGCACCTGGTCCGGGCACGCCACACCGTACGGCTCCAACGCCTGCGCCAGTCGGGCCGCCCGCACATGGTCGTCGGCGAGCCGGTCCACGTGGTGCGCCAGGGCGTACCGCCCGGCGGCGGCGAGCACCCCGGCCTGACGCATCCCGCCGCCCATCCGCTTACGCAGGACGCGGGCGGCCGCGACCCGCTCGGCGCTGCCGACCAGCACCGAGCCGACCGGTGCGCCGAGCCCTTTGGACAGGCACACCGAGACGGTGTCGAACAACGCGCCGTAGTCGGCCAGCGGCACGCCGTCGGCGACGTGGGCGTGCCAGATCCGGGCACCGTCGCAGTGCAGCGCCACCCCGGCCGCGGCGGTCACCTCGCGGAGGCGGCGCAGCACCGGCGTACCGATGATCTGCCCGCCGGAGCGGTTGTGGGTCTGCTCGACGGCGACCGCCCGGGTCGGCACCGCGCCGAAGCCGGCCGGCCGGATCATCGCCGCGACCAGGTCCGGGTCCGGGTCACCGCCGGCGGCCGGCCAGGTCCGCGAGGAGATCCCGCCGTACGCCGCCGCAGCACCGACCTCGTAGGTGACCACGTGTGCGTCGGCGTCGCAGAGCAACTCGCCGCCGGGCGGCACCAGGGTCTGCAGGGCGACCTGGTTGGCCATCGTACCGGTCGGGGCGAACAGTCCGGCCTCGTGCCCGAACATCGCCGCGACCTCGGACTCCAGCGCGTTGACCGTCGGATCCTCGCCGTACACGTCGTCGCCGACCTCGGCGGCGGCCATCGCCGCCCGCATCCCCGGCGTCGGCCGGGTGACGGTGTCCGACCGCAGGTCGACCACCGGCCCGGCGGCGCTGCCGAGCGGGGTCGGCTCAGCCACGGAGCATCTCCGCGACCAGGAAGGCCAGCTCCAGGGACTGCTGGGTGTTGAGCCGCGGATCGCAGGCGGTCTCGTAGCGGTCCGGCAGGTGGATGTCCTCGATCGCCTGAGCGCCGCCGAGGCACTCGGTGACGTCCTCACCGGTCAACTCGACGTGCAGACCACCGGGGTGGGTCAGCAGGCCCCGGTGCACCTCGAAGTAGCCGAGCACCTCGTCGACGATCCGGTCGAAGTGTCGGGTCTTGTAGCCGTTGGACGACTCGTGGGTGTTGCCGTGCATCGGGTCGCACTGCCACACCACCCGGGCACCGGCGGCGGTGACCTTCTCCACGATCGGCGGCAGCGCGTCGCGGACCTTGTGGTTGCCCATCCGGCTGATCAGCGTGAGCCGGCCGGGGATGTTGTCCGGGTTGAGCTTCTCGCACAGTTCGAGGGCCTGCTCGGGGCTGGTGCCGGGGCCGAGCTTGACGCCGATCGGGTTGGCGATGCGGGAGATGAAGTCGATGTGCGCGCCGTCGATCTGCCGGGTCCGCTCGCCGACCCACAGGAAGTGCCCGGACAGTCCGTAGGGGCGCTCGCCGGAGATCCGGGTCAGCGCCCGGTCGTACTCCAGCGCGAGCGCCTCGTGCGAGCAGTAGAGGGTGACAGTCCGCAACGCCTCGTCGTCGGTCATCCCGCAGGCCTGGATGAACGCCAACGCCCGGTCGATCTCCCGGGCGATCGCCTCGTAGCGTTCGCCGGCCGGGGACCGCTTGACGAACCCCTTGTTCCAGTCGTGCACCGCGTGCAGGTCGGCCAGCCCACCGGCGAGGTAGGCGCGGAGCATGTTCATCGCGGCGGCGGAGTTGGCGTACGCCCGGATCATCCGCTGCGGATCGGCGATCCGGGCCTGGGCCGTGGTGTCCAGCGAGTTGATCATGTCGCCGCGGTACGCGGGCAGCCCGAGCGCGTCGGTCGGCGCGGATCGGGGCTTGGTGTACTGACCGGCGACCCGGGCCACCTTGACCACCGGCAGCGACGCGCCGTACGTCAGCACCACCGCCATCTGCAGGATGGTACGGGCGTTGGCCAGCAGGTGGCTCTCGGTGTTGTCGGTGAAGGTCTCGGCGCAGTCGCCGCCCTGCAGCAGGAAGGCCTTGCCGTCACAGACCAGCGCCAGCCGCTCCCGCAACTGGTCGACCTCGTACGGGGCGACCACCGACGGGACGTTGCCCAGCACCTGGCACACCTCGTCGACGACGGCCGGATCCGGCCAGGGCGGTGTCTGTGCCCGGGGCAGGCCACGCCACCGGTCCAGTCCGAACGCCTCGTCCTCGACCGAGTTGGCGGCGGGACGGCTGGTCTGCAGGCTCGGGTGCCCGACCGACGGGTAGCTCAACTGATGCCATTCTTGGCCCATGGCCAAAGCCTAGACCGGCGGCGCGGCGACGGACCCGCCGGCCGGGCCGGCACCGGGCTCACCCCGCCGGGGCGGTGCCGGGCTCGCCCGCCGGGGCGGGAGGTGGTCCGCTAGCCGGGGCGGTGCCGGCACCGCTGGGCTGGTCCGTCGGCGCCGTTGTCTCGTCGTGGATGCACCAGTCGCCGTCACCGGCGCCGACCGGCGTCACGGTGAACACGAGACGGACCTGGATCGTCTCAGGCCCGGCCCGGAGCGTGGTGGATCCGACGGCAGCGGTGACGGTGGCGGTGACCTCGTGGCCGACCGGGACCGGCCGGGAAGCCACGATCTCCCCCTGCTCCACCATCACCGACTCGGCGAAGTCGCCGTTGGGGCCGGTGGCGCTCGCGTCGAAGATCTCCTGAGTCGCGGCGCAGAGTTGGGCGCGCCCTTTGTCGAGGTCCTTGGCGACCATCGCGTCGAGGTAGTCCTGCACGAGCCGCCGGGACTCTTCGGCACCAATAGGCACGTCCGTCCCGGTCGGTTCCGGCTGTGGTTGCGGGCTGACGGTGCAGCCGGTGGCCGTCGATATCAGCAGGGCCAGGGTGCCGACGGCCATGCCGCAGGCTGGTAGCGACCTGGTCCGCATCCGCAGCGCGCTGGTCCGCATTCGATCCCTCCCGTGCCGCTGGCCGATGTCGCGGCAGGCCGCCGTCACCAGCCGCCGAGTCTACGACCGGACCGGCGGAAACTGATCCGTCATGGGATTGACATGCCGTCAACACAGTCGTAGCTTCCTTGTCGAATCGCTTCGTCGAAGCGTTTCGACAACCAAGTCGCCCCCTTCACCGATCAGCCGCGTTCGAGCCCCCGCCGCCAGCGGGCGGCCTCACCGCGGTCCGTGACCTTCACCCGACCCCTGTCCCCGTGGCGGCGCCCGCACCGCGCCGCCCCTGCGGCACACCCGCGAGGAGGCTGGAAATGTTCCGTCGACAGATAACAAGCACCCGCACCCTGATAGCCGCCGCACTCACCGCTACCGCCCTGACCCTGTCGGCCTGCGGCGCCGATGCCGACGACAGCGGCGACGGCAGCACCCTGCGCCTGTGGCACTACGAAGGCGTCAACAGCGCCATGGGCATCGCCTGGGCCGAAGCCATCAAGCAGTTCGAGGCCAGCCATCCCGGCGTCACCGTGGTCTACGAGGAGAAGGGCTTTGAGCAGATCCGGCAGAACGCCGGCATGATCCTCAACTCCGACGAGGGCCCGGACATCCTGGAGTACAACAAGGGCAACGCGAGCGCCGGTCTGCTGTCCAAGCAAGGCCTGCTCACCGACCTCAGCGACGTGGTGGCCGAACGCGGCTGGGACGAGATGATCTCGCCGAGCGTCGCCACCACCTGCAGGTACGACGGCAACGGGGTGATGGGTGGCGACACCTGGTACGGCATCCCCAACTACGGCGAATTCGTGATGGTCTACTACAACAAGGACATGTTCGCCGAGTACGACCTGTCGGTGCCGACCACCTTCGCCGAGTTCGAAGGCGTCCTGGACACCTTCGTCGACAACGGCGTCACTCCGATCTCGGTCGGCGGCGCCGAGTACCCGGCCCAGCAGATCCTCTACGAGTTGGCGTTGACCCGGGCCGACCGGTCCTTTGTCGACGACTTTCAGCTGTACGCCAACCCGGTCGACTTCCACGGTCCGGAGTTCAGCTACGCGGCCACCACGTTCGCCGAGTGGGTCGACAAGGGCTACATCGGCGCCGACTCCGCCGGCATCAAGGCCGAGGACATGGGCGTCGCCTTCACCCAGGGCAGCTTCCCGATCATGATCTCCGGCAGCTGGTGGTACGGCCGGATGAGCGACGAGATCACCGACTTCGAGTGGGGCACCTTCCTCTTCCCCGGCAGCGACCTGCACCCCGGCTCCGGCGGAAACATCTGGGTGGTGCCGAGCAACGCCAAGAACAAGGACCTCGCCTACGACTTCATCGACATCACCATGCAGCCGGACATCCAGAACCTGCTCGGCGAGTCCGGCGGGGTGCCGCTGGCCGCGGACCCGGCCGCGATCACCAACCCGAAGGCCAAGGAGCTGATCGAGAACTTCAACACGCTCAACGACTCCGACGGGCTGGCCTTCTACCCGGACTGGCCGGCACCGGGCTACTACGACGTCCTGGTCGCCGGGGTCCAGCAGCTGATCAACGGCAGCAAGTCGCCGGACGAGGTGCTCGACGAGATCGCCAAGCCGTACAACGACAACCTGGCCAGCATCGGCGAGTGAGCGACGACCGTGCGCCGGGGACGCCGGTCCCCGGCGCACGGTCCGCTCCGGGAGGTTCCATGGCTAAGCCGCTCACCCGCCCCCACCCCCGTTCCCGTCACCGGAAAGCGGACTACGGATACGTAGCCTTCCTGCTCCCCGGGATCGTGCTGTTCCTCGCCGTGATCGTCGTGCCACTGCTGATGAACATCGGGATCAGCTTCACCCGCTGGTCCGGTGTCGGGACGCCGGAGTGGATCGGGTTCGACAACTACGATCGGCTGCTGCGCGACACCAACTTCTGGGTCTCGTTCCGCAACATCGGGTTCATCATCCTCGCGATGGCGGTGCTGCCGACGCTGCTCGGCCTGTTCCTCGCCGCGGTCCTGTTCGACTACGTGGCCAAACGCATCGGCCCACGTACGGCCAGCGTCTTCCGGTCCGGCCTCTACCTGCCGCAGGTGCTGCCGGTCGCGGTGACCGGCATTGTCTGGGGCTGGATCCTGCACCCCAGCTACGGCGCGCTGAACTCGATCCTGGACCGCGTCGGCCTTGGCGCCCTCGCCCAGAACTGGCTCGGCGACCCGGCCTACGCCCTGTTCAGCGTCATGGCGGTGATGGTCTGGTTCCAGCTCGGCTACCCGGTCGTGATGTTCATGGCCGGCCTGCAGCGGGTCGATCCGGAACTCTACGAGGCGGCCGATCTCGACGGTGCCGGCTGGTTCCAGCGCTTCACCCGGATCGCGGTGCATCAGATCAAGCCGGAGATCTACGTCGTACTGGTCACCACCACCATCGCCGCGCTGAAGATCTTCGGGCAGATCTTCGTGCTGACCCGGGGTGGTCCAGGCAACGCCACCCTGGTGCCGTCGTACTTCGCCTACCAGAACTTCTTTGAGAAGGCCAACGCCGGATACGGCGCGGCGATCGCCACCGTACTGACCGTCATCATCATGATACTGACCTATGTGTTCCTGCGGATCCAGACCCGCGATGAGCGCCTGGAAGGGAGCTGAGATGGTCGCCGCCACCCCACCTGCCCGGCGCGGCCGGCCCGGCCGGCTGACCGCGTCGACCGTCCTGACCGCATTGACCGTGCTCACCCTGCTGGTGCTGGCGCCGTTCCTGGTTGTGGCCCTCAACGCGGTCAAGGCGCCGGCCGAGTACGCCGCGGATGGTCCACTCTCGCTACCCGGTGAGCTCTACCTGCGCGGCATCGTCGACTTCTGGTTCCGGGTCGACTTCGGCGAGAAGCTGTGGAACAGCTTCCTGATCAGCGCCACGGTCGCCGTACTAGCGGTGCTGATCTCGGTGCTCAACGCGTACGCTATCGGGATCGGTCGCCTGCGGGGTCGGATCGCGTTCCTGATGTTCTTCCTGCTGGCCAACCTGCTGCCGCAGGAGGCGCTGGTCTACCCGCTCTACTATTTGTCCAAACAGGTTGGTCTGTACAACAGCCGGATCGCCGTCATCATCATCTTCACCGCGATCCAGGCGGCGTTCGGCACCTATCTGCTCTCCTCGGTGTTCCGGGACTTCCCGCGACAGTTGCTGGAGGCCGCCGCGATGGACGGGGCGGGCAAGTGGCGGGTGCTGTGGAAGGTGGTGGTGCCGACCAGCTGGCCGACCCTGTCGGTGCTGTTCACCTTCTTTTTCATCTGGACCTGGAACGAGTTCTTCCTGCCGCTGATCTTCCTGATCTCCAACGACAAGCAGACGGTTCCGGTCGCGCTCGGCGTCCTGCAGGGAGACCGGATGATGGACGCCACCACCACCAGCGCGTCAGCGCTGCTCGGCATCGTGCCGGCGGTGCTGTTCTTCCTGATCTTCCAGCGCACCCTGACCCGGGGTGTGATGGCCGGCGCGGTCAAGTAGGACCTGACCCGAGAGAGAGTGCGATGAAATTCAGCAACGGCTACTGGCGGATGCGCGACGGCGTACGGCCGCTCTATCCGGCTCAGGTGCACGACGTCGAGGTCGAGCCGTCGGCACTGACGGTGTACGCCCCGACCAGACGGATCACCGGTCGCGGCGACACCCTCAACCAGCCGCTGCTCACCGTACGCTGCACCTCCCCCGCTCCCGACGTGATTTCCGTCCAGGTGGGACACTTCCTCGGCCGGCGGCGCCGGCATCCGGACTTCGCCCTGGCCATCGAGCCGGACACCGACGTCCAGGTGACCGATGAGGCCGAGTACGCCAGCATCACCTCGGGTGAGTTGACCGCCCGGTTCGCCCGGGGCGACAGCTGGCGGCTCGAGTTCGTGGCCGCCGGCCGGGTGCTCACCGGCAGCGGCTACAAGAGCATGGCCGCGTTGGACACCGACGACGGGTCGTACGTGCGGGAACAGCTCAGCCTCGGCGTCGGCGAGACGGTGTACGGACTCGGCGAACGGTTCGGTCCGCTGGTCCGCAACGGTCAGGTGGTCGACATCTGGCAGGAGGACGGCGGCACCAGCAGCGAGCAGGCGTACAAGAACGTCCCGTTCTACCTCACCACCGGCGGGTACGGGGTGTTCGTCAACCACCCCGGACTGGTCTCGTTCGAAGTCGGCTCCGAGGTGGTCTCCCGAGTGTCGTTCAGCGTCGCCGGGCAGAGCCTGGAGTACCTGGTCATCTACGGCCCGACGCCGCGCGAGATCCTGCGCAAGTACACCGCCCTGACCGGCCGCCCGGCCCTGCCGCCGGCCTGGTCGTTCGGGCTGTGGCTGAGCACCTCGTTCACCACTTCCTACGACGAGCAGACGGTCAGCTCGTTCATCGACACCATGGCGGAGCTGGAGTTGCCGCTGTCGGTGTTCCACTTCGACTGTTTCTGGATGCGCGAGTTCCACTGGTCGAACTTCGAATGGGATCCGCGGGTCTTTCCCGAGCCTGAGCTGATGCTCGAACGGCTCCGCAAGCGGGACCTGAAGATCTGCGTGTGGATCAACCCGTACATCGCGCAGCGGTCGGCGCTGTTCGCCGAGGGGGCGGCGCGGGGCTACCTGGTCCGGACCGCAGACGGCGACGTCTGGCAGTGCGACCTCTGGCAGGCCGGGATGGGTCTGGTCGACTTCACCAACCCGGACGCCCGACGCTGGTACGCCGACAAGTTGCGGGCGTTGCTGGACATGGGCGTCGACGCGTTCAAGACCGACTTCGGTGAGCGGATCCCGACCGACGTGGTCTGGCACGACGGCGGCGACCCGGAACGGATGCACAACTACTACACGCACCTGTACAACCGGACGGTGTTCGACCTGCTCCGGGAGCACCGCGGCGAGGGCGAGGCGGTGCTGTTCGCCCGGTCGGCGACCGCCGGCGGGCAGCAGTTCCCGGTGCACTGGGGCGGTGACTGCGAATCCACCTTCGAGTCGATGGCGGAGAGCCTGCGTGGCGGGCTGTCGCTGGCGATGTCCGGATTCGGCTTCTGGAGTCACGACATCGGCGGTTTCGAGGGCCGGCCGGCGCCGGAGGTGTTCAAGCGCTGGATCCCGTTCGGGCTGCTCTCCTCGCACAGTCGGTTGCACGGCAGCCAGACCTACCGGGTGCCGTGGACGTTCGACGAAGAGGCGGTCGACGTGCTGCGGGTCTTCACCCGGCTCAAGGCCCGGCTGATGCCGTACCTGTTCGGTCAGGCGGTACTGGCCCATCGGGACGGGATCCCGGTGATGCGCCCACTGGTCGCCGACTTCCCGGACGACCCTGCGGTGACCCATCTGGAGCGGCAGTATCTGCTCGGGGACAGTCTGCTGGTGGCGCCGGCGTTCCGGGCCGACGGGCAGGTGGACTTCTACCTGCCGGCCGGCACCTGGACCCACCTGCAGACCGGTGAGGAGGTCACCGGCCCGGGCTGGGTGCGCCGGACGGTCGGGTTCGACCAGGTGCCGGTGCTGGTGCGCCCCGGCACGGTGCTGCCGCTCGGGGCGAACGCGGACCGACCGGACTACCCGTACGTCGACGGGGTGACCCTGGCGGTGTACCAGCTCGCCGACGGGCAACAGGTGCAGGTGTCGGTGCCGGCGTTGGACGGGTCCGAGGCCGCCCGGTTCGTGGTCGCCCGGCACGGCACGGCGGTCACCGCGGACCGGGTCGCCGGGCCGGCCCTGCCGTGGCGGGTGCAGCTGGTCGGCCACGGCGAGGTCCGGGAGGTGGCCGCCGACATCAGCCGGTGGCAGGGGGAACTGACGGACCGGTAGCCGGGTTGGCCGCCGGGTCCGTTGCCGCCCCGGCGGTGAGGGCACCGGCGACCGAGGCGGCCAGCCGGGCGACGTAGCCGCGCGGCAGCGGGGTACGGGCCACCGCGAGCCGCCAGTAGAGCGGGCCGACCATCAGGTCGACGACGAAGTCGGGATCGGTGTCGGCGGGCAGTTCGCCCCGCCGCACCGCCCGGTTCGTCACCAGGGTGCCGATCCCCCGCTGGTTGTCCCGCAGGGCTGCCTGCAGGGTCTGCGCGATCGCCGGGTTGCGGGCCGCCTCGGCGAGCAGGTCCGGCACGATCTGCCCGGCCAACGGATGCCGCAACGCCCGGGCCGCGATGGTCAGCACCAGCTCAAGGTCACCGCGCAGCGAGCCGCTGTCCGGCACGGCGGTCACCCCGACCGCGACCTCGGAGACGATCCCGATGACCATCTCCAGTTTTGAACCCCACCGCCGGTAGACGGCGGTCTTGCCGACCCCGGCCCGGCGGGCCACCGCTTCGATCGACATCCTGCCGTAGCCGACTGCGGCCAGTTCCTGCAACGCGGCAGCCCGGATCGCCTGCGTCACATCCTCCCGCAGTACCGCCGCGCCCGCCGGCGGTCGCTTTCCGTCGCCCTGCATTCGAGCCAGTGTAACCGCACGACGGTACGGTTGCGTATCGTCGTCGCCTCCCCTACCGTTTCCGTCAGGACGCGACGGTATCGTTCCGTGCCATCGGACATGAAAGATGAGCAGCCGGGCATGAACCGGCCTCACCGGTCCGGCCCCACCCGTGCCATCGGGTCGCGCGGCACCGTCGTCGCGGCGTCCGGGACGAGAGGTACCCGTCGGAGAGGGGCACGGGTGTGCACGAGCGGCAGCGTTGGCTGATGGAAGGACAGATCGGATGCGGCAGCCAACCAGTGGTACGACCGTGACGCTGGAACCGGACAGCGGGCCCACCCTCGCCGAGCTGGCCCGACAACACGGCCTGGCGGTGAGCGGTGCCCGCCCGTCGCTGGGTGCCTACGTCAAGCAGTTGTGGTCGCGGCGGCACTTCATCTGGGCGTACTCCAACGCCCGGCTGATCGCCATGTACACCAACGCCCGGCTGGGTCAGATCTGGCAGGTGATCACCCCGCTGGCCAACGCCGGGGTCTACTTCCTGGTCTTCGGGCTGCTGCTGGGCACCGACCGCGGCATCGACAACTACATCGCGTACCTCTGCACCGGGATCTTCATCTTCACCTTCACCCAGCAGGCGGTGACCACCTCGGCCCGGTCGATCGGCGACAACATGAACCTGATCCGGGCGGTGCACTTCCCCCGGGCCAGCCTGCCGTTGACCTCGGTGCTGGTGCAGTTGCAGCAACTCGCCCCGTCGATGGCCGTGCTGGCGGTGATCATGCTGGCCACCGGTGAGTGGATCGACCTCAGCTGGCTGCTGCTGATCCCGGCGTTGCTGCTGCAGACGCTGTTCAGCGGCGGGCTGGCCATGATGGTGGCCCGCTGGGCGGCCCGCACCAGTGACCTCTCCCAACTGCTGCCGTTCGTGATGCGGACCTGGCTGTACTCGTCCGGCGTGTTCTACAGCATCGACCGGTTCACCGGCGACCTGCCCGGCTGGGTGGTCACCGTGCTGCAGTTCAACCCGATGGCGGTATACATCGACCTGGTCCGCTACGCGTTGATGGATTCGATGGGCAGCCCGCCCGGGTACCTGTGGCCGGCGGCCGGCGGCTGGGCCGTGCTGATGGGTGTGGTGGGCTTCATCTACTTCTGGCGCGCGGAGGAGGAGTACGGCCGTGGCTGACCTGCTGGACGCACCGGCTTCCGGGGCCGACACCCGGGTGCCCACCGTGATCGTCGACAACCTGCACGTCGTCTACCGGATCAACACCGGCGGCGGCGGGCGCAACAGCCCCGTCGCGGCGCTGCGGCGGATCGCGACCCGCAAGCAGGCCCCGACGGTACGCGAGGTGCACGCCATCCGCGGCGTCAGCTTCGTGGCGCACCGCGGCGAGGCGATCGGGCTGATCGGCAGCAACGGCTCCGGCAAATCGACCCTGCTGCGCGCGGTGGCCGGCCTGCTGCCGCCGCGCCGGGGCAAGGTATACACCCAGGGCCAGCCGTCCCTGCTCGGGGTGAACGCCGCTCTGATGAACGACCTGACCGGCGAACGCAACGTGGTGCTCGGCTGCCTGGCGATGGGGATGAGCCCGGCGGAGGTGCGGGCGAAGTACGACGGGATCGTGCAGTTCTCCGGCATCAACGAGCGGGACGACTTCGCGTCGCTGCCGATGCGGACCTACTCGTCGGGTATGGCGGCCCGACTGCGGTTCTCGATCGCCGCCGCGAAGAGCCACGATGTGCTGATGATCGACGAGGCGCTGGCCACCGGCGACGCCGCGTTCCAGCGGCGCAGCGAGGAACGGGTCCGTGAGCTGCGGGCCGAGGCCGGGACCGTCTTCCTGGTCAGCCACAGCAACAAGTCGATTCTGGACACCTGTGAGCGCAGTATCTGGCTGGAGTCCGGCGTGATCCGCATGGACGGGCCGAGCACCGAGGTGGTCAAGGCCTACCAGGAGTACGCCAACCGCAGGTGACCCGAGCCGGGTGTCCGGGGGCGGCGTACCCGCCGCCCCCGGACACCCGTGCGGGTGGTGGTTTCAGCCTCAGCCGAGACCGGTGCGGATCGCGCTGACCAGTTCACCGTTGCCGGTGTCGCCGGACAACTCCCAGAAGAACGCCCCGCCGAGGCCCTGCCCCTTGGCGTAGTTCATCTTGCCGCCGATGGTGGCCGGGGTGTCGTAGCTCCACCAGTTGTTGCCGCACTTGGCGTACGCGGTGCCGCCGACGGTGCCGGTCGCCGGACAGGTGTTCTTGAGCACCTTGTAGTCCTCGATGCCCTGCTCGTAGGTGCCCGGCGCCGGACCGGTGGCGGTGCCCCCCGGAGCGCTCTGGCTGACGCCGCTCCAGCCCCGACCGTAGAAGCCGATGCCGAGCAGCAGCTTGTTCGCCGGGATGCCCTTGCTCTTCAGCTTCTGAATCGCCGCGTCCGACCAGAAGCCCTGCTGCGGGATTCCCGGGTACGAGGTCAGGGGCGAGTGCGGGGCGGTCGGTCCCTGCGCGTTGAAGGCACCGAAGTAGTCGTACGTCATCGGCATGATCCAGTTCAGGTCGCCGACCGCTCCGGCGTAGTCGGCCGCGTCGATCTTGCCGCCGTTGCTGCCGTCCGCGGTGATCGCCGCGGTCACCAGCGCGCTCGACCCGAACCGGTCACGCAGTGCCGAGATCAGGTTCCGGAATGCCGCAGGACCGCTGGAGTCGCAGGTCAGGCCGCAGGCGTTGGGGTACTCCCAGTCGATGTCGATACCGTCGAACACGTCCGCCCAGCGCGGGTCCTCGACCAGGTTGTAGCAGGACTCGGCGAACGCGGCCGGGTTCTGCGCGGCCTGGGTGAAGCCGCCGGACCAGGTCCAGCCGCCGAACGACCAGATCACCTTCAGGTGCGGATACATCGCCTTGAGCTTGCGCAGCTGATTGAAGTTGCCCCGCAACGGCTGGTCCCAGGTGTCGGCGACCCCGTCGACGCTGTCCGCGGCGGTGTACGCCTTCTCGTAATCGGCGTAGCTGTCCCCGATGGCGCAGCGCCCACCGGCGGTGTTGCCGAAGGCGTACATGATGTGAGTCATCTTCGACGCCGACCCACTCGTGTGGATGTTGCGCACGTGGTAGTTGCGGGCGTAGACCCCCCACTGGGTGAAGTAGCCGACCACCTTCTGCCCACCGGGCGGCGGGGGCGGAGTCGTCGGCGGTGGCGTGGTAGGCGGCGCGGTGGTAGGCGGCGCCGTCGTCGGAGGTGGCGCGGTGGTCGGGGCCGGGCCGCCTGCGCAGGAGACCCCGTTGATGGTGCAGTTCTGCGGTGCCCGGAAGGCGCCGGTGCCGATGTATCCCCAGCTGAACGAGGCTCCTGGCGCGAGACCACCGGCCCAGCTCTTCTTCACCGCGGTGTACCGGTTGCCGCTGCGCGTCACCTCGGCGTCCCAGAAGCTGCTGATGGTGGTACCGGCCGGCAGGTCGAACTCGATCCGCCAGGTGCCGACGGTGGCGTCGGAGCCGTTGGCGACCGTCACCCGGACCTCGTGGCCGGTACCCCAGTCGGAGCTGGCGACGAAGCTGGCGGAGATGGTGCCGGCGCCGAACGCCGCAGTGACCGGCACCGCCGCCGCAGCCGTCACCACGGCCAGCGCCCCGGCCCAGACGGCGCGGCGCAGTGATCTTCTCATCAGGCGTCTCCCCATTTAGTTAGGAAACTTTCCATAAAGTGCCTGAGACGCTACTCACACATCGACCAGTTCGTCAAGATGTCGATATCTCGATGGCTGCGACTCGACCAGGTGTCATCCCGACAGCAGCGGGGACCGCGCGGGACGAACCCGGGGCTCAGATCCGGCGGCGGCCGGAGAACCCGCACTCCAGGCGGTGGTACCAGCGGATCTCGCCGTCGCCCTCCAGCCAGCACCACAGGACCGGACGGTCGTCCAGCTCGCCCGGGAAGTCGAGCAGCACCGGGGCGACGCTCTTGACCTGGATCTCCTGCTCGTTCAGCTCGTCGAGAATCCCGTAGATCCGCGCTTCCAGCCCTTTCACCTCGGCCAGACCGCCGTGCGGGCTGTCCGATCCGGCCGCCAGATCCGCCCGCAACTCAGCCAGGTCAGCGCGGAGCAGGACCAACTCGTCGATCCGTGGACGGAGGGTTGCCATCAGGTGGCGTGCCTGGGCGAGGGTGAACACGTTCTCCAGTATGGTCCATCACCACTCTTCGTGGGTCGACCGGTCACCGGAGGACTGCGGCCGACCGTTACACAAGGCCGCCGGACTGCGGCCTGACCGCCCGGCACGGCCACTGACCCGGACGGCTGCCCCGGGCCGCCGCCGGTCGCCGTGCGCCGGCGGCGGCACTGGGCGCGTCGGCGGAACGCGCCCGGCAGCCGGCCGCAGGGGGGCAGCCAGGGCCGGCTGTCGACGTCGCCGCAGGGGAAGTCACGACACGACGCCGGTGCGGCGGTCGCTCAGCTCCGGCGGGCTTCATTCCCGTCGAGCCACCTACGACCACCTATGTCGCAAACGGTAGCCACACCGACACGTTCAGCGGAAGAGGGTGAGCGTGAATGAATACCTCAGCCGTGCTGCGCGGCCAACTCCCGAGCACGGTCGCGGGCCGCTTCCAGGGCGGCGAGCAGCGCCGCCCGGACCCCGTGGTTCTCCAGCTCGCGGATGGCCGAGATGGTGGTGCCGGCCGGCGAGGTGACGGCCTCGCGCAGCTTGACCGGATGCTCGCCGGAGTCCCGCAGCATCACCGCCGAACCGATCGCCGTCTGCACGATCAGGTCGTGCGCCACCTGGCGGGGCAGCCCGAGCAGAATTCCGGCGTCGATCATCGCCTCGACCAGCAGGTAGAAATAGGCCGGGCCGGAACCGGACAACGCGGTGACCGCGTCCTGCTGGGTCTCCGGCACCCGGATCGTGACACCGAGCGGCTGGAACATCTCCTCGGCGAGGGCCAGATGCGCGGCGGTGGCGTGCCGGCCAGCGGAAATGGCGGTCATCGCCTGGTCCACCAGCGCCGGGGTGTTGGTCATCACCCGTACCACCGGGGTGCCGTCCGGTAGCCGGCGGGCGAAGAACTCGGTCGGCAGGCCCGCGCAGAGCGAAACGACCAGCTTGTCCGCCGGCACCTTGGGGCCGATCTGGTCCAGCAGGGTGGCGGCGTCCTGCGGCTTGACCGCCACGGCCAGCACCTCCGCCTCGGCCACTGCGGTGTGGTTGTCCACCACCGACACGCCGTAGCGCACCGCGACGTCCTCGGCCCGCTCCCGCCGCCGGGTCGTGGCCAGCAGTTGATCGGCCGGCCAGCCGGCCCGCAACAGGCCGGAGAGGACCAGTTCGCCGATCTTGCCGGCACCGATCACGGCCACCTTGTGCGCGCCGGGAGACATCCGTACGTCATCCTCTCTCGAACCGGTCCGAACCGAACCGCGACGAACCAGAACCGGACCGAACCGAACCGCGCCGGACCGGGCGGAGCGGCGCCCTGGCGAGAGCCGCCCATCCCGGCCCGAAATCGGTCGTCAGCTGCCGAAGAAGACCTCGGCCTCGGTGTAGCGCTCCAGTGGCACGGTCTTGAGCTCCCGGGTCGCCTCGGCCAACGGCACCCGGACGATGTCGGTCCCCCGGATACCGACCATCTTGCCCCAGTCTCCGTCGTTGGCGGCGTCGATGGCGTGCAGGCCGAGCCGGGTGGCGAGCACCCGGTCGAAGGCGGTGGGGGTGCCGCCGCGCTGGATGTGCCCCAGCACGACGGTCCGGGCCTCCTTGCCCGTCTTGGCCTCCAGCTGCTCGGCGAGCCACTGGCCGATGCCGCCGAGTCGGACGTGGCCGAAGGAGTCAAGCTCCTTGTTCTGCAGGACCATCTGGCCCTCCATCGGGTGGGCGCCCTCGGCGACCACCACGATCGGGGCGTACTGCTTCTGAAAGCGCTTCTCGACGTAGGTGGCGACCTGCTCGACGTCGAACTCGCGCTCCGGCAGCAGGATCACGTTCGCCCCGCCGGCGAGTCCGGCGTGCAGCGCGA
The DNA here is from genome assembly GCF_030345075.1 of Solwaraspora sp. WMMA2065. Classification (NCBI taxonomy): domain Bacteria; kingdom Bacillati; phylum Actinomycetota; class Actinomycetes; order Micromonosporales; family Micromonosporaceae; genus Solwaraspora; species Solwaraspora sp. WMMA2065. The sequence goes on from NZ_CP128361.1 coordinate 2,544,823, forward strand.
TCCAGCCGGCATGCCGACCCATGACCTCGACCACCAGGGTGCGGTGGTGGCTCTCGGCGGTGGTGTGCAGCCGGTCGATGGCCTCCATCGCGATGTTGACCGCGGTGTCGAAGCCGAAGGTGTAGTCGGTGGCGCCGAGGTCGTTGTCGATCGTCTTCGGCACGCCGACCACCTGGACGCCGAGTTCGTGCAGCTTGGTGGCGACGCCGAGGGTGTCCTCGCCGCCGATCGCTACCAGGGCGTCCACGCCCTGGGACGCCAGGTTCTCCTTGATCCGCTCGACCCCGCCGTCGATCTTGAACGGGTTGGTCCGGGACGAACCGAGGATGGTGCCACCCCGGGGCAGGATGCCCCGTACCTCGTCGATACCGAGAGGCCGGCTCAGCCCCTCCAGCGGTCCGCGCCAGCCGTCGCGGAATCCGATGAACTCGTGACCGTAGCTGGCGACGCCCTTGCGCACCACCGCCCTGATCACTGCGTTCAGGCCGGGGCAGTCGCCGCCGCCGGTGAGCACGCCGATACGCATGATCCGCTCATCCTCCAGGAAACTGTGCGGTAGACCCACTCGAGCCCCAGGAACGAAGTCCGGTCAGACCGTCGGCATCATTGCCGGCCCGGGGCGGGCCGTCAGTGCGCACTTTATCGGCCCGGCCAGCGACCGGGCGAGCAGACCCCGAGGATCACCGGACCGTCGGTGGCCCGGTCACCGCAGGTACGCCCGGCAGATCACCTGCCAGCGGGCGAGATTGTGGCGTGCGTCGACGAGCGCGTCGTGCCGGTCGGCGGCCGACGCCGGCAGATCCGGCCGACCGACGTCGTCCCACCGCTGCCGCAGGTCCTTGGTGAACCGGGGGATCTCCCGGGGCAGGGCCGGCATGGCCCCCCACAACTGGGCCAGCGCCACATGGTCGTACGCGGCGTACCAGGCCCACAGCTCCAACTCGGTGGCCGAACCGTCGCGCAGCGGCGCGACCAGGAAGGCGTACAGGTCGTCGCGGATCCGTGACCGGGACCGCCAGGCCGGATCGGCCGGTGACGGCAGCTTGTCGAGCACGTGACGACGCACCCACGGCACCGCCCGGGCACCGTCGAACTCGGTAGAGACCGCGTAGAACTCCCGGCCGTGCTCGTCGACGACACCGATCGAAACCAGGTCGACGAGGCGCCCGTCCTCGATGAACTCGCAGTCGTAGAAGTAGCGGTAGATCATTACCGCCATCCTCGCCGATACCGGAAATAGACCCCCATCGGGGTACCGGCCGGAGCGTCGCTGTCGACCAGCTCGCTCCGACCGGTACCGCATCCCCACGGCCGGATCCGCCGGGCCCCCGTGTCGGCCCCCACCCGCCGGTGGATCTGGCCGCTAGCCTGCCGGTTTGTCGGGCACAGGACTGTCACAGAAATGATTGTGGGGGTGTACACCACGCGACACGGCAGCCATGATCTGATGTTGACACCGTTGTCCGAACGGTATCTATTTCATGTTCGCCTGGGTCGGGTGATGCACCCCGGACGGGCACGATGGTGCCCCCGGTGGGATGGTGCCCTTGGTGGGGAGGGGTTGGACCGTGGAGATGCGCCTGCCGGAGCCGGGTGACGCGCTCACCGGCGTGGACATGTTCGCCGGGCTCGAACCGGAGGTCCGGCAACGGGTCATCGCTGCCGCCGTACCCCGCACCTACCGCAGGGGTCAGTTGCTCTTCGTCGAGAACGACCCGGGCGAATCGCTCATCGTGCTCAAGAGGGGTGCCGTCGCGGTCTTCCGCACCGCGCCGACCGGCGAACGTGCAGTGCTGTCCGTCGTCCGCCCACCCGACGTGCTCGGCGAGGTGTCGCTGCTGGACGCGTCGACCCGGTCGGCGTCCGCCGAGGCCATCGAGGACTGCACCGCGCTGGCGTTGTCCCGGGGCGCGTTCATGGATCTGGTGCACTCCAACCCGCGCATCCTCGACGCGGTGATGCGCTCGCTCGGTGGGCTGATCCGCCGGCTCACCGAGCAGAACGCCGATCACGTCTTCCTCGATCTGCCCGGTCGGGTGGCCAAGACGCTGGTCCGGCTGGCCGGGGAGAGCCAGGCACCGATGATCACCATCGAGTTGAACCAGAGCCAACTGGCGGAGATGGCCGGTGGCTCCCGGCAGAGCGTCAACCAGGCGATCGGATCGTTCAGCAACCGAGGTTGGCTGCGTACCGAGGGTCGGCGGATCGTGGTGACCGACGTGGCCGCGCTGCGCCGCCGGGCCGGGATGGCCGACCGCTGAGCCGGAGTGGCCGACCGCTGAGGACGAAACCGGCGGCACGCGCGTGGCGCGCGTACCGCCGGGTCTGACGTCTGCCGCCGTCAGGGCTGGCTGCTGGTCGGGCCGATCCAGTTGGTGCCGACCTTCTCCCCGGTCGGACCGATCCACTCCTCGGCCACGACACCCTCCTCCTGCAACTTCGCCAGCGTGCCGGCGTCGAGATCGATCATCTCCCCCGCGCCGTGGCTGGCCCCGGACGGATCCGTCCAGTCCTGCTCCAACTTGACGTACACCATGTCAGGACTCCCCTGCTCGGTCTGATCTGGCCAGATGAATGTAGCCCGGTACCACCCGTAGATGGACTGTCCATTAGCCAACAGCCCGGTTTTGGACAGTTGACCGCACCGGCGATACTCGGCCTGACGCACCCGCCGTGACCTGTGAGTCCGGCCACCCCGGCAGGTCGGGTCCGGCACCACCACGCCCGGCCAGGCGAAGCCGCTGGCCAGGGCAGGTGGCCAGATGCGACAGTAGGCTCCCGACTCGACGTTCCCGCGAGGAGGCTGGCATCGCTGCCCCGTGCGAAAAGTGTGGCCGGACCGCGGCCGACGACGACCGCTACTGCGGCGGCTGCGGTACGGCGCTCATCCCTGTCTGCGCGCACTGCGAACGCCCGCTGGCGGCCGACGCGAGCTTCTGCACCTCCTGCGGGCAGCCGCAGGGCGGCCGACGGCCGACCGAGCCGAGTCAGGAGGACCGACGTCGGGTCAGCGTCCTGTTCATCGACCTGATCAACTTCACGCCGTACGTGGAACGGGTCGATCCCGAACAGGTCCGGCGGATGCAGACGAACTTCTTCTCCATCGCGCGTCGGGTCGTCGGCCAGTACGGCGGGGTGGTGGAGAAGTACATCGGCGACGCGGTGATGGCGCTGTTCGGTGCGCCGGTGGCCACCGAGAACGACGCCCTGCGCTGCGTCCGGGCCGGGCTCGACCTGCGCCGCGCCCTGACCGAGTTCACCGCTTCCGCCGGCGAGGGACTCCGGTTCCGTATCGGCGTGGCCACCGGCGAGGCGCTGGTCGACACCGGTGCGGCCCGCGACGGTGGCCAGGCGTTCCTGGCCGGCGACGTGGTCAACACCGCATCCCGGATGCAGTCGGTGGCACCGACCGACGGATTGCTGGTGTGTGGCGTCACGCACGGGCTGACCAAGGAGGCCATCCGCTACGATCCGCAACCGGCGGTGACGCTGCGCGGACGGTCGTCACCGACCGAGGTGTGGCTGGCGCTGGCCCCGTTGCGTCCGGTGCCGGCCGACCGGCAGACCGACGCGACCCCGCTGATCGACCGCGAACACGAGTTGGGGTTGCTGGTCAACGCGCTGTACCGGTCGATCCGCGACCAGCGGCCCCAGGTGCTCACGTTGCTCGGCCAGGCCGGCATCGGCAAGAGCCGGCTGGTCCGGGAGCTGCTGCGGCACACCGAACGCCTGGTCGACCAGCCGGTCACCTGGCGGATCGGGCGCTGCCCGCCGTTCGGGGAGAACGTCACGTTCGCCGCGCTCGCCGACATCGTCAAGGCCGAGGCCGGCATCCTCGACACCGACCTGGCCACCGTCGCCGAGCAGAAGCTGGCCGCCGGGGTCCAGGGGCTGGTCGGGCCGGAGGCGGACCGGCTGGTCGACGCGCTGCGCCCACTGGTCGGGCTGCCGCACCGCAACCTGCCGGCCGAGGAGACCGAGTCGGCGTGGCGGCGCTTCCTGCTCGCCCTGGCCGCCCGGCAGCCGACCGTGCTGGTCTTCGAGGACCTGCACTGGGCCGACGAGGCGATGCTGCGCTTCGTCGAGCTGCTCGGCGCCTCCGCCCGGCAGGTGCCGCTGCTGTTGCTGTGCACCGCCCGGCCCGAGCTGACCAGCCGTGAGCCGGCCTGGGCGGGCACCACCCCGGGCGCGCTGACCATCACCCTGCCGCCGCTGCGCGACACCGGAGTGGCCGCGCTGTACGCGCACATGTTCGGCGCGGCGCCGTTCTCGGCCGATCTGCTCGGCCCGTTGATCGAGGTGGCCGACGGCAACCCGCTCTACGCCCACGAGTACGTGCGGATGCTGATGGAGCAGGGGGCGTTGCGGCGCAGCGGCCGTGGTTGGGCGTTGACCCGCAGCGGACGGCTGCCGATCCCGGACAGTGTGCACGGGGTGATCGCCAACCGGATGGATCTGCTGGACGCCACCGACCGGGCGGTGCTGCTCGCCGCCGCCGTGGTCGGGGTGCAGTTCTGGCCCGGCGCGGTCGCCGCCGCCCTCGGCCAGCCGGTGGAGCTGGTCGACCGGGCGCTGCGCCGGTTGGAGCAGCGCGACTTCGTCCACGAACAGCCGGATTCGACGATGGCGCAGCAACCCGAGTTCCGGTTCCGCCACGTGCTGGTCCGCGACGTCTGCTACCAGCGGTTGCCCCGTAACGAACGGGTCGCCCGGCACGCCCGGACCGCCGACTGGTTGGACACCCTCGCCGGCGACCGGGACACCGACCTGGCCGAGGTGCTGGCCCACCACCGGTGGGCGGCGCACGAGATCGCGGACACGCTGGGTCTGGAGACCCACGGGTACGCCGGGGCCGCCCGGGACGCCCTGCACCGTGCGGCCCGCCGGGCGTACGCCCTACACGCGCTGGACGTGGCGAGCGGGCACGTGGAACGCGCGCTGCGCCTGGTGACCGTCGCCGGCACCGACGGGCTGGGTGAGCGGTTGCAGCTCGAACTGCTCGGTGCCGAGCTCGCGTTTCTGCGCGACGGCCCGGGTTTCCTCGCCGACGGGGGCACCGAACGGCTGAGTACGCTCGCCGACCAGCTGGCCGACGTCGACGATCAGGGGTGCGCGGCCCGGGCCTGGACCCTGCTCGGGCGGGCCGCCTGGCTGCGGACCGACCGGGACGAGGCGCTGCGCTGCCTGGACCGGGCGGTGGAGCTGTTCGACGCGCTGCCGGACACCGATCAGAAGGCCGACGCGTACGCCGAGCTGGGCCGGCTGCACATGCTCAACCTGGAACGGGATCCGGCGGTCGCGGCGGCCGGCGCGGCGGCCGAGATCGCCGACCGGCTGGGGCTGACCGAGACGCTGGTCAACGCCCGGATCACCGTTGCCATGGCCCGGTACCAGTCCGGGGACCGGTCCGGGCTCGACGAGCTGCGGGCGGCCACCGCGATGTGTCGCGAGCACCAACTGCTCGCGCTGCCCCGGGCACTGCAGAACCTGTCGTACGCGTTGTGTGAAGAGGGCGACTGGTCCGGCGCCCAGGAGCTGATGTCCGGTGCCGCCTCCGGCTCCGGGCTGAGCACCGGATACTCCGGCGAAGCCATGCGTGCCTACTTCGCCGGGGACTTCGCCGCCTTCCTCGCTGCGGCCGACGCCTTCGTCGCGACGCCCAGTGGCCGGTGGGACATCCAGGTACGGGGCCTACGGGCGTGTCTGCGGGTGCTGCGCGGCGATCCGGTGCCGATGGCCGACCAGAGCGGGGTCGACGACGTCGCCGACGCGGTGCGCGCGGCCCGGGACAGCGGCTTCCGTCGGCCGTACTGGAACAGCCTCGGGTTGGGCGCACTGTGCCGGGCGCTGCAGGGACGGGGTGTGGAGGCTGCAGCGCTGCTCGACGAGCTGGACCGGTCCTGGTCGAAGGTGCCCGCGCTGGCCAGCGGCGAGTGGATCGCGGCCGCCGCGTTCGCCGCCGCGTTCGCCGGGCGTGGCGCGGCGGTGCAGGTCCGGGCGATGCTCGACCGGGTGCAGCATCGCACCCCGTGGGCCGAGGCCGCGCTGCGGACGGTGACCGCGGCGGTGGCGGCGGCCGACGGCGAAAACCGCGCGGCAGGTGAGCTGTATGCTGCCGCGGCGGCCGGTTTCGCCGACATCGACGCGACCACCGACCGGATGATCGCGTTGGCGTTGGCCGTGGCGGCGTGGCGGCGTGGCGGCGACCGCGATGCCGACGCGGCGGCGCTGGCCGAGGTGCGAAGCTTCGCGCTGCGCAACAAGGCACCCGGGTTGCTGCACCTCGGCGATCAGGACGCGGGCGGCTACCGCTGGTCTCCGACCCTGGCGTCGTGACCGCAGGCGGCGAGGTTCACGGGCACGGCACCGCACAACGCACTCCCACAACCACCTACCGGCGTGTCACGATTCAAGGGCACGGCACGCCCCCGGCCGGGGGTCCGCCGGCGGACAGGGCCCGACGGCGGCCGGTGAGGAGTTGATTCGGTGTCTGCGGGTGGCGCGCGTCGAGGGCGGCGGGACAACGGCCTCGACGCATCCGAGTACGCCGTGGCCGGCGACGTCGACCCACGGGTCGGCGAACACCTGCTCGACGTGCTCGCCGCCGGTGGGATCGCGGCCTACCTTCAGCCGTCGTCGGACGTCAATCCGGTCACCCGCACGACCACCGTGCCGGCCCGGCCGGTGGACCGGCTCTTCGTCGACCGGGCGCACCTGGACACCGCCCGGGGCTACCTGGTGCAGTTGGCCGAGGACGGCCCGGTCGCGCCGGGCAGCCGCTCCGGTTCCCCGACGACCGGGTCCGGGCAGACCACGTCGCCGGCGTCGGACCCGGTTGTTCCGGCCGGCGCGGGGCAGCAGGCCGGTCGGGACGCCGATGTCGACGCCGTCTGGGCCGGCATCATCGCCAACTACCACGTTCCGGCTCCAGCGGACCCCACCGCCGCGCCCTGGCCGGCCGCCGAGAATCTGCCGCCGGTCGAGAACCTGCCGGTGGAGGGCCGGTCGACCGGTCGGGATCCGCTCGCCGACGGTCCACGCCGGGACGGGACCGCAGGCGAGGGCGACGGCCGTGAGCCGGCCGGCCGGGACGCCACCGATCGCCGGGGCACGACCGATCGGGCCGGCCTCAACCGGGACAGCGACGGCCGGGACAGCGACGACGGTCGCGGCCGCGCCGAGCCGGAGATCACGGCCACCGGCACGCCGGACCCGTTGCCGTGGGCGGTCGGCTACACCAACATCTCCGTCGGACGGCGAGACGACGAGCCGTCCCTACTGGATGGGCTGGACACCTTCGGTGCCCGGTTACCCGACGAGCCGGAGGAGGGATACACCCCTCCCCTGCCGCCTCCGCTGCCCCGGTTGTCGTCGGCTGCGGTCCTCGGGGTACTGGCGATCATCGCCGGCTTCATCCTCTTCGTCTTCCCGACGGTGCTTCCGGTGGATCGTGGACTGGCCATCCTGCTCGGTTTCGCTGGCGTGGTCGGTGGGTTTGTCACGCTGATCTGGCGGCTGCGGCCGGATCACGACGAGGATGACGATCTGGACGACGGCGCGGTCGTCTGAAACCTGACCAACGGATGGCGAAAATTCGGATTCATTGACGACTGTGGTCACTCTGTAACACTCGCGTAACTTGGTCTCAGTAGGAATAACTCTCGTAGCCGATCCCCCCACGAGTTCGTGATCACTCGCCATGCGCGGCAACCGCCGCAGCGAAACGAGGTCCCCTCATGCGTCAGAGTTCTCTCGTCGTGGTGGCGAACCGACTGCCGGTGGACGACAGCGTCGCGCGCGACGGCGCGTGCGAATGGCGTCGCAGCCCCGGTGGTCTGGTCAGCGCCCTGCACCCGATCCTGCAGCACACCCCGGCCACCTGGGTCGGCTGGGCCGGTGGCGCCGGCCCGGCACCGAGCCTGCCGGACATCGACGGCGTACGGATGCACACCGTCGCTCTGTCCCATGAGGACATCAGAGACCACTACGAGGGGTTCGCCAACGCCACACTCTGGCCGCTGTACCACGACTCCGTCGAGCAGCCCGCATACCACCGTAGGTGGTGGGAGGCGTACCAGCGGGTGAACCAGCGCTTCGCCGAGGCGGCGGCGGCCGCCGCCGAGCCGGGCGCGCTGGTCTGGGTGCAGGACTACCACCTGCAACTGGTACCCGGAATGCTCCGGGCGCTACGGCCCGACCTGCTGATCGGATTCTTTCTGCACGTTCCGTTCCCGCCGCCGGAGCTGTTCATGCAGCTGCCCCGCCGGGCCGAGCTGATGCTCGGCATGCTCGGCGCCGACCTGGTGGGGTTTCAACGCGCCCAGGCCGCGCACAACTTCGCCCAGCTGGCGACGAAGGTGCTCAAGGTGCCGGCCACCGACCGGCGGATCGCCATCGACGGCCGGGTGGTACGCATCGGCGCCTTCCCGGTGTCGATCAACATGTCCGAGATGGAGTCCCTCGCCGGCCGGCCGGACGTGCTGGACCGGGCCCGTCAGCTGCGGTCCGACCTCGGTGACCCGCAGCACGTCATCCTCAGTGTGGACCGGATGGACTACACCAAGGGCATCGAGCAACGGCTCAAGGCGTACAGCGAACTGATCGCCGACGGGCACATCAAGGTCCGCGACACGGTGATGGTCCAGGTCGCGGTGCCCAGTCGGGAACGGGTCGAGCAGTACCGCATCCTGCGCGACCGGGTGGAACGCGAGGTCGGACGGATCAACGGCGAGTTCGGCCGGGTCGGCGAACCGGCGATCCACTACCTCAACCAGTCGTTCAGCCGGGCCGACCTCGCGGCGCTGTACCGGGTCGCCGACATCATGGCGGTCACCCCGCTACGGGACGGGATGAACCTGGTCGCCAAGGAGTACGTGGCAGCCCGGGTCGACAACGACGGTGCGCTGCTGCTCAGCGAGTTCGCTGGTGCCGCCGCTGAGTTCCAGCAGGCGTACCTGGTCAACCCGCACGATCTCGACGGGCTCAAACTGACGCTGATGCACGCGCTGGAGGCGTCACCCACCGACGTGGCGGACCGGATGCGTTCCATGCGCGAGCACCTGCGCACCCACGACATCCGGGCCTGGGTGCACGGCTACCTCACCGCGCTGGACCGCACCGGTTCCCTCGCCGCCCGGCTCACCGCCTGATCCTACCGGTCTACCGTCGCCGGTCAGCCGGCTCCCTTGTCCAGCCAGTCGAGGATCGCGTCGACCGGTTCCGTCCACCGCGCGTCGAGCATCAGATCGTGGCCCATCCCGGGGAACAGCAACGGAGCACCCCCGTACCGCCGGGCCGCGCGGTCCAATACTGACACCGGCACCACCCGGTCGTCCGGGCTACCGAGAACGAGCACCGGCGGGTCGCCGACCGGCGGCTCGACCCGCTGGCGGGCCAGCAGCTGCCACTGGGCCCGGGCCGACGCGCGCCCCAGACGGTTTACGTAGGACAGCGCGACGGCCTCCGGAAGCTCCCGGCTGAACAGCTGACCGGCGCGCAGCCGCACCGCCCCGCCGAAGACGGCCGGCAGGGTGCCGAACGGGTTGCGACGCAGCGCGGCGCCGAGCAGCGGCCAGCCACCGAGTACGGGAGCGGCCAGCACCGCGGCCCGCGCCGGGTAGCGGGCCAACGCGTGACCGACCACCAACGCCCCAGCGCCGTGCCCGATCAGCACCGCCTGCCGGGGCAGGCCGGCCGCAGCCTGCACCACGTCGTGCACGTACGCCCGCAGGTCGGCCTGCGGCGCCGCCCCGCTGTCCCCGTGCCCGCGCAGACTGACCGCGTACGCCGGGAATCCGCGCTCGGCGGCCCGCTCCAACCAATGCTCGGCGAAAACCCACGCACCGTGCCCGAAACCGGGCACGAACAGCAGCGGCGGCCGGCCCTCGTCGCGCGACACGTCGGCGTGCAGCACCTCGCGACGCACCGCCGGGACCGGTCTGGCCCACTCCCGGGTACGGACGATGCGGGGGGCCGCAAGGGTACGACTCATCGGGCCGCCACCTCCAGACTGTCCAAGGTCTCCTGCAGCGCGCGCAGGTAGGTGTCGTGACTGACCTCGAACCAGCGCCGGGCCGGGTCGGCCACCTTGGCGTCGTGCCAGGGCCGTCCCGCGCCGGCCTCGATCCGGCCGGCCAGGGCAGCGGTGACCGCCGGATCCGCCGACCGGGCGCGCAGCCACCGGGCGACCACCACGCTCTGCCAGTGGACCACCGGGAAGACCCCGAACTCCGCCTGCACCAGCCCGACCACCGACAGCGTCGGGTGTCCCGGGGCGAAGGCGTGCAGGTGCAGGCGGGGCCGACCGTCCGCGTCGACGCCGAGCACCCGCGGATCGAGAAAGTCGAACTGGGGCTGGTAACCGGTGGCGAGCACGACGAGGTCGGGATCCACTTCGGTGCCGTCGGTGAGCTCTACGGTATGCCGGCGGAACCTGGCCACGTCGGGCACCGGGCGGACCGTACCGTGCCCGATGTGCAGGACGAGTTGGCTGTTGACCACCGGATGGGCGTCGAACACCCGGTGCTCCGGAGCCGGTAGCCCGAACCGGGTCTGGTCGCCGACGACCAACCGGAGCAGCCGGTGGAGAACTCCCTGGCGCAGCCAGCGTGGCAGACGCCGGGCGAGCAGCCCCGCGTTGACCTGGTCACTCGGCCGGCCGAACAGGTACTTCGGGGTGTACCAGTAGCCGCGACGGGTGGAGTGCCAGCAGCGGGCCGCCTGTTGCCCGGCCTCGACGGCGATGTCGCAGCCGGTGTTGCCGCCGCCCACCACCAGTACCCGCCGGCCGCGCAGCTGAGTGGCGTCGTGGTAGGCCGACGCGTGGATCACCTGCCCGGTGAAACCGGACAATCCTTCGTAGTCGGGAAGCCGGGGTGCCCAGTTGTGTCCGTTGGCGACGACCACGGCGGCGTAGCGCTGGGTGCGTTGGGCACCGTTGCCGCCGGCGCTGCGGGTCGTCACGTCCCACCGGTCCCCCGGCGCCGGTTCGACCCGTACCACCTCGGTGCCGAACCAGATGTGCCGGCGCAGATCGAAGTGGTCGGCGTAGCGTTCCAGATAGGCCAGCAGCTGGCTGTGGTGCGGGTAGTCGGGCCAGCTGTCCGGCAGCGGGAAGTCGGGGTACTGGCTGAACGGCTTCGACGAGATCAGGTGGGTGCTGGCGTAGACCGGACTGCGGTCGTGGCGCCAGTTCCAGGCACCGCCAACGCCCGTCTCCCGTTCGTAACAGTCGACCCCGAACCCCTGTTCGCGCAGGTTCTTGACCGCGCACAACCCGCTCGCCCCGGCACCGATGACGCAGACGTTCTCACCCTGTTCGGAGATCGGGCGGTCGTCCCGCCACCGGTCGGTGCCGGTGATGGGGCTGTCGTAGTCAGCGGAAGTAGACACCGGCAATCTCCTTCGTACGGCTGCGAAATCGTGCCGGCTAGCCGCCCCGCTTGTCCAGTCCCGGTGCCGGATCGGTGAGCACCAGATCGGCAACGACCGGAAGATGGTCACTTGCCCGCCGCGCCGCCGGGGTGTCCACCACCCGGCAGCCGGCCACCTCGATGCGGGGATCGACGAAGATCGCGTCGATCCGTCGGCGGGGGTCGCGGCCCGGGAACGTGCCGGCCCGGTCCGCCCCGACGGCGGCAGCGGCGTCGGTGAACCCGGCGGCGGCCAACTGCCACGCCGCACCGGTGTCGCCCGGCGGACGGGCGTCGGTGCCGGGCGCAGGCCGGGCGTCGGTGCCGGGCGACGGAGGGTCGTCGGGGTTCGCCGGCTGATCGTTGACGTCCAGGCCGAGAATCACCGATCCGTCGACGTCGGCGCAGGCCTGACGTAGCAGCCGGGCCTGCGCCGGCCGCTCCGTCGGATCAGTGGACAGATGCGATCCGGCCACCACGAAGCGGGCCGGGCCGACCGCGCAGCGGGCGAACACCGCGCCGCGCAGGTGCCGACCGGGCGTCAGCGGGAACCGGACCGACCAGGTACCCGTCACCCGTACCCGCAGCGTGGTCAGCACCAGATTGCCCAACGGCGGTGGCCCACCGGCTCCGACGACCATGTCGAACGCGTTCGCCAGCGCGGCGGACCTGGTACGCCACCGCCACCGGCGCGGTGCCTCCTGCAGAATCGCCACGTCCGGTGCGACCTGGCGGACGACCTCGGCCAGCGCGGCCCGGTCGTCACGCTGGCCGTGGATGTTGTACGTGAGCACCCGCAACCGCACACCGGCCCGCTGTGGCGCGGTCGTCTGGTCAGCCGTCACAGTCCCCTCCTCGGCCCGATGGGCTCAGATCCGGCGGGCGAGGTCGGCCGCACCGACCACACCGGCAGCGTTGCCCAGCTCGGCCGGCCGCACCTCGGCCACCGGAATGCGGACCCGTTGGGCCAGCGCGTCGGTGTACGCCCGTTGAGCGGGGCCGAGCAACAGGTCACCCGCGTCGACGACGCCGCCGCCGATCACCATCACCTCGGGATCGAGGATCTGCGCCAGGTCGGCCAGGCCGATGCCGAGCCAGCGCCCGATCTGCGCGAACGCCTCGCAGGAGACCGGGTCACCGGAGCGGGCCGCGGTGGTGACCATCGGTCCGGTCACCGCCTCGGCGTCGCCACCGGCCAGGGCCAGCAGTTTGATTGCCCGGTCCGGTTCCTGCCGGGCACCGGCGCGGGCGAACCGGACCAGTGCGTTGCCGCTGGCGTACTGCTCGATGCAGCCCTGCCGGCCGCAGCCGCACTGGTGTCCGTCCGGAACCGCAAGCATGTGGCCGAGTTCTGCGGCGATGCCGTGCGCGCCGCGGACGAGTTCGCCGCCGTACACGATGCCGCCGCCGATGCCGGTGCCCACGGTGAACATGACCATCGAGTCGGCGGCGTCCCGGCCGGCGCCGTGCCGGAACTCTGCCCAGGCCGCGACGTTGGCGTCGTTCTCAACGATCACCGGCAGGTCGACCGCCGCGCTCACGTAGTCCCGCAGCGGCTCGTCCCGCCAGGCGAGGTTCGGGGCGAACAGCACAGTTGAGCGACGCTCGTCGATCCAACCGGCGGCCCCGATGCCGACCGCGCCGACCGAGTGGTTCGCCGCCAGCTCGAGCACCACCTCGACGATCACGTCCCGGGTCTTGGCCACGTCGTCGGCCGGCGTCTCGTGCCGGGTCCGGGCCAGGACCTTTCCGTCCGGATCGACGACCCCGCCGGCGACCTTGGTGCCACCGATGTCGACTCCGATGGTCAGCGTCACCGCTGCCGCTCCCCTCTGCTGTGCTCTTCGCGCGCCGGTGTCCGCACCGGGTCCCCTCCGGCGACGGTCCACCGCTGGACGGTGGTCCGGCCGGACGGTGCCGGATCAGGCCAGATCAGGTCCCGGCCGGCCGTGGTCCGGCCGGGTGGCACCCGACCGGTCCGGCTCCGCCCTGTCGGCATCCGCGCCGGGTGTCACCGGGGCGGTCACCGCCGGACCACCGGGGCGGCCCCGGGCTGGTGGTTTGCCTGTCCCGGCGACGTCGACGGGGGCGTTCGTCGCGGCCGACCAGACGTCCCGATCACCCGCTGAGTCCGAATCATCCATGGTCCAGGTGGCCTGGCGCCAGACCTCGTCGTCCGAGGTCATCCGGCCGGTCGGCGGATCGTGCCGGTCCGGCGGCGGGCCGGCGGGATCCGCAGCCGGCGAACCAGCCGCAGGCTCCGGCTGCGCTGCGGGGTCAGCCGTACGGTCCGGGGCCGCCGCGGGGTCAGCCGTACGGTCCGGGGCCAGGGCACGCAACAGGCTGGCGACTCCGGCGGCGAAGTCCCCGGCACCGGCGGCCAGCCGGTCGGCCAGCTCCGGACTGGGATCACGCAATACCGTGATGGCCCGGCAGACCGGGCAGACGCAGCAGGCCGGGTCGCCGGTGGCGACCGGACCGGTGCCGCCCAGCAGGTCACGCAGCAGGCCGAGGCCACTTGCGGCACCAGCGCCGAGCCGCTGGCCGCGCGCCGCCAGCTGCGCCATCGCCAACGCGGTCGCCACCAACCGTTCCGCCTCCGCCCGCGCCGAGCGAGGATCCGTTCCCACCGTCGGCCCGCCCCCTAGCCTGTCTCCGTCGTACCGAGCTGTTCCACTCGGTGCTTGAGCTGTGTCAGGGCAGCATCCATGATCATTTTTTCGGCTTTGCGGCGGAACATCCCGAGCATCCCGACGGAGAGCTCCACCTCCAGCGTGTAGGTCACCGTGGTGGACCCGTCCCCGTTGTCCTCGATGTCGTACGCACCGTCCTGCCGACGCTGCATCCGGGACGGCTCAGCCAGCCGCCACTCGATTCGGGACAGGTCCTCGGAGTACTCGTAGATCAACGTGTACTCGTCGGCGAGCACTCCGGCATCCAGCACGAAGCGGACCTCACGCGCGTATCCGTCCTCGTACTCCTGGCGCACCTCGACCCGGTCCAGCGCCTCGGTCCACTCGGGGTAGCGCACGAAGTCGCAGATCACCGCCGTCACCCGGGACGCGGGTGCGGCGACGACGATCGACTTGGTGGAGGACTCCGCCATGTGGGGCAGGCTACCCGGTGCCGGGCAAGATCAAGCCAGTGGCCGACAACCATCCGGCCGCCCCCGGCAGCGGGCTGACCGCGCAGGTCATCGGCCGCCCGGTAGGTTGCGGGTAGCCGGACGTGCACCGCCGGTCCGGTCCGCCTCAGCCCGCGAGCGCAAGGAGTGCAGGTGCGCGAGTTCTCCGTACCACCGGTCGTCACGGTCGGTGATGCCGCCAACCTGACCGATCCGGTCTGGGACAACGCCGAGTCAGCACCCGACGCGGTGCAGTTCACCAGGCCCGGCCCCCACGGGCAGCAGGAAGTGACCTGCCGGGAGTTCCGCGACGAGGTGGTGGCGGTCGCCTGCGGCCTGATCGGCGCGGGCATCACCGCCGGCGACCGGGTCGGTCTGATGAGCCGGACGCGGTACGAGTGGACGCTGCTCGACTACGCGATCTGGTCGATCGGCGCGGTGACCGTGCCGGTGTACGAGACGTCCAGCGCCGAGCAGGTCGCCTGGATCCTGGCCGACTCCAGCGCGGTCGCCTGCGTGCTGGAGACCAACGGACACGCGATCACCCTGGCCTCGGTCCGCGACCGGCTGCCCGCGCTACGCGAGGTGTGGCAGCTGGAAACCGGTGGTCTCGACGAGATCCTGGCCCGGGGCGGGACCGTCGACGCCGCTCAGGTGCAGCACCGCCGCCAGCAGCTGACCTCGAACGACATCGCCACGATCATCTACACCAGTGGAACCACCGGACGGCCGAAGGGCTGTGTGCTCAGCCACCGGAACATGTACGCCGACATCGCCAACGCGGTGCCCGGCCTGCCGAACCTGTTCCACGAGGGTGCCGCCACCCTGCTGTTCCTGCCGCTGGCGCACTCATTCGCCCGGCTGATCCAGATCGGCGCGGTGCACGCCCGGGCCACCATGACTCACGCCGCCGACCCGAAGAACCTGGTCGACGACCTGGCCAGCGTCCGCCCGACGTTCGTGTTGTCCGTACCCCGGGTCTTCGAGAAGGTCTACAACGCGGCCCGGCAGCGCGCATACGACGGCGGCAAGGGCGCCATCTTCGACCGGGCCGACCAGGTGGCCGTCGCCTACAGCGAGGCGCTGGACACCCCTGGTGGGCCGGGGCTCGGGCTGCGCGCCCGGCACGCGGTGTTCGACCGGCTGGTCTACCGGAAGCTGCGGGCCGCGCTCGGCGGCCGGTGCCGCACCGCGATCTCCGGTGGCGCCCCACTGGGTGCCCGGTTGGCGCACTTCTTCCGCGGCATCGGGGTGACTGTCTACGAGGGGTACGGGCTGACCGAGACCTCCCCGGCGGTGTCGGTCAACCTGCAGCACGCGATCCGGATCGGCACCGTCGGCCGGCCGCTGCCCGGCGTCAGCGTCCGGATCGCCGACGACGGCGAGGTGCTGGTCAGCGGCGATCTGGTGTTCCAGGGGTACTGGAACAACCGACAGCAGACCGACGAGGTGCTGACCGACGACGGCTGGTTCCGCAGCGGGGACCTCGGCCGGCTCGACGACGACGGCTTCCTGACCATCACCGGTCGCAAGAAGGAGCTGATCGTCACCGCCGGCGGCAAGAACGTCACGCCGGCCGTGCTGGAGGACCAGTTGCGAGCCCACCCGCTGGTCAGCCAGTGCGTGGTCGTCGGCGACCGCCGGCCGTTCATCGCCGCGCTGCTCACCGTCGACGAGGACGCCTGGCCGGCCTGGCTGGAACGCAACGGTCACCCGCCTGGCCGCACCGTCGCCGAGCTACGCGACGATCCGGCGTTGCTGGCTGAACTCCAGCAGGCCGTGGACGAGGCGAACCGCGCCGTCTCGGCCGCTGAGTCGATCCGGCGGTTCCGGGTACTGGCCCGGGACTTCACCGAGGCGAGCGGCGAGTTGACCCCGTCGCTGAAGGTGAAACGGGCGATGGTGCACGCCAACCACGAAGCCGAGATCGCCGAAATCTACGGGAGCTGACTACCATCCGTCACGTGTCCGCACCGACGTCCGACGCGCCCCGTCCGCATCCACTCGCCGCGGTGGCGCGCCTGGTCATGCTCGCGCTCGTCGCGGTGCTGACCCTGATCACCACCCGGGATCTCGGCGAACTGCGCTGGGTGGCGCTGCTGGCGGTCGCCGGCGCTCCGGCGGTGCTCGTCCCCCGCCACCCGGTCATCAGCATGCTCGGCCGCCTCGCCGAGGTCGTCATCGTCGGCCTGGCCACGAGTGAGGTGGCCGCCGCCGCCAACCTGCGCGGCTCCATCGGCGCCGGGCTGGGCGCCTCGGCGATGCTGCCGTACCTGTCGGTGCCGTTGACGGTGGCGGTGCTGCAACGGCGGACCCGCGAGGCGACCGCGCTGCTCGGCGTCACCGCGCTCACCCTGGCCCTCAGCGGGTTGTTCACCACGATCGACGGCCGACCGCAGCTGGCCCAGCTCGGCTTCGTCGCGGTCTGCACCCAGTGGCTGATCCTGGCCAGCCTGGGCATCCTGGCCGCCGGCACGCTGCAGCAGGTGATGCAGGCCCGTGGGGAGAGCAAGCCCGCCCCGTACGCGGAGGCGACCCGGCTGCTCACCCAGCTGCGCAGCGTCGCGCGGCAGCTGCCCGGTGCCACGCTCGACCCGGGCAGCATCTCGGAGCATCTGATCGAGGAGCTGCGCGCGGTGGCGCCGACCGGTCGCACCGCGGTGCTCTCCGGCAGCGGTGGGGGGCGGCTGGTGGTGCTCGCCCAGGCCGGCCTGGACCGGGTCGACTGGGAGACGACCCTGGACGCGGATTCGGCCATTGCCGACGCCTGGGCCAGCCAACTGCCCCAGACCGCGGCCCGGTCCCAGGCCCGATCGCACCCCGGCGGTGACGTGTCGGCGCTGGTGGTGCCGCTGGTCGCCGGGGTGCGCACGGTCGGTCTGGTGATTCTGGAGACGGACAGCGCCAACGCCTACCCACCGCCGGTGGTTGCCCGGATCACCGCGTTGACCCGCCCGGCAGCGCTGCGGCTGGAGGCCGCGCTGCTGTTCGACGAGGTTCGGTCGCTGGCCACCAACGAGGAACGGCAACGGCTGGCCCGGGAGATCCACGACGGGGTGGCCCAGGAGTTGGTGATGGTCGGGTACGGCATCGACAACGCCCTGGCCACCCTGCCGGAGGGCAGTGACGAGACCGCCGAGGACCTGCGGACACTGCGCGGCGAGGTCACCCGGGTGATCACCGAGCTGCGGCTGAGCCTGTTCGAGCTGCGCAGTGAGGTGGACCGGCACGGCGGGCTGGCGGCCGCGATCGCCGAGTACGCCCGTACCGTCGGATCGTCCGGCCGGTTGCGGGTGCACCTGTCGCTGGACGAGTCCGGGGCCCGGCTGCCGGCTGCCACCGAGGCGGAACTACTGCGCATCGCCCAGGAGGCGATTACCAATGCGCGCAAGCATGCCGGCGCCGCGAATCTGTGGGTCACGTGCGACATTGACCCGCCGTACACGCAAATAGAAGTGTCGGATGACGGTCAGGGGATCGCCGACCAGCGTCCGGATGGGCGGTACGGTCTTGCGATCATGGCAGAGAGAGCGGAACGTATCCGGGGCCGGTTGGAGATCAGGCCACGACACCCGAGCGGAACGACCGTGGCAGTGGTGCTCGGAACCTCGCCCCGGCGCGATAGCGTGCGCGATAGCGTGACAGCACCAGAAGGGGAGTAGCCACAGCATGACCACCAGCCCCACACCGACCACCCGGACCAAGGTCCTGCTTGTCGATGATCACGACCTCATCCGGAAGGGCCTGCGGCACGCTTTCGAGCGCGACCGCCAGTTCGAGGTCGTCGGTGAGGCCGCGACGGCGGCCGAGGGTGTACGCCAGGCGGGCGCCCTGCAACCAGATGTTGTGATCATGGACCTGCGGCTGCCGGACGGCAGCGGCCTTGAAGCGACCCGGGCGCTGCGAAAGTCCAGCTCCACGATGGGCATCGTGGTGTTGACCATGTACGCTGGCGACGACCAGCTGTTCGGCGCCCTCGAGGCCGGGGCCAGCGCGTTCGTGCCGAAGACCGCACCGGCGGACGAGGTGGTCGCGGCGGCCCGGCACGCGGCCTCGTCGCCGAGCGCGTTCACCGCAGCTGACCTGGCCGAGGCGATGAAACGCCGGCTCGCGCCGTCCGGGCCGCAACTGTCCCCCCGGGAGGGCCAGGTGCTGCGCCTGCTCGCCGATGGGATGAGCGTGGCCGGGATCGCCAAGCAGTTGTTCGTCAGCGAGTCGACGGCGAAGACGCATATTTCCAAGTTGTACGAGAAGCTCGGCGCGGCGAACCGGGCCCAGGCGCTGATGACGGCGCTGCGGCTCGGTCTGTTGGAGGCGCCGGACGCTCCGAAGTTCTGACCTGGTCACGTGGTGCCGGCGGCGGGTGGGCCGGCCCACGTCGACCGTGGCGGCTCTGATCGGTGCGGGCGGGAACCTCGCGGGTCGGACGCTCTGGATGCCCGGGCACGCAGCGGGCACAATGGCTAGCTAGCGCCAGCAGCCAGCCAGCAAACGGTCAGACAGGGACAAAAGGGGCGAAGATGGATCGGCCGCACTGGGCACCGGAGAGCATCGACGTCGAGCGGCCGAGCGTCGCCCGGATGTACGACTATTATCTCGGCGGCTCACACAACTTCGCCGCCGATCGGGCCGCCGCCCAGGCGATGATCACGGCCGTTCCCGAAGCCCCGTTGATGGCCCAGGCGAACCGAGCCTTCATGCGCCGCGTCGTGCAATTCCTCGTCGAGTCGGGAATCCGGCAGTTCCTCGACATCGGCTCCGGGATCCCCACTGTGGGCAACGTGCACGAGATCGCTCAACGGCTGGCACCGGAATCGAAGGTCGCCTACGTGGACGTCGATCCGGTCGCCGTCGCACACAGCCGGGAGATCCTCGCCGGCAACGACCGGACCACGATCCTGCAGGAGGACCTGCGCAACCCGGAACGGATCCTGCACGATCCTCAGGTGCGCAAGCTACTCGACTTCGACCAGCCGGTCGCGGTGCTGATCGTCGCGGTCCTGCATTTCGTGCCGGACTCCGACGACCCAGCCGCGATCCTGGCCGAGCTACGCGCCGCGCTCGCGCCCGGCAGCCATCTGGTCCTGTCCCAGGCCAGCGACGACGGCCGCAGCGATGAGGAACGCCGCGAGGCGGACCAGATCTACCGGCGCACCGACAACCCGCTCAGCATCCGGTCCCGGGCCGCGCTGACCAGCTTCTTCGACGGGTTCGACCTGCTACCGCCGGGCGTGGTCTGGGTGCCGCAGTGGCGCCCTGAGTCGCCCGAGGCGGCCGAGGACGCCGAGCGTGCCGTCTTCATGGGCGGGGTAGGCCGACTCGGTGGCTGAGCAGTCCGACCCGGCCGCCGATCCGCCCGGTGGACGGCCACCGGGCGTCGCCGCCGTCGCCCGGGCCTGGGCCAAAGCGGTAACCGGGACCAGCTACCTGCCGCTGGCCCAGGAGCAGCTGGAGGCGTTTCTCGGCGACCTGACCGTACGGCTCGTCACGGCACTGCGCGCCGAGCCGTTCACCGTCCGGGTCGGCTACCAGGTCGGCTCGGACCTGGTCGCCGCGCACATCGCCTCGGCTGAGGGGCTCGGCCGCACCA
Organism: Solwaraspora sp. WMMA2065; assembly: GCF_030345075.1. Lineage (NCBI taxonomy): Bacteria > Bacillati > Actinomycetota > Actinomycetes > Micromonosporales > Micromonosporaceae > Solwaraspora > Solwaraspora sp. WMMA2065. The sequence continues at coordinate 2,564,948 of NZ_CP128361.1, forward strand.
TCGAGGTACTCGACCTGCGACTACTGCGCGACCTGGACATCGACGACCCGGACATGCCGGACCGGATGGCACGGCTGCTCGGCAGTATCGCCACCGGCTACACCCGGGCACTACGCGACCGCACCCTGGACGAGCAGGAGACCATCCGCCGCGCGGCGTTGGTCGCCCGGGAGCAGGCCGAGATCGCGCTGCGGGAGAGCGAGGCCCGATACCGGCACCGGGCCACCCACGACCCGCTCACCGACCTGCCCAACCGGAGCCTGTTCACCCAGCGGCTGGACGACGTGTTCAGCACGGCGGGTCGTACTGGCGGGGACGGACGCCGACTCGGCGTCTGCTTCGTCGACCTCGACGGCTTCAAGATCGTCAATGACACCCTCGGCCACCACATCGGGGACCTGCTGCTGGTCTCGGTCGCCGAGCGGCTGCGCCGTGGCGTCGGCGAACACCTGGTGGCCCGAATCGGTGGCGACGAGTTCGTCATCCTGGTCGCCGACACCACCTGCACCGACGACGTGCTCAAGGTCGCCGAGGCCGCGCTCGCCGCGATCGGCGAACCGGTCGTCGTCGACGGTCACGAGCTGACCGTGACCGCCAGCATCGGCATCGTGGAGCGCACGGTCGCAGGCACCACCCCGAGCGAGGTGATGCGGGCCGCCGACGTCACTCTGCACTGGGCGAAATCGGCGGGCAAGGGCCGGTGGGCGCTGTTCGATCCAGTGCGCAACGATCGCCAGCTGGCGCGGTACGCGCTGTCCGCGGCGATGCCCACCGCTCTCGACCGGGGCGAGTTCTTCCTGGACTACCAGCCGCTGGTCGCGCTCGCCGGCGGCGCGCTGCTCGGCGTCGAGGCGCTGGTCCGCTGGCGGCACCCTACGATGGGGGTACTCGGTCCGGACCGGTTCATCTCCCTCGCCGAGGACTCCGGGCTGATCGTCCGGCTCGGATCGTGGGTGCTGGCCGAAGCCTGCCGGGAGGCCCGGCGCTGGCTGGACCGCAGCGCGAACGCCCCGTTCGTCAGTGTCAACCTGGCTGTGCGGCAGGTCAACGACCCCGGTCTGGTCCGGTACGTGACCGAGGTACTCGCCGACACCCGGCTACCGGCCGGCCGGCTGCAGCTGGAGATCACCGAGAGCGCCCTGATGAGCACCGCCGACGGACCGGTCCGTACCCTGCGCGAGCTGGCCGATCTGGGCGTACGGATCGCCATCGACGACTTCGGGACGGGCTACTCCAACCTGTCCTACCTCCGCTCGCTGCCGGTGCACGAGCTGAAGCTGGCCGGGAAGTTCGTCGAAGGGCTCCGTGCCTCGGCAGGCACCGACCGCACCGACGAGAGCATCCTGCTCACCTTGGTGACGCTGGCCCACACGCTGCGGCTGACGGTCACCGCCGAAGGAGTGGAGACCGCCGGGCAGGCCGAGCGGCTCCGGGCGATCGGCTGCGACGCCGCCCAGGGCTGGCATTTCGGCCGTCCTGGACCAGCCGACGGGATCACCGAACGACTCGGCTGACGCCGCAAGCAGCCGGACACCGCAGGAGGGCCAGGCGCGCCGCCGGGGTCACGCCGCTCAGCCGGCCAGCAGCGACGCCATCCGCTGCGCCTGGGTGTCCCAGCGCCACTCACGCTCCACCCAGGCCCGACCGGCGGCGCCCATCCGCCGGGCCAGCTCCCGGTCGGTCAGCAGGACACCCAGCCGGTCGGCCAGCTGGCTCGGATCCCGGCCGTTCACGACGTACCCGGTCTCGCCGTCGCGGACCGCATCCGGCGCGCCGCCGGAATCCCCGGCCACCACCGGCAGCCCGGTCGCCGACCCTTCCAGGTAGACGATGCCGAGGCCTTCCACGTCGAGCCCGCCGCGCCGGGTGCGGCAGGGCATCGCGTACACGTCCCCGGCGGCGTAGTGCGCCGGCAGCTCCGCCCAGGGCACCGCCCCGGTGAAGGTGACGTCGTCGGCCACCCCGACGCGCCGGGCGAGCCGTTGCAACCGGTTGCGGTCCGGACCGCCGCCGACGATCAGCAACGCGGCGCCCGACACCCGACGCCGTACCAGCGGCCATGCCCGGATCAACGTGTCCTGACCCTTGCGGGGCACCAGCCGGGACACGCAGACCACCACCGGCCGGTCCGACAACCGGTGCCGGCGGCGCACCTCGCCGCCGTCGACGCCCGGATGGTAGGCATCGGTGTCCACACCCGGGGCGAGCCGACGCAGCTCGGTCAGCCCGCCGACCGCACGGTCCAGCCGCACCCGGGTGTACTCGCCCAGGTAGGTCACCACGTCGGTGGCGCGGGCGATCCGGCGCAGCATCGACCTCGCGCCGGGCAACGCGGCCCACCCCACCTCGTGCCCGTGGGTCAGAGCCACCGCCCGGCTGATCCCGGCCCGTCGACGCAGGCCGTCGGCGAGCAGCCCGAGCGGCGCGGCCGCGCCGAACCAGACCGTGTCGCAGCCCCTGGCCCGCGCCAAAGCGGCGGTCTGCCGGGCCACCGCCGGTGTGGGCAGCAGCATGCCGGTTGGGTCACGGACCACCTCGAACGGCTGGTCGGCGTCGAACCGCTCGGCACCGTCGTAACTCGACGCGTAGACCACGATGGTCTGCGCGGGCTGCCGCAGCGCCAGATTGTGCACGAACGACTGGATGCCGCCGGGTCGCGGCGGGAAGTCGTTGGTGACCAGCAGGGTGCGGTTCATCGGCCCGCCCGGTCGGCGTACCTGCGGGCCGCCGCGATTCGTTCCACTGTCGACGGGTGCGTGGCGGAGTAGAGGTACTCCCAGCGGGGCGGATCCGGATCGGCGAGATTGATCGCGGACAGCCGGCGGTGCACCGCCGCGTACGCCGCCGGATCACCGTGCAGCGTCAGCGCGTGCGCGTCAGCGCGGACCTCGACCCGGCGCGACACCAGTGCCTGCACCGGTGTCGCCGCCAGGCCGACCAGCGTGACCACCGCCAGCAGCAGGGCGATCGCCCTCGGCTCGGCGATGTCCGCGACGCCGGCCGCCCGCAGCACCGGCCGCCAGCCGCCGAGCAGGTACAGCCCGACCACGGCTGCGGCGGCACCGAGCGCGCCCAACAGAGTGCCGGTCAGCACGTCGCGCGCGCGGGCGTGGCCCAGTTCATGGGCGACCACGGCGGCCAGCTCCGCCGGGGGCGCCTCGCGCAGCAGGTTGTCGTAGACGACGATCCGCCGGGTGGGACCGAACCCGGACACGTAGGCGTTGACCGCGCGGGTGCGCCGGGACGCGTCGGCGACCAGCACGTCCCGCACCGCGACACCGTCGCGTTCCGCCAGCTCCAGCAGTTGCGTGCGCACCGGACCGGCCGGCATCGGGGTGAACTTGTTGAACACCGGCTCGACCAGCACCGGCAGGACGAACGACAGCAGCACCACCAGGGCGGCCGCGCCGGTCGCGGCCAGCGCCCACCACCAGCGGGGGGCGAGCCGGACGACGGTGTAGAAGCCGAGCAGGGCCACCGTCGCGATGACCGCGCCGACCGCGTACGACCGGACCAGGTCCACTCCCCAGCCGGCCCAGCCCTGGGTGGCCAGTCCGTGCTCGGTCAGGATCCGGTGCCGCCAGGCGGCGAACGGCAGGGTCAGCAGGTCGGCCAGGAACACCACGAGCAGCCCGCCGAGCAGCGCCTGGGCGACCCAGTGGTCGCCGAACGGCCGGCCGGCGACCAACACCAGCCGGGCACCGACCGGGGTGAACCCGAGCAGCAGCGCCGCCAGCAGGCCGACCAGCATCGCGCCGTAGCGACCGGGACGCAGCGCCGCCCGCAGGGCCCTCCCCCGCTCGACCTGGTCGACGGGCAGCTCACGCAGGGCGGCGAGCTGATCGGCGCGGGGCACCGGCGGCCGGTGCCACGGCACCAGCACGGCCGCCGCGACGACGACCGCCACCCCCAGGACGACGAAGGTCACCAGCGCCCATGCGCGAGGCGTCATCGGGCTCCTTCCGCCGACCGGTCGCCCGACCATCCTAGGTGTGCCGGCGCGGCCCCGGTCCACACTCGGGCGACCGGATCCTCTCAGGCGGACCGGTCGATCGCTCAGGCGACCTGTCTTCGGGACCGGGGCCGGCGCTGCCGGCGGCCGCGCGCCGCTGCCGGCGACTCGCCGAGCACCTCGACGTCGAACCCGGCACGCGCGAACACCTCGATCGCGTACCGCTCGCCGGCGTCCAGGTGGGCCACCGTGTCCGGGCTGTCGATCAGGGCACTGACCAGGCAACCCCGGCAGCTCGGGCCGCGCTCGACGGCGCAGGTGTCACAGTCGATCAGCATGGTCGTCTCCTCACGTGGCGGTGCCGTCGAACGGTCGGCCGGCGGTGATCGGCCCCCGTACGACGCAGCATCGCCGACCGACCACCGCCAGTGACATCGACGATAGGCGTCAGGTACGACAGTTCCGCGTGACCGGGTGTCGGCTCAGGAACGAGCCAGTCGACGCAGCAGCGAGTCGGCGCCCATCGGGTACGCGCCGTGCCGCCGGACCCCGTCGGCCACCTCCCGGTCGGAGGAGACCACCACGATCACCCGGCCGGACGGCTCGGCCCGGACCAGCCGGCGGATGAGTTCGTCGGCCGTCTCCCCTTTTCGGGAGAACAGCACCCGCACGCCACGTGGAGCCGGCGGCAACCCGTGCATCCGCTCAGCGCCGTCGAAGACCACTGTCACCTCGTCCCCGGTCTGCGCGGCGATCCCACCGAGCCCGGTGATCAACCTCTTGCGTTGCTGCTCCAACGGCATCTCGCCGAAGCCCCGCTTGGTCACGTTGTAGCCGTCGACGACGAGGTGCGCCCGGGGTAGGGCGAGCAGGTCGTCCAGCCGGGCCGGGTCGTCGGTGTCGCGGGCCCGGGTCGACGTCGCCGCCGCCGGTCGGTCGGTGAACGCGTCGGCGACGTAGTCGGCCGGCAACCGGTCGGCCGGGTCCAGGGCGAGCTCCCGCCGCAGCCCCTGGGCCGCCTGCCCGATCGTCTCCAGCAACAGCCACAGCCGGGCGTCGTCGACCGCCCGGGCCTCCTTCGCCGACTGCCGGGCGGTCCCGGCGGTCAGCTCCGCGTCGGCGAGCTTGGCGCGCAGCCGCCGCAGCTCGGCGTCGTGGTCGGCGGCGGCCCGCGCGGCCCGGCCGCGTTCGGTGGCGAGCAGCTCGTTGGCCCGCCGCTGCTGCGCCTGTGCCTCACGCAGCGTGCGGGACAGCTGCCGGGACTCCTCGCGGAGCTGGCCCAGTTCCTCCCGTACCCGGGCCAGCTCGTCGCGGAGCTTCTCCACCTCGACCCGGGCGACGGTGCGGTCGTGTTCGGCTCGGTTGGCGCGGGCCTCGGCATCGCGGATCAGCTCGGCGACGGCGGCCCGGTCGGCCTCGGCCCGGACCGCCGCACCGGCGGCGTCGACCAGCTCACGCCAGCCCGCCGGCCGCATCAGGTACGCCAGGGCGGCGACCTCGACCGGGTCCGCCGCCGCGGGTGAGACACCTTCGCTGACCGCCGCACCCAGTTCGCCGGTCTCGGCCAGCGCGCGGGCGGCCACCCGCTGCCGCAGTGACGGATCGTTGGTGAGCGCCGCCGCGATCGCCGCGGCACCGTAGCGGGCCCGCCGGTTCGGCGCGAACTTGGCGACCTTGCGCAACGGAGGCGGCATCTCGTCGGTCGGGATCTCGGGCAGCGCGGCGGCGGCGAGCACGACGATGCGCGACCGCACCGGCTCGGGCAGCACCGGCTCGGCGGGTGGACCACCGGCCGGCTGGTCGGCGGACGGGGGCAGGGCGCCGGTCGTCGGCGCCGCCCCCTCGGGACGAGCGTCGGTCGGATCCGGTGCGGCCATGCACCCCAGTCTCCCACCGGGTGGCCGCCGCGTGCCCGACAGGAAGAATGATCTCGCAGAGTCGATCGGATCGTTACCGGTGGTACGCATGGGACGGCTGTGTCGTACCCACGTCCTATCGTCTGCGCCGTGGCACCGCCTGATCCCGTACCTCGACCGGCCTACACCCAGGGCTCGATCGACTCGCTGCTGTCAGCCGGACAGGGCGGGCCGCTGTCGACCGGCGCGGACCGGTCGCTACGGGAGACCACCTTCGTCGTGCTGGATCTGGAGACCACCGGCGGCGCGCCGGACGGTGGCGGCATCACCGAGATCGGCGCGGTGAAGGTGCGCGGCGGCGAGGAGCTCGGCGTCTTCGCCACGCTGGTCAACCCGGGCCGACCGGTGCCGCCGTTCATCACCGTGCTCACCGGCATCACCGAGGCGATGCTCGTTCCCGCGCCGCCGATCGAGCAGGTGCTGCCCAGCCTGCTGGAGTTTCTCGGTGACGCGGTGCTGGTGGCGCACAACGCGCCGTACGACGTGGGTTTCCTCAAGGCCGCGTGCGCCCGGCACGGCTATCCCTGGCCGGCGCCGACGGTGCTGGACACCGCGGCCCTCGCCCGCCGGGTGCTGACCCGCGACGAGGTGCCCAACCGCAAGCTCGGCACTCTCGCCGGCTACTTCCGCACCCCTCGGCGGCCCACCCACCGGGCCCTGGCCGACGCCCAGGCGACGGTGGACGTGCTGCACGGGCTGATCGCCCGGCTCGGCGGGCACCAGGTGACGAGCATCGGCGACGCGGTCGAATTCAGCCGCGCGGTCAGCGACGTCCAGCGACGCAAGCGGCACCTCGCCGACGGGTTGCCCCGCTCCCCCGGGGTGTACATCTTCCGGGCGGCCGACGACCGGCCGCTGTACGTCGGCACCTCCGGCGACGTCGCCACCCGGGTACGCAGCTACTTCACCGCCGCCGAGCGGCGGGCGCGGATGTCCGAGATGCTGGCCGCGGCGACGCGGGTCGACGCGGTCGAGTGCGCCCATCGGTTGGAGGCCGAGGTACGTGAGCTGCGGCTGATCGCCGCCCACGCGCCGCCGTACAACCGCCGGTCGAAGTATCCGGAGCGGGTGGTCTGGTTGAAGGTCACCGACGAGGTCTATCCACGGCTGTCCACGGTCCGGGCGATCTCACCGGCCGACACCACCGTGCTCGGGCCGTTCGCCTCCCGCCGGGCGGCCGAGCTGGCCGCCGCCGGCATCCACGACGCGCTGCCGCTGCGTCAGTGCACCCACCGGTTGTCCGCCCGGACCCGGACCCCGGCCTGCGCGCTGGCTGAGCTTGGTCGTTGTCCGGCACCGTGCGAGCACCGGATCGACCCGCAGCAGTACGCCGAACTCGCCGTCGCCCCGCTGCGGACGGCACTCGAGACCGACCCGCAGCCACTGGTCGACACGTTGCTCGCCCGGATCGACCGGCTCGCCGCCGCGCAGCGGTTCGAGGAGGCGGCGGTGGTCCGGGGCCGGTTGGCCGCATTCCTGCGGGCGACCGTCCGAATGCAGCGGTTGACCGCACTGACCAGGATCGCCGAGCTGGTCGCGGCGCGACGGGCCGGGCACGGTGGCTGGGAGCTGGCGATCGTCCGGCACGGTCGGCTCGCCGCTGCCGGCGTGTCGCCGCCACGGCAGCACCCCCGGGCCACCATCGACCTGCTGTGCGCCACCGCGGAGACGGTGCCGGCCGGGCACGGCCCGGTGCCCCGGGCCAGCGCGGCCGAGAGCGAGCGGATCCTGTCCTGGCTGGAGCCGGAACAGACCCGGCTGGTCAGGGTGAGCGGGGACTGGGCCTCACCGGCCGGCGGCGCCGGCCGATTCCATTATCTGCTGGTCAAGGCCGAGGAAGCCGCCCGGACGACGGCCGGGGTCGACGAAGCAGACCAAAGACTCGACCGATCGATCACCCGCAAGTAGCCGATCGTACTACGCTCGCTCGCTTAGGCTGTTAGAGAAGTGCAGTCCTGTCAGCCAACGCCCGATTCGTGGCGTGCGTCCGGGCGGTCGACCCGCCGGGCGATGGGTGAGGAGGTGTCTCCGCGTGGACGTCGACGCCGGTCCCGGCGCCGCCATCGGACGTTTCCTGCCCACCACGACACCCCTGTCCGCCCGCCTGCGAGCCTGGCTGTCCTGGTCTCCCGGCTCACCGGACCCGGTCGCCGAGCTGATCCGCGTCCACCGGTCGATCCACCCGTCGGCGGACCCGGCGGTGCTGCGCCGCGGCTACCAGATCGCCGACAGCATGCACGCCGGGCAGTACCGCAAGAGCGGCGAGCCGTACATCACCCACCCGTTGGCCGTCGCGGAGATCTGCGCCGGGCTCGGCATGGACACCACCACCCTGGTGGCCGCGCTGCTGCACGACACCGTCGAGGACACCACGTACGACCTGCCGACACTGGCCGCGGACTTCGGTGACGAGGTCGCCCACCTGGTCGACGGGGTGACCAAGTTCGACAAGGCGTTCTACGGCAAGGCCGCCGAGGCGGAGACCATCCGAAAGATGATCATCGCTGCGTCGAAGGACGTCCGGGTGCTGGTCATCAAACTCGCCGACCGGCTGCACAACATGCGGACCCTCGGTGTGCGCTCGCCTGCCTCCCGGGCCCGGATCGCCAAGGCGACCCTGGACGTGCTGGTCCCGCTCTGCGACCGGCTCGGCATCCAGAAGCTCAAGCGGGAGCTCGACGACATCGTCCTGTTCCACCTGGAGCCGGAGGCCTACCAGCAGATCGAGGAGCACCTGGCCAACCGGCCGGGCTGGGCGACGTACCTGGACGCCGTTTGCGGACAGGCACGGGTGACGCTGCGCCGGGAGAAGGTCGCCGCCCGGGTCGCGCCCCGGCCACGGCACCGCTACTCGATCTGGAAGGACACCGTCACCGGCGGCCACCGGGCACCGTTCGACCTACCCCGCATCGAGGTCGTGGTCACCGGGCCGGACACCGACTGCTACGCGGCGCTCGGCGCGGTCCACTGCCGCTGGCGACCGGTACCGGGCAGGTTCAAGGACTTCATCGCGGCGCCGAAGAACAACCTCTACCGCTCGCTGCACACCACCGTCATCGGCCCGGACGAGCGTCCGCTCGAGGTGCTGATCCGGACCGACGCGATGCACCGGTCCGCCGAGTTCGGCATCGCCGCGCCGTACCACTTCCCCAAGCCCGGCCGCAGTCGTGCCGCTGCCCGCGCCGACGAGCTGGCCTGGCTCCGCAGGGCGATCGACTGGTCGCAGGAAAACATCGACGCTGACCAATTTGTCCACTCGCTGCGCTGCGACCTGGTCGACGCGCAGATCCAGGTCTTCACCGACGGCCGCCCGATCGTGCTGCCGGCCGGGTCGACGCCAGTCGACCTCGCATACGAGCTGGATCCGCGCAAAGGCGCGCACTGTCTCGCCGTACGGATCAACGGCCGGCTGGCCCCACTGGCCTCCGAACTGACCGACGGCGACGTGGTCGAGATCTTCACCGAGACCGACGACCAGCCGACCGGGACGGCACCGACGTCGGCCGGGCCGCGAAAGGAGTGGCTGGGTTTCGTCAAGTCGCCGCAGGCCCAGATGCAGATCAACCGCTGGTTCGCCGAACACTCCGAACCGGGCATCAGCATCAGCGACAAGGTACGCCTCGGCCGCGCCACTGTCAGCCTGATCCTGCGCAAACACGACCGGGCGTTGTCCAACGACAAACCACTGCGCCAGCTCGCGGAGAACCTCAAGTACCCGGACATGGAGACCCTGCTGGTCGCGGTGGTGGACCGGACCATCGAGCCCGAGGCCGTCGTCGACCAGCTCATCGCCCTGGTCGACCAGCCGGGCTGACCTGACCCGGCGCCGACGACCGGCTACCTCTAGCCTGAACCATATGATCACCCGCCGATCCCCCGCACGCGCCCTGTTGTACGGCGTGTTCTACCGGTTACCGCACCCGGTCCGTCGGCGGTTGGTCCGGCTCGCCGTGCAGAAGTACATCGTCGGCGCCGTGACGCTGGTGACCGACTCCGAAGTCGGCCCGTCGACACCCGCCCGGCTACTGCTGCTGCGCCAGCCGCCCGGCCGGGGCTGGACACTGCCCGCCGGTCTGCTGCGACACCGCGAGGCGCCGGTGGTCGGCGCGGCCCGGGAGCTCGCCGAGGAGACCGGCATCCGGCTCGCCCCGGACCAGCTACGCCCGGCGGTGCCGAATGCCGTGGTGCACGCCAAGGGTTGGGTGGACGTGGTCTTCGAAGCCTCCGTGGCAGCGTCGCGAACCCAACTGGTGGTCGACGGGGCCGAGGTGTACGAAGCCGCCTGGCACCGGCTCGACGACCTGCCCCGGCTGACCCCGGCGACCGCCCGGCTACTCGCGCGCTACGGCATCGGTCCACTCGTCAGCCCGCCAGCGGCCCAGGAGCCGGGGTGAGCGCACCGGCGGCCGGACCGGACCGGATCTGCGCGGTGATCCTCGCCGCCGGTGAAGGCCGCCGGCTGCGGCCGTTGACCGGTCTCGTCCCGAAGGCGCTCTGCCCGGTCGGGAACGTACCGCTGCTGGACCGGGCGCTCGCCCGGGTCGGTGCCCTCGGTTTCACCGGGCCGGCGGCGGTCGCGGTCAACGCCTGCTACCTCGGCCGGCAGGTGGTGACCCAGGTCGGCGACCGGGCACAGCTGTCCGTGGAGCCAGGAGACCCGTTGGGCACCTCCGGCGGCGTCGGCCGGCTACGGGACTGGATCAGCGGTCGCGGCGTGCTGGTCGGCAACGTCGACGGCTATCTCGCCCATCCAGAGCTCGACCCTGGGCCGGACATCGCGGCGCTGCTCGACGGCTGGGACGGCGAGACCGTCCGGCTGCTCGGCCAGCGGTTCACCCACCCGGCCGCCCGGGGCGGCTTCGACGGGCACCGGTTCGCCGGCTTCTCGCTGCTGCCGTGGCGCTACGTCAGCGGTTTAGCGGCCACTCCCGGCGAACTGGTCCGTACCGTCTGGCGGCCGGCGGAGGCCGCCGGCGCGCTGCAGGTGATCAACTACTCGGGGACCTACCTGGACACCGGGACACCACCGGACTACCTCGCGGCCAATCTGCACGCGGCAGGTGGCCGGAGCCTCGTCGACCCGTCGGCCACGGTGACGGGCCCGGTCGACCGCTCCGTCGTCGGCGCCGACGCGGTGGTACGGGGGACGCTGGTCCGCTCGGTGGTGTGGCCCGGCGCACAGGTGCATACGGGGGAACGGCTGACTGACGCGATCCGGGTGGACAGCGATCTGACGGTGTCCGCCGGCTGAGCACCCGGCTTGAGTAACATCGGCGGCGGACGCCGGTGAGAGACGGAGGACCTGCGTGATCACTGCCATCGTGTTGATCGACTGCGCCACGGACTCGATCCCGGAGGTGGCCGAGGCGCTCGCCGGTCTCGACGGGGTGAGCGAGGTCTACTCGGTGGCCGGGCACGTGGACCTGATCGCGATCGTCCGGGTGCGGGAGTTCGACCAGATCGCCGACGTGATCGCCGGACGGATCTCGAAGGTTCCGGGGGTGCTCAACACCGAGTCGCACATCGCCTTCCGCGCCTACTCACAGCACGATCTGGAGGCGGCCTTCGCCATCGGGCTGGCCGACGCGGACTGACCGACGACAGCGCTGAGCCAACAGCGGGAACTGGCAGCTGCCGCAGGCAGAGCCGCCCAGGAGACATAACGACGCGGCTGGTCGTCGGGGGCCACAGACCCACTGGCGACCAGCCGCGTTACCGTTCGGTGTCTGACGTCGACTGCCCGTCAGCAGACGGGCGGTGAGGTCGACGGTGCCCAGCGGAACGAGGTGATCTGATCGTTCGCGAGCGGATCAACGTTGCCACCGCCGCTGTACGGCGGGACGAAGATGTACCAGTTGCCATCGTAGTTGAGGTCAGGATACAGGCAGACGCCCCGGGCGGAAGTGTTCCGGACCGAACTGATCTTGTCGTCGAAGCTCCATGCCCGTAGATCCGGCTGATTGCCGGTGTTGACCGATACCCAGACCATCAGGCCGTTACCTCCGCTGTGCTCCCACATGCACATGGCGTTGGTCGGACAGTCCCAGTACGCGGCTTGCGCAGGCGACGGCGTCACGACTACCAGGGCCATGCTGGCGCCCATGGCCCACGTCAGCAACTTCCTTGCCAGCTTCACGTAGCTCCTCCTCCGAGCGACTACCTTGCGGTTGATCGATCACTGTCGACCATGACGCTACGTCGAGAGGAAACCGTCACCAATGGATCACCGCAGTCTCTTAGGGATACCGCTACTACCGTGGCGACAGGGCTTGTGGGGGCGGCCGGTGCAGGTGTGAGATCACAGAGGCGCCCGCCGATCTGCTCGGCGGACGCCTCTGTCAACTCCGGGTGCGCGGTGGTCAGCGGCTGCCGCTGCTGATCTCCTCGCGGTCGGCCGGCTGCTTCTCCTTGCCAGCCGACCGCAGTTCGGCCGGCTGTTCCTCGGCCGGGTCGATCGCCACATGCGCCGGCGGCGAAACCTGTGCCGGCTTCTCAATCGGGAAGAAGAAGCCCTTGACGGCCGGGCCGAGTGCGCCGAGCCGGTTCATCTTCTTGGGTACCACCCAGCCGACGTACTCCAGCTTGCCGTGGCCGTGCTCATCGGTCGGCCCGAGCGGCTGGTGCACCTCGACGAAGCGGCCGTCGGGCAGCCGGCGGATGATTCCGGTCTCGACGCCGTGCGCCAGCACCTCGCGGTCGTGCTGCTGCAGACCGAGGCAGATCCGGTAGGTCACGTAGTAGGCCAGCGGTGGCAGCAGGATCAATCCGATCCGACCGGCCCAGGTCATCGCGTTCAGGCTGATGAAGAACTTGTCGGCGAACACGTCGTTGCCGCCGGAGATGGTCAGCACGATGAAGAAGGTGACGGCCATGGCGCCGACGGCGGTACGGGCCGGCACGTCCCGGGGCCGCTGCAGCAGGTTGTGGCTGGCCTTGTCCTTCGTGTACCGCGCTTCGAGGAACGGGTACGCCAGGGAGAGCATGACCAGGATGCCGGGCAGCACCACGGTCGGCCAGAACAGCGGCGGGATCACGTACCCGTCGCCGATCGGGATGGTCAGCTCCCAGGCTGGCATCAACCGGGTGGAGCCGTCCAGGAACATGACGTACCAGTCGGGCTGGCTCGCCGCCGAGACGACGGCGGCCTCGTACGGGCCGAACAGCCACACCGGGTTGATCTGGAAGACCCCCGCCATCAGGGCGACCACCCCGAAGACGATCATGAAGAAGCCGCCCTGTTTGATCGCGTAGCGGGGGAACATCCGCTCACCGACCACGTTGTCGTTGGTCCGTCCCGGGCCGGCCCACTGGGTGTGCTTCTGCTTGAAGACCAGGCCGAGGTGTGCGCTGATCAGCGCCACCAGCAGACCGGGGATCAGCAGCACGTGGGCGATGTAGAACCGGCTGATGATGATCGTGCCCGGGAACTCACCGCCGAAGATCGACGAGGTGACCCAGGACCCGATCACCGGGATGGACAGCATGATCGCCGAGGCGATCCGCAGCCCGGTGCCGGACAGGCCGTCGTCGGGCAGCGAGTAGCCGGTGAAGCCGGCGAGGAAGCCGACCCAGAACAGCAGCGAGCCGATGATCCAGTTCGCCTCACGCGGCTTGCGGAACGCGCCGGTGAAGAACACCCGCAGCATGTGCACCACGATCGAGGCCATGAACAGCAGCGCCCCCCAGTGGTGCATCTGCCGCATGATCAGGCCGCCCCGGACGTCGAACGAGATGTCCAGCGTCGACGCGTACGCCGCCGACATGGGGATCCCGCGCAGCGGAGCGTAGCTGCCGTCGTAGACGACCTCCTCCATCGACGGGTCGAAGAAGAAGGTCAGGTAGACACCGGTGAGCAGTACGACGACGAACGAGAAGAGCGCGATCTCGCCGAGCAGGAACGACCAGTGGTCCGGGAAGACCTTGTTCAACAGCTTGCGTAGCGGGGTGGCTGCCTGGAACCGGTCGTCGAGCTGCCCGGCGGCCTGGCCGGGCAGCGCCCGGGCGTCGAACTTACGGCGTTTCATGGCCGCTCCCAGAAGTCGGGTCCGACGATCTCGGTGTAGTCGGAGGTGGCGACGAAGAAGCCCTCGTCGTCGACGGAGATGGGCAGCTGCGGCAGCCGACGGCTGGCCGGGCCGAAGACCGGCTTGGCGTTGTCGGTGATCAGGAACTGCGACTGGTGGCAGGGGCAGAGCAGCCGGTTGGACTGCTGCTCGTACAGGCTCGCCGGGCAGCCCGCGTGGGTGCAGATCTTCGAGTACGCGATGTAGTTGCCCCACATGTAGTCGGGCTTGCCCGCCGCCTCGTTGTTCTCCCGGGCGGTCCGGGCGTCGTCCAGCCGCAGATGGATCAGCAGGGTCGGCGAGTCGGCGTACCGGTTGGTGTGCCCGCCGGGAACTCCGGGGAAGACCGTCATCTGACCACCGACGCTGACGTCAGCGGGCCGGATCGGTGAGCCGTCCTCCCTGGTCAGCCGGACCAGCTCGGTGCCGCCACCGACCGTCTCGACCGGCTCCCAGCCGGTGGTGGCCATCTGGTTGTCGGTGTGCGGATCCCGGATCAGACCGCCGACCAGCGGAGCGGCCGCGACTGCGGCGACCGGAGCCAACCCGGCCAGCAGCGACACCCCGAGCAGCGGCCGGCGCTTCACCCCGAGCTCGTCCACCATGTAGGTGAGCGTGCCGCCGGTGATCTTGCGGTCTTCCGGGCTGGACGGACCATCGTGCCGGTCCTGGATCGCCACCTCGTGGGGCAGCAGCTTCTTGCCCCAGGTGAGGATGCCGACACCGATGGCCAGCAGGGTCAGCCCGAGGCTGACGCCGAGCAGCGGGGTGTAGAACTTGCTGATCCCGGTGCCGAGTTCGTACTCCCAGGGCCACCAGATGTAGACCACCAGGAACGCGGTCGCGGTGAGCCCGGCGAGCAGGAACAGACCGGCGACGAACCGGCTGATCCGTCGCTCCGCCCTGGTGCCGGGCACCGGAAATGGCGGCTCGTAGTGGACGATCTCGATGTCGTCGCGCCGGGCGCCCTCGCGCAGCACGTCGAACGGCGTCAGCCGTGGGTCGTCCAGGCTCACCGGCGCCGGCTGGCGGTGCTGGTGGGTGGTGTCGATGTCGGTGCTCATGACTTCCCCGCAATCCACAGGCTGGCGAAGACCAGCGCGGTGATGCCGACCAGGAAGATGGCGATGCCCTCGGTCACCGGACCGTACCGGCCGAGGTTGGCCAGCCCGCCGGGGTCACCGTCGGTCTTCAGCCCTTCCTGCACGAAGGCGATGATGTCGCGCTTCTGCTCGGGGGTGAGCTGGTTGTCCCCGAAGACCGGCATGTTCTGCGGACCGGTCAGCATGGCGGCGTACAGCTGCCGGTCGGTGGCCGGCTCCAGGCTCGGTGCGTACTTGCCGGAGGACAGCGCGCCGCCGCCGCCGCTGAAGGCGTGGCAGGACGAACAGTTGATCCGGTAGAGGTGACCGCCGACGGCGATGTCACCGCCGGTACGCAGCATCTCGCCGTCCGGCAGCTGCGGGCCACCACCCAGCTCCTGGATGTACTGGCCGAGCTGGCGGATCTCCTCCTCGGTGAAGACCACCGGCTTGCGCTCGGCCTGGGCCTCCTGCCGGGCCATCGGCATCCGGCCCGTGCCGACCTGGAACTCCACCGACGCCGATCCGACACCGATCAGGCTGGGGCCGCGTCCCTCGACGCCCTGGGCGTTGCGCCCGTGGCAGGAGATGCAGCTCTGGTCGAACAGCGCCTTGCCGTCCTCGGCCGCCTGGGACAGCTGCGGGGTGTCCTGCGCCTGCAGGCCCGGAGCGAAGACGGTGTACGCACCGCCGGCCAGGAACAGCGCGGCGAGCAACCGGACCGCGGTGCCCAGCCGACGGCGGCCCCGGCCTCGCGGCGTGGCCCGCCCGCTGCGCAGCCGGGCGAGGAGACCGCGTCCACGGTCGGCTCGCCGGTCGGCGGGGGTGTCAGATGTCATTGACCTGAATCCTTGTCGGTTTTGCGACCTGCCTGGTCGGCACGACGCCGCACCATCACGGTGAGTGACCGCTTGATGATCATTGCAGCCAGTAGATCATGAAGTAGAGGCCGATCCAGACCACGTCGACGAAGTGCCAGTAGTACGACACGACGATGGCCGAGGTGGCCTGCGCCGGGGTGAACCGCCCCATCGTGGTACGGACCATGTAGATCAGAAAGGCGACCAGGCCGCCCGCCACGTGCAGGCCGTGGAAGCCGGTGGTGAGGTAGAACACCGAGCCGTACCCGTCGCCGTTGATCTTGATGCCGTGGTGGACCAGCTCCCGGTACTCGTTGATCTGGCCGAGCAGGAAGATCAGGCCCATCACGAAGGTGATCGTGAACCACCGCCGCAGCGCGTGCACGTCTCCCCGCTCCGCGGCGAACACCCCGATCTGACAGGTGACCGAGGAGGCCACCAGGATCGCGGTGAAGACCGTCGCGTACGGGATGTTCAGCTGTGGGGTGTGCTCCTCCCACATGCTGTAGTCCGCCGCACGGATGGAGAAGTACATCGCGAACAGCGCCGCGAAGAACATCAGTTCGCTGGAGAGCCACACGATCGTCCCGACGCTGACCATGTTCGGTCGGGTCAGCGAGTGGATCCGGCTCTTGTCAATCGCTGGGGCCGCAGTCACGCGGTCATTATTGCTGCCGGTCAGTGCCCACGGACGGCGGGGTGGCAAACCCGACCCGCCGGTGGGCCGGATAACGTCGACCGGGGCCGCTGGCCTAGCCTCGTCATGTGGCAGATGTCGCTGCGATCGCCGTCCCGCCGTTCACGGTCTCGGCCCTGTTCACCGAGATCCAGCTGACCAGTTGGCTGGCGCTGACACTCGTCGTGGCCGCCGGCCTCTACCTGTACGGGGTGCACCGGCTACGACTGCGCGGCGACCGCTGGCCTGTGTCACGCACCGTACTGTTCCTCGGCCCCGGACTGGGTGGCATCGCCGCCGTCACGGTGAGCGGACTCGGCGCCTACGACACCACGCTGCTGTCGGTGCACATGGTCCAGCACATGGTGCTGTCGATGATCGCGCCGATCTTCCTCGCGCTGGGTGCACCGGTCACCCTGGCGCTGCGCACCCTGCCTGGCGACCCGCGGCGCCGCCTGCTCGCCGTCCTGCACAGCAGGTACGCCCGGGTGGTCACCTTTCCGCTGGTCGCCTTCGGCGTGTTCGTGATCAACCCATTTGTGCTGTATTTCACTGATCTGTACCGGTTGACCCTGGAGAGCAGCCTCGCCCACGAGTTCGTCCACGCCCACTTCATCATGACCGGCTGCCTGTTCTTCTGGCCGCTGGTCGGGCTCGACCCGCTGCCCGGCCGCTGGCCGTACCCGGCCCGGGCGCTGCTGATGGTGCTCTCCGTGCCGTTCCACACCGTGCTCGGGCTCACCGTCATGCAGAGCAGCACCCTGTTCGGTGGCGACTGGTACCCGTCGCTCGGGCTGACCTGGGCCGACCCGTGGGCCGACCAGGAGGTGGCCGGCGGCATCCTGTGGGCCGGCGGGGAGTTCGTCAGCGTCACCATGCTCGCCGTGCTGGTGGTGCAGTGGATGCGCCAGTCCGAGCGGGAGGCCCGGCGCATCGACCGGGAACTGGACCGTCAGGAGGCGCGACAGGCCCGCGCGGTGGCCGCCGCCGACTGACCCGCTCGCCGGACGCGACGCGGTCGGACGGTACGATCAGCGCGCAGCTACGAGGTGGGAGTCGAGCGAGAAAATGACCGAGCGCGTGCACACCGTCCTGCTCTACAGCGACGACCCGCAGGTACGGGACCGGATGCGGCTGGCCGTCGGCACCCGCCCCGCCACCGACCTGACCGTCGAGTTCGTCGAGGCGTCCGACTACGCCGGCTGCGTCCGGCTGGTTGACGAGTACGAGATCGACCTGATGCTGCTCGACGGTGAGGCCACCCCCGGCGGAGGGCTCGGCATCGCCCGACAGATCAAGGACGACCGCGCCGACGCGCCGCCGACCTGCGTGGTGATCGCCCGCGCCGCCGACCGCTGGCTGGCCTCGTTCGCCGAGGTCGACGCCACCCTGATGCACCCGCTCGACCCGGTGACCACCGGCCAGACCGTCGCCGGCATGCTGCGCGGCCGGTCCGGCAAGCTGCCCGCCGCCTGACCCACCCCTGCACCGGGCCGCACCGTCCACGTTCCGCCGCCCCGCCCCGCACCGCATCACGCACGCCCCATCGCACCTGGGAGAGACCCCATGGGTGAACGGTCCTGGCCGAATCTGCTCAGTGCGCTGCTCGCTGGCGAGCAGCTCTCCACCGCCGACACCACCTGGGCGATGGGCGAGATCATGACGGGCTCCGCCACGCCCGCGCAGATCGCCGGCTTCGCCGTCGCGCTGCGGGCCAAGGGCGAGACGTCGGCCGAACTGGTCGGGCTGGTGGAGGCGATGATCGCCAACGCGGTGCCGGTCGGTCTGCCGGACGGGCTACGCGCGGAGACGGTGGACGTCGTCGGCACCGGCGGCGATCGGGCCCACACGGTGAACATCTCCACCATGGCGGCGATCGTGGTGGCCGCGGCCGGTGCCCGGGTGGTCAAGCACGGCAACCGGGCGGCCTCGTCGTCGTGCGGCGCCGCCGACCTGCTGGAGCACTTCGGCATCCCGCTCGACCTGGGGCCCGATGGTGTGGCCCGGTGCGTGGCCGAGGTCGGCATCGGTTTCTGCTTTGCCGCCCGGTACCACCCGGGAATGCGGCACACCGGGACGACCCGGCGGGAGATCGGCGTACCGACCGTGTTCAATTTCCTCGGCCCGCTGACCAACCCGGCCCGGCCCCGGGCCGGGGCGATCGGCTGTTTCGACACCCGGATGGCGCCGGTGATGGCGCAGGTGTTCGCCAGCCGGGGCGACACCGCACTGGTGATGCGGGGTGAGGACGGGCTGGACGAGCTCAGCACCGCCGCCCCGACCAGGGTCTGGTTCGCCGCCGACGGCGTGGTGCGCGCGATGGTCGTGGACGCCGCCGAGGACCTGGGGGTTGCCCGCAGCGCCCCCGGCGATCTCCGGGGCGGGGACGCCGGCTTCAACGCCGATGTCACCCGCCGGCTGCTCGCCGGACGGACCGGTCCGGTCCGGGACGCGGTGCTGGCCAACGCCGCAGCGGCGCTGACCGCTCAGGCGGTACAGACCGGCGCCGCGCCGGCTGACGAGTTGCTGGAGACGATGCGGGCGCAGCTGGGCCGGGCCGCCGAGGCGGTGGACAGCGGCGCGGCCGCCACACTGCTGGACCGGTGGGTGCAGGTGGCCCAGTCGGCTGCGGGTACCACCGCCGGCTGACCGCCCGCTGCGACTCCTGTCGTCCACGCGCCCCGGGCCACCGCGCTGTTGCAGGACCCGACCTCGCTGCGGGACTGGTACAAGCAGAATCTGCGCTGGCTCTGGGGCACCTTCCGGGGCATCCTCGGTCACCGGGTGGGGCGGCAGGTCAGCACCTTCGACTACGCGTACCTGCTGCTGATCCTGCGCTGGGTGCTGTCCGCCTGGCGGCTACACCACCGGCAGCTGCTGCTCCTGCTCCCGCTGATCATGGTCGCCGACGTGACCTACCGGGTGATCTTCGTCCACGCGGCGGTCAAGGCCGTCCGCCAACCCACCGTCGACCGCTGTGTCTGGTCCTCGCCGGAGCGGATCGGCACCCCGGTAGCTGTCGGCGGCGCCCCGACAGCCGTCGCCGGCTGGGGCGCCAAGCTGCGCCGCCGCAACAGCCGGTGACGGTCGGCCGGCTCAGCCGACGCCGGCGACGAACCGGCTCAGTGCTCGGCCCGGCTCAGTGCTCGGCGGTACGCCGGGTGCCGGTGTAGTACTCGAACAGCAGACCGGCTGCGGTGGCGATCACCGAGAGCAGCCCGAAGATGAGCAGCCACCACTGCCAGAAGACCAGGCCGAGACCGGCGACGGTCGCGGCCAGCGCCACCCCGAACGGCCAGTAGCTGCCCGGGCTGAAGAAGCCGACCTCGCCCGCTCCGTCGGAGATCTCAGCGTCCGGCCGGTCCTCGGGGCGCAGATCGATCCGGCGCGACACGAACCAGAAGAAGCCACCACACATCGTGCAGAGCAGGAAGGACAGGATCAGCGCCGTGGTGCCGATCCACTCGACGTGCCCGAGCTGCCCGTAGGTCCACGCCGGGTAGACACCGGACACGACGAGCAGGAACGCCGCGACGATGCCGAACAGTCGCCACTCGGTCTTCATGACCGGCCCTCAGCTTCCCGCGCCCTGGGCGCTCGCGTTCCCGAAGTTCTGCGCGTCACGCTTGGTGTCGAACGGGAAGGTCGTCACCGCGTACGGCTCCTCCCCGATCGCGGCCAGCGCGTCCGGCGTCGAGCTACCGGCCTGCTTCGCCGCGATGAACTGGTCGTACTGCTCCGGGTCGACCACCCGCATCTCGAAGTTCATCATCGAGTGGTACGTGCCACACAGCTCGGCGCACCGGCCGACGTAGGCACCGTTCTGTTCGATGGTCACCTCGAACTGGTTACGGATGCTGCCCGGGAAGACGTCCCGCTTGAACAGCAGCTCCGGCACCCAGAACGAGTGGATCACGTCGGTGCTGGTCTCCTCGAACCGGATGGTCCGCTCCGACGGGACCACCAGCACCGGGATGATGTCGGAGGAACCGACCGTCGACGCCACCGTGTTGGCGTCCTCACCGACCCCGTCGCGGTAGTCGAACTGCCAGTTCCACTTGAACGCGACGACCTCGACGGTGACGTCCGGGTCCTCGCTGAGCCGGTCGACATCGGTCTGCACGACGGCCGTGTAGTAGAACAGCACCGAGACGACCAGGATCGGCGCGATGGTGTAGAGGAACTCCATCGGCATGTTGAACCGGGTCTGCACCGGCAACTGGTCGCCGCGCTTGCGGTACCGGATGATGCACCAGAAGATCAGACCCCAGACGAAGACGCCGACCGCGAGCGCCGCGATCACCGAGGCGATCCACAGGTCGTACATCCGGTGGGCCTGCGGTGTGATGCCCTGCGGCCAGCCGAAGCCGCCGAACGCCTCCCCGACGTCGCAGCCAGTGAGCAGGGTGAGCAGTGCCGCGCCGCCGAGACCGAGCCCAGCGGCCCGGAACCGGAGCTGTCGCCGACCGGGCGCGCGCCGTGCGTGCGTCGGCTGCCGGCCGACGGCCGACGGCTGCCCTGCTGAATCGCTTGCGACCACCTGGTCCTGCCTCCCTCGCGGTGCCACCGATGCCACCTGTGGCAACCGGATTGACCTGGCCACGCGTGACGACATCGGCGATCAAAGGCGTCACCGACGGTCGCAGATTACTCGACCCGACGGGTCACCATCGGCGTGGGGTCTGGTTTGTCACCCGCCACGACCACCGGCGGGCCAGCCCACGGCCGGTACCGTCGACGGCTGTGGACTATCTCGACGCCGCGACCGCCGCACCGCTGCACCCGGTCGCCCGGGAGGCACTGTCGGCGGCGTTGACCGACGGCTGGGCCGACCCGGCCAAGCTGTACACCCGGGCCCGCCGGGCCGGTCAGCTCCTCGACGCGGCCCGCGAGGTCACCGCCGACGTGCTGCGGGTCCGCACCGACGAGATCTCCTTCACACCCAGCGGTACGGTCGCTGCACACGCCGCCGTCCTCGGCGGTCTCGCCGGGCGGCGTCGGGTCGGGCGCACCCTGGTGCACTCGGCGATCGAGCATTCGGCGGTGCTGCACGCCGGGCAGCGGCACACCGCCGACGGCGGCGAGGCGGTGCCGGTGCCGGTGGACCGGCTCGGCCGGCTCGATATGGCCGCCTGGTCGGGGGCGGTGGCCCGGCCGGGTGTGGCGTTCGCCGCACTGATCAGCGCCAGCCACGAGGTGGGTACGGTCCAACCGGTCGCCGAGGCGGCCCGGGCCTGCGCCGCGCACGAGGTGCCGCTGTACGTCGACGCCGCCCAGTCGGTGGGTCGGATGCCGGTGCCGGACGGCTGGTCGGTGCTGACGGCCAGCGCTCACAAGTGGGGCGGGCTGCCGGGCGTCGGGGTGCTGGTGGTCCGCAAGGGCACCCGGTGGGAGTCGCCCTACCCGGCCGACGAGCGGGAATTCGGCCGTACGCCCGGAGCGGTGAACCTGCCGGCGGTGGTCGCGTCGGCGGCGGCGCTGCGCACGGCGGCCGCCGAGGCGCACGCGCAGGCCGCCCGGTTGTCGGCACTGGTGGACCGGATCCGCGCGACGGTGGCCGCGACGGTGCCCGACGTGGAGGTGGTCGGCGACCCGACCGACCGGCTGCCGCACCTGGTCACCTTCTCCTGCCTGTACGTCGACGGTGAGGCGCTGCTGCACGCGCTGGACCGGCGCGGCTTCGCCGTCTCCTCCGGCTCGTCGTGTACGTCGTCCACGCTGCGCCCGTCACACGTGCTGGAGGCGATGGGGGTGCTGTCACACGGCAACGTCCGGGTGTCGCTGCACCGGGACACCACCGACGCGGAGGTCGACCGGTTCCTGGCCGAGCTGCCGCAGGTGGTGGCCGACCTGCGGGCCGAGGCCGGGGTGGTCGGCCTGTGACCGACGACGACACGGCACCGCAGCGCTCCGGCGGCGAGACGGCGCAGCCACCTGGTAGCGAGGTGGCGGAGACTCTCGACTGCCTGGGTCAGCGCTGCCCGCTGCCGGTGATCGCGCTGGCCCGGCGGCTGCCGCAGCTGCCGGTCGGGTCGGTGGTCCGGGTGCTGGCCGACGATCCGGCGGCCGCCCTGGACATCCCGGCCTGGTGCCGGATCCGGGGCCAGGAGTTCGTCGCCGCGTCGACCGTCGCCGACTCCCCCGCCTTCGACGTCCGCCGCAGCCACTGAAGCCTCCCGCCGAACTGCTAGTCGATCAGCAGCGCCACCGATGTGAGGCTGAGGTACCTAACCTGCTCGTTGATACGTAACTCAGCCTCACATCGGCGTGTCCGCGACAGCCGGTTGAGACACCTCTTCGAGATACACCTCAACCGCCCTCCGGCGGAGCGCACGTCGTGCCGTTCGGCCAGGCCTGTTGGTCCACGGCACCAGGCCCAGCAGAATGCCGGCGTGCGAGGATGGCGGGCGTGAGCGCGCAGAACGGGTGGAGCAAGCTGCTGGAGTCCAACCCTGGGCACTCGCAGTGGTACGTCGACCGGTTCCGGTCGCTGGCCCGCGACGGGGCCGACCTCGACGGTGAGGCCCGGCTGGTCGACGCGATGCTGCCCCGTACGGCACGGGTGCTGGACGCCGGCTGCGGACCCGGCCGGGTCGGCGCGGCGCTGGCCGCCGCCGGTCACGACGTCGTCGGCGTCGACCTGGACCCGGTGCTGATCGATGCCGCCCGGCAGGACCACCCCGGCCCGCGGTGGCTGGTCGGCGACCTGGCCGAGCTGGACCTGCCCGCACAGGGCATCACCGACGGCTTCGACGCGATCGTCAGCGCCGGCAACGTCATGACGTTCCTGGCGCCGGACACCCGCCAGGAGGTGCTGCGCCGGATGCGGCTGCACCTGCGCGACGGCGGCCGGATCGTGGTCGGGTTCGGCACCGACCGGGGCTACCCGGTCACCGACTTCCTGGCCGACATGCACGCCGCCGATCTGGTCGAGGATCTGCTGCTGGCGACCTGGGACCTGCGCCCGTACCGCGACGACTCCGATTTCCTGGTCGCGGTGCTGCGACCGGCCTGACCTCCGCGGTTCAGGTCAGCTGGCGACCGTCGGGCGGGTCGACCCACACCAGCTGTACGGGGTGGACCATCCCGTACAACCGCAGTGCTGCCTTGATGCCGCTGAACGGGTTGGGCAGGCCGCCGTTGGTCGGTACGACCACGGCTTCGTCGTCGAACGCCAGCCCCCAGCCGAGCACTCCACCGTCCTCGCTGTCCTCGCCGGCCTCAGTATCCGCACAGATGGCGAAGCGCGCCGGCGGCTCCCCGTGCAGGTCTTCCAGCAGCCTGCGCTGCTCGTCAACCGTCTCCGACGACCATCGTTCTTCGCTCTCGTTCACCACACGCTCCCCTCCATCGATGGCTAGACGTCTAACGTAAGCAGTTGCATCGAGATTGGCAATAGGCAATGATGACTGCATCGCTAGCGGAAGGCGGGAGTGATGAGCACACGGATGGACCCCTCGGCGCTGCGCTGGCTGATCGGTGCCGAGCTGAGTCGCTACCGGCGCGACGTGCCGATGTCGCTGAGTGAACTGTCCGCCGAGACGGGGATCGGCAAACCCAAGCTCGGGCACATGGAGACCGGCCGCTACCAGCAGTTCCCGGACGACATCGCCAAGGTGCTGCGGACCTGCGGCGCCGATCAGCCGACGATCGAACGGCTCACCTCGCTGGCCGGCCGGTCGGATGCCAAGACCTGGTGGGCTCCCTGGGCGAACGTCGTGCCCGACTGGTTCCGGACCTACGTCGGGTTGGAAGGACTGGCCGACAGCGCGTTCGTCTTCGAGTCGATGGTGCTCCCCGGCCTGCTGCAGACCGAGGAGTACGCCCAGGCGCTCACCCTCGGCACCGGGTTCGTCCGGCCCGACCACGCTGAACGGTTCGTGTCGTTCCGTCAGGCCAGAGCCCGCCGGCTCACCGACGACGAGCCACTGACGCTGCACGCGGTGATCGGCGAGGCGGCGCTGCGGTTACGGGTCAACGGCGACAACACCAGGCGCGCACAACTGCGGCACCTGGCCGACCTCGCCAGCCTGCCGCATGTCACCGTCCAGATCCTCCGGCCCGAGGACGGGCCGCATGCCGCTACGCCGCTCGGCAAGTTCGTGGTGCTGGACTTCGACCGGGTCCGGCCGATCGCCTACACCGAACTGCTCGACGGTGCCATGTACATCCAGGACCCGGACGGTGTCCGCACTTATACGATGGTGGCGGACAACCTGCGTCAGGCCGCTCTCTCGCCCGCCGATTCCCGCGCGCTGATCCGGGAGCTGGCCGACGCGGCATAGCGCTGGAGGCTGTCATGCCCACCCCCGACCTGACCACCGCCCGCTGGTTCACCAGCAGCCGCAGCGCCAACAACGGCGACTGCGTCGAGTGCGCCGTACTGCCGGACGCCGTCGCGGTCCGCGACAGCAAGGACCGCACCGGACCGACGTTGCACTTCTCCGCCGACCAATGGATCACCTTCGTCACCCAGCTGACCGCGCGTCAGGTGAGCTGAGCAGAGATCAAGATCAGGTGAGCGCTGCGGACGTCTCAACCGCGAGGTGAGGTCCATGGCGCTCACCTGATCTTGGCCATCGACGCTGTCGTGGGTGCGCAAGCCGACGCTGTTGCGGGGCGAGCGGGTGAGCGGGTAGGCGGCGTGGCCGGCGGTGCAAGCAGTTGGTCAGGCCGGCAGGTAGGGGCGGACGTCGTCGGCGGCGGCGTCGCCGTACGAGTCGGCGAGCCGCTTGAGGAAGATGTCCGGCTTGACGGCGTACTCCTGCGGCCCGGTGGTCTCCAGCACCAGCGCGGCGAGCAGGCAGCCGACCTGCGCGGCGCGATCCAGACCGAGGCCCCAGCCGAGGGCGGCGAAGAAGCCGGCGCGGAAGCCGTCACCGACACCGGTCGGGTCGTCGGCGACCACGTCGCGGGCCACCGGTACGTGGATCCGCTCGATGCCCCGGCCGGTGATCTCCACCCCGTCGGCACCGAGCGTGGTGACCCGTACCGACACCAGGTCGAGCACCTGGTCGCCGATGAGTCCGACCTTGCTCTCCAGCAGCGACCGCTCGTACTCGTTGGTCAGCAGGTACTCGGCACCGTCGATCAGCCGGCGGACGTCCTCGCCGCTCATCCGGGCCAGCTGCTGGGACGGGTCGGCGGCGAACCGGTAGCCCCGGTCGCGGCACTCGGCCGAGTGGCGCAGCATCGCCTCGGGGTCGTTGGCGCTGACCAGCACCAGTTCGAGGCCGCCCACCCGGGCGGCGACCGGTGCCAACTCGATGTTGCGGGCCTCGCTCATCGCACCGGCGTAGAACGACGCGATCTGGCACAGGTCGTCGTCGGTGGTGCAGACGAAGCGGGCCGTGTGCGCCAACTCGCTGACATGCACCGAGTCGCAGTCGACGCCGTGGCGTTCCAGCCAGGAACGGTAGTCGGCGAAGTCGGCGCCGACCGCGCCGAGCAGTACTGGACGCAGACCGAGCTGGGCCATCCCGAAGGCGATGTTCGCCGCCACCCCGCCACGGCGGACGACCAGGTCGTCGACGAGGAACGACAGGGACACCTTGTCCAGCTGGTCCGCGATGAGCTGACCCGCGAACCGGCCGGGGAAGTGCATCAGATGGTCGGTGGCGATCGAGCCGGTGACGGCGATCTTCATGTCGGCCCTCGGGTGTCGGGGTGGGAAAATCGTGCGCGGGCCAGCTTACCGGTACGGGGACCGTCAGAACCCCTACCGCTCTCGAATCGGCACGATCACCGCGCCGTCAACCCTCGCCGTCAGCCGACGTCCGAGTCGGGTCTCCCGGCCCCGGACGCGGCTGCGGACACGTACCCCCTGGCGGCTCAGTGGAAGGAGTCGCCGCAGGCGCAGGAGTTCTGCGCGTTTGGGTTGTCGATGGTGAAACCCTGAGCGTCGATCCGGTCCGCGAAGTCGATCTTCGCGCCGGTCAGGTACGGGGCGCTCATCCGGTCCACCACGACCTCGACGCCGCCGAAGTCGTCGACGATGTCCCCGTCGAGCGACCGCTCGTCGAAGAACAGCTGGTACCGCAGGCCGGAGCAGCCGCCGGGCTGGACGGCGACCCGCAGCCGCAGGTCATCGCGGCCTTCCTGGTCGAGCAGTGCCTTGACCTTCTCGGCCGCCACGTCGGTGAGGACGACGGTGGTCGAGGCGGCGGTCTCGGCCGTTTCGGACTGCGCTGATGTGCTCACGTGAAGGTCTCCCCTGCGACGGTGCGAATTCGTCCGTATCAGGTAACGCTAACCGGCCGGGCGACGATTCCCAATCCGGGTGGCCACAATCCGTACGTGATGCGCCGCGCATCCCACCATCCGGAAGATCACCAGCGCAAGATCACCGGAAACTCACCGTTCCCCGGCCGCCGGCACGCCGTCAGCGGCTCCATTGTCCGGCCAGCCGGGCGGCGATCCCACGCAGCCCGTCCGCCGGCTGGGCCAGCGCCTGCGCCAGCCCACCGCCGGTCTCCCCGCCGAAGTGGTCGACCAGGGCGCACGCCTCGGTGACGCCGGCCGCGGCCGACTCCCGCCGACCGGTGGACACCTGGCCGGCGACCACCACGCAGGGCAGTCCCCGGTCCCGGGCCGCGCCGGCCACCCCGGCGACCACCTTGCCGCGCAGCGACTGGTGGTCGAACGACCCTTCGCCGGTGATCACCAGGTCGGCGGCGTCCAACGCGGCGGACAGCCCGATCAACGCGGTGACAAGGTCGATGCCCGACTCGCACCGCCCGCCGAGGGCGAGCAGCGCGGCGCCGATGCCTCCGGCGGCGCCGGCCCCGGGCAGCGCGGCCAGCTCGGGCGGGCAGCCGGGCAGGTCCGCGACCAGGATGCCGGCGAACCGCTGCAGCGCGGCGTCGAGCAGCAGTACGTCGGCCCGGTCGGCGCCCTTCTGCGGCCCGTACACGTTGCTGGCCCCGTGCAGCCCGGTCAGCGGGTTGTCGACGTCGGTCGCGGCGACCAGCTCGACCCCGCGCAGCCGGGGTGCGCCGTCGAGGCGGTCGACCCCGGCGAGGGCCGCGCCGCCGTACGGCAGGGCGTAGCCGGCGGCGTCGAGGGGGGTGACCCCCAGCGCGGTGAGCATGCCGGCCCCGGCGTCGTTGGTGGCCGACCCGCCGAGCCCGACGACCACTCGACGGGCACCGTGTTCGACCGCCGCGACCAGCAGCAACCCCAGGCCGTACGAGGTGGTGTGTTTCGGGTCACGTTCGGCCTCGGTGAGCAGGTGCAGGCCGCACGCCTGGGCGCTCTCCACGTACGCGGTCGGTCCGGCGGTCACGGTCGCCCCGGCCCCTGGGCCGTCGACCAGCAGGATCTCCCCGGGTACCGGTCGGCCGAGTGGGTCGACCGTCGGTACCGGGACCCGCCGGCCGGCGGTCGACTCGGCCAGCACCTCGACGAATCCCGGACCGCCGTCGGACAACGGGCGCAGCACCAGCTCGTCGGTGGGCGCCCGGTCCCGCCACCCGGTGGCGACGGCGGCGGCCACCTCGGCGGCGGGCAGGGTGCCGGCGAACTTGTCCGGACAGATCAGGACCCGCATGGTCTGGCAGTGTGGCAGGCCACACTTGGGCTGGTCGCAGGCGGGCGGACCTGTGCGAGCATGGATCTCGTGACTTCGACGTGGGTTGAGCCTTCCAGCACCGCGACCGCCCTGTTGCTGCTCGGCCGGGGCAGCGACCCGGCCAGCGAGCGCGGCGTCGACTGCCCGGGCGAGCTCCCGGCACCCAGCGATCCGGATCTGGTCGCCCGGGCCACCGCCGCCAAGGCGGCGCTCGGCGACCGGGTCTTCGTGCTCGGTCACCACTACCAGCGCGACGAGGTCATCCAGTTCGCCGATGTCACCGGCGACTCGTTCAAGCTGGCCCGGGAGGCCGCCGCACGGCCGTCGGCCGAGTTCATCGTCTTCTGCGGTGTGCACTTCATGGCGGAGAGCGCCGACATCCTGACCGGCGACGCGCAGCGGGTGGTGCTGCCGGATCTGGCCGCCGGCTGTTCGATGGCGGACATGGCCGCCCTCGGCCAGGTGGAGACCGCCTGGGAGGCGCTGGCCGACGCGGGCGCGGCCGACTCGACTGTGCCGGTGACGTACATGAACTCGTCGGCGGACATCAAGGGCTTCGTCGGCCGCAACGGCGGGGTGGTCTGCACCTCGTCGAACGCCAAGCGCGCGTTGACCTGGGCGTTCGAGCGCGGTCAGCGGGTGCTGTTCCTGCCGGACCAGCATCTGGGCCGCAACACGGCGGTGCTGGAGATGGGGCTGGACGCCGACGACTGTGTGCTCTACGACCCGCACAAGCCCGGTGGTGGGCTGACCGCGCAGCAGTTGCGCGAGGCGAAGATGGTGCTCTGGCGGGGGCACTGTTCGGTGCACGGCCGGTTCACCCGCAGCAGCGTCGACGAGGTACGGATGCGGGTGCCCGGGGTCAACGTGCTGGTCCACCCGGAGTGCCGCTACGAGGTGGTCACCGCCGCCGACCAGATCGGCTCGACGGAGTACATCATCCGGACCATCGAGGCCGCCCCGGCCGGATCGGCGTGGGCCGTGGGCACGGAGCTGAATCTGGTCCGCCGGTTGGCGCTGGCCCACCCGGACAAGCAGGTCATGTTCCTGGACCGGACGGTCTGCTACTGCTCGACGATGAACCGGATCGACCTGCCGCACCTGGTGTGGGCGTTGGAAGAGCTGGTCGCCGGCCGGGTGCCGAACCAGATCACGGTCGAGCCGCGTACGGCGCACTTCGCGCGGGTCGCGTTGGACCAGATGCTGGCACTGCCCTGATCGGACAGGCTCCCTGATCGGATAGCGGACACCGCATCACCAGATCACCCAACGTAATCTAGCTCCTACGTATACGTGCCATCGTTCCCGAATTCGTGCCAATCGCAGCCGCTGCGGGATCCCACTTCCATCACGGAGCGCTATGCTGCCTCAGGCGACGAACGGGCAGCGCGGATCTTCGATGCTCCCCGGTGACAGCCGGTAACCGGATGTCACCCGAGGTCCACCGACCGCCGGCTCCGTACGCGGGTCGTCCGGTTTCACTCACCGCCGGTCGGGACATGTTGATCCCATCTCGCCGGGCCAGCTCCACCCCACAAGACGGCAGCATCGACGCGCTGGAGGTTTCCTTGACCGACGACGTCCTGATCGTGCACGGCGGCACTCCCCTGCACGGGCAGATCCGGGTTCGAGGCGCCAAGAATCTCGTCTCCAAGGCGATGGTGGCCGCCCTGCTCGGCGACGAGCCGAGCAGGTTGTACGACGTACCGCGGATCCGCGACGTCGAGATCGTCCGGGGCCTGCTCGAACTGCACGGGGTCAAGGTCAGCGACGGCGTTGAGGACGGCGAGCTGGTGCTCGATCCGGCCAATGTGGAAAGCGCCTCGTTCGACCAGATCAACGTGCACGCGGGGTCCAGCCGGATTCCGATCCTGTTCTGCGGCCCGCTGCTGCACCGGCTCGGCCACGCGTTCATCCCGGACCTCGGCGGTTGCCACATCGGTCCGCGGCCGATCGACTTCCATATGCAGGCGCTGCGCGAGTTCGGCGCGGTCGTCGAAAAGACCCCGCAAGGGCTGCACCTGACCGCGCCCAACGGTCTGCACGGCACCAAGTTCGAGCTGCCGTACCCGAGCGTCGGCGCCACCGAGCAGGTGCTGCTGACCGCCGTACTCGCCGACGGGGTGACCGAGCTGCGCAACGCCGCGGTCGAGCCGGAGATCGTCGACCTGATCTGCGTCATGCAGAAGATGGGCGCGATCATCAAGGTGCACACCGACCGGGTGATCGAGATCCACGGCGTTCCCCGGCTCGGCGGCTACTCGCACCGGCCGATCCCGGACCGGATCGAGGCAGCCAGCTGGGCGGCGGCGGCGCTGGCCACCGGCGGCGACGTCAACGTGCTCGGCGCGCAGCAGGCCGACATGATGACCTTCCTGAACGTGTTCCGGTCGGTCGGCGGCGCGTACCAGGTCACCGACGCCCGCCCACCGCGCGTCGGCAGCGCCGGCCAGGAGGGCGGCATCCGGTTCTGGCACCCGGGTAACGAACTGCGCGCGGTGGCCCTGGAGACCGACGTGCACCCGGGCTTCATGACCGACTGGCAGCAGCCGTTGGTCGTCGCGTTGACCCAGGCCCGTGGGCTGTCGATCGTCCACGAGACGGTGTACGAGCAGCGGCTGGGCTACACCGAGGCGCTCAACACGATGGGCGCGACGATCCAGGTCTACCGGGAGTGCCTGGGCGGTACGCCGTGCCGGTTCGGCCGGCGCAACTTCAAGCACTCGGCGGTGATCGCCGGGCCCAGCAAGCTGCACGCCGCCGACCTGGTCATCCCGGACCTGCGGGCCGGGTTCAGCCACCTGATCGCGGCGCTCGCCGCCGAGGGCACTTCCCGGGTGTACGGCGTCGACCTGATCAACCGCGGCTACGAGGACTTCGAGGCCAAGCTGGCCGACCTCGGCGCCCACGTGGAACGCCCCTGATCCGAACGCGTCCAGTCGCCGACCCGACGCGTCCTCGCCCGGGTCTGACGTACCCGTGCCCGGTTCGTGCCGTTGTGGCCCGGACCGGGCACGGTCGCGGGGCCTTCACCCACCGGTCGGCGCACGACGACCGGGTGCGAGGTGCGGGTGACGCACCTGGTTGGCTACCCTTCACGCGTGCCGTCGCTGTTTCGCCGCAAGTCCGCCGATGTCGTGGAGGCCGACCTGCCGGAGGACGATGTTCCCCCGTCGCAGGACGAGGCCGGGTCCACCCGTGCCCGCAGCCACACGCCGAGCAAGAAGGAACTCGGCGTGGTCACCCCGAAGCGGCCGGGTGCCGGCCGCCGACCGGCGGGCAGCACCAAGCCGCTGACCAAGCAGGAGGCCCGCGAGCAGCGGCGGGCCAGGCGGGCGGCGATCTCGGAGGAGTTCCGCCGCGAGGGCGGGCCCCGCGACCGGGCCCCGGAGCGGGGGCTCGCCCGCGACGTGGTGGATTCCCGGCGTACGGTCGGCACCTGGTTCTTCGGCGGGGCGTTGCTCGTGTTGATCGGGTCCGGGCCGACGATGCCACCGGTGGTGCAGTTGGCGTCGAATCTGCTCTGGGTGACGCTGGCGGTGCTGGTGGTCCTCGACTCGGTGTTGATCTCCCGCCGGATTCGTAAACTGGTCCGGGAGCGGTTCCCCAAGTCGGACCAGCGGATGGGCGGCCTGTACTTCTACGCCATCATGCGCGCGATGACGTTCCGCCGGATGCGCACCCCGATCCCCCGGGTGGAGCTCGGCGACAAGATCTGACCGGCCCGGCGGGCGCTGGACGGGCTACGGCACCCGAGCAGCCGGAGCGCCTCGGCGAGGGCGGAAAAGACACTGTTTCGATTCAGTACGGGCGGTTCGGTGGCGTCGACCGAGCCCGCGCGGCTACCCTCCATCCGCAACCACGCCGCCACTGGGCCGGGGGGACCCGATCGGGTTGCCACGGTCGCTCAGCGAGTATTCGACGAGGTGACACGCCGTGAGCGAGCCACACGGACCGCTGACACGGTTCTCGCCTGCCCGGCGGGCCGCCCGTAACGACACCCGCGGCGAGGTGCCGGCGTGACCGAGGGGTACTTCGACCGTCGTTGGCAATCTTGGCAGTGGGAAGACGACGGCGCACCGGACCGTTCGGCCGACGGACATCGTGACGTCAGCTGGGACGACGACGACCGGTGGGAAGCGATGCGCCGGGCGCGGGATCACCGGCCGCAGGAACCGGGCTGGGTCACCGATCCGACCAGCGAATGGGTGCCGCTGCCGGGTCAGCGCTACCCCGGCGACAACGGCGCGGGTCGGTCGGTCCGACGGGAGCCGACCAGCCGCGGTGTCAGCCGTGGGCGAGCCAACGTCTACCAGTCCGGTTCCGGATCCGGGCGGGCACCTGTCGGCGACCGGACAGACCAGCCCCCGGCCCGCAGGCCGCAGTTTGACGCCGACCGGGCCCGGCGGGACGGTCACCGCGAGGCGCCACGCCCGAACGGACCTGGGCCGGAAGCCGCCGGAGCCGCTGGCTGGTTCGCCGAGGGCGGCCAGCAGCAGCCGTCCCACACCGACGGGACCGGCCGTCGGCAGCATCCCGACGACGTGTTCCACCAACGCCGCCGGCATCCGGACGCTGTCTTCCATGAGCGCCCGCACCCACCGGAGCGACGCCGTGGTGGTCCACCCGCCGAGCGGGAGCGGCCCCAATGGCAACCGGCTGAGCCGTTCGACCGGGACCGGCCGCAGCCTCGTGACCAACGGCCGCCGGTGCGGCCGGACGGCCCGGTGTCCCGGTGGGACCAGCACCACCGGGCAGGCCCACCGGACGGCCCTCGCCGGGACGGACAGCAGCCCTCGGACGCCGACCCGCGCCGCACCCCGCAGCGGTGGCATGCGCCACCACCGACGGCACCCGCACCACCGACGGCACCGCCGACACCGGCACCGGATCGCCCGGCGGCCGCCCGCCAACACGCCCGGCAGCCGGGGCCGGACGAGGTGTACCGGGTCAAGCCCGCCGCCCAGGCGCCTCCGCCGACGCCCACTCCGACGCTGGCACCCACGTCTCCGGCGGCACGGCCCCGGCCAGCCGCTCCGGTCGCCCCGGAGCGTCCGACAGCGTCCCCGGAGGGTCAGGTCTCCGGCGCGGTCCCGCCACCGCCGGGTCGGATGCCCACGGCAGGGGCGGTCACCGACGGCCGGATCCACCGACCGGTTCCGGGTCAGACCGGCGAACAACTGCCGATTCCGGTCTCCGCCCCGGCCGGGCCGCCCCCGGAGTTCCGGGTGCAGACGCCGACCGGCGAGCACCCGCAGATCCGGCCGGTCCCCCGAGGGGAGGATGCCGCCACACCGGAGTACGTGGTGCGCGCCAAGGCCGAGCCGCGGCACGCCCCGCCGCCGTACATCGTGCGCCCGCAGCCAGACCAGCCAGCACCGCCGCGACCGGCGCAAGCCTCCCCGACGGTGCCCATGGCTGCTCCGCCGACGCCGGTCTTCCCCACCGCCGCACCGTCCGGTCGGGTTCCGTCCGACGCCTCGGTCCCAGTCCCGGCGGAGGCCCCAGCCGAGGTCCCGGCGGAGGCCCCACTCCAGTCGGACCTTTCGGTGTCACCGGCCGCCGCGCTGGTACGGCCGGACGCAGCGCCCGCTGCGGAAACCTCCACCACTGCGGACAGCGACGGTGGACCGGCTCCGCTGCCCGACCAGCTCAATACCGACCCGGTCGACACCGACCCGGTCGACACCGACCCGGTCGACACCGACCCGGTCGACACCGACCCTGCTGCCGGACCAACCGACGATCCGACCGGTACCGCCCCGGACGACAACGATGGCGGCTCCGGCCCTACCGGGCCGCCGGCCAGTCCGGACACCGTCCTACCGGTCACCGGGACCGCCGCCGGTTCGGCAACGGCGCTCGGCGCACCCACTATGCTGGCCCCGCTCGTACAGCCGGACCAGCCGGCCGACGAACCCGACCCGGCACCGGATCCCGAGACCGCACCGGACGAGACCGAGCCCCAGCTCAGCGACCCCGAACAGATGCTGTCGTCGTACCACTGGCGTTTCCACCACGAGACGCTGCGTGAGCTGGTGGACAATCCCGACGAGTTCCGGGCCATCCGGGACCGGCTCACCGAGAAGATCGAACCGGCGACCGACAACGCCACCCGGGCCCGGCTGTTGAGCCTGCGGGCGGTCGTCTCCCGGATCCTCGGCGACCTCGGCAAGGCACTGGCCGACGCCAAACTGGCGCTGGCGCACGCCGAGGCGACCGGGGAGCTACGCCGGGTCGCGATCGCCCAGGCGCGGCTGGCGCACGTGCTGCAGTGGCGGGGTGACTTCGCCGAGGCGGACCGGTTGTTCGAGGAGGCCAACTCGGCCGAGCTACCCGACCGGCTCCGGGCCACGATGCACGAACATGCCGGCCGGTCCTGCTACGACCAGGGCCGCTACATGGAGGCGTGCAACCACTTTGAACGTGCGCTGGAGCTGCGCAAGGTCGAGGATCCGGACCTGATCGCGCGTACCGAACTCGCGCTGGACGCGGTGTTCGCCAAGGTCGCCGAGAACGGTTGGGGGCCGTACCCCCGGGACCGGGAGGAGATCCTGCGGCTGCACCGTCCGCCGCGACCGACCTTCAACGACCGGGCCCAGCAATGGGGGTACGCGGGGGTCGACGGCGAGCTGGTGATCGCTCCCGGCTACGCCGACGTCCAGCCGTTCCACGAGGGGGTGGCCTGGGTCCGCCGGCCGGAGGCCAAGTGGTGGGAGCTGATCGACGAGTCGGGGACGACGGTGATCGCGCCAACCGCCGGCTACATCGGGGTCGGCTCGTTCTCCGACGGACTCGCCTGGGTCACCGCCGACGGCACCGGCAGCTGGATCGCCATCGACCGGAACAACACCGTGGTGATCGGGACCGGCTTCGAGGACGTACGCCCGTTCCGGCGCGGCGTCGCGGTGGTCCGGCGCGGGGGCTGGGGCGCGGTCGACAAGACCGGCCGGATGCTGCTCCCGCCCCGGTTCGGCGGCTTCCCGACCGCACTCA
Organism: Solwaraspora sp. WMMA2065; assembly: GCF_030345075.1. Classification (NCBI taxonomy): domain Bacteria; kingdom Bacillati; phylum Actinomycetota; class Actinomycetes; order Micromonosporales; family Micromonosporaceae; genus Solwaraspora; species Solwaraspora sp. WMMA2065. Next base: position 2,600,062 of record NZ_CP128361.1, read on the forward strand.
CCGACGGCCGCTACATCGACGGCTTCACCGACGAGGGTTTGGCGATCATCGACTCGGGTGGGCGCAAGGGCGTGGTCGACCGGTCCGGACGCATGGTCGTACCACCGGTGCATCCGGCGATGGCGATCCATCCGGTGGCGTTCCTGGTCGCGGCCCCCAACGGACACTGGGGGGCGTTGGACCGGCGCGGGGAACCGCTGATCGACCCGGTGCTGCCCAGCCGCGCGGACGTGATGGACGAGATCGACCGGCTGCTGGCCGACACCAAACCGCTGCTGTGACGCGGCGGTACGCGGCGCCCGTACCGGACAACCGGTCCGTCGGCACCATCGCGAGATCGATTTACCGCTGTACGTAAGCTCATGCCGAACCCCCCGGCGGGCCGACCGACGACTAGGGTTGGGGCATGGAATTCCGACACCTAGGCCGCTCCGGCATGCTCGTCAGCGAGATCTCCTACGGAAACTGGATCACCCACGGATCGCAGGTGGAGGAAGAGGCAGCCAACGCCTGCGTGCGCGCCGCGCTGGACGTCGGCATCACTACCTTCGACACCGCCGACACGTACGCCGGCACCCGGGCCGAGGAGGTGCTCGGCCGAGCGCTGCGTGGCGAACGCCGGGAAGGGCTGGAGATCCTGACCAAGGTCTTCTGGCCGACCGGCGAGGGGCGCAACGACCGGGGACTGTCCCGCAAGCACATCATGGAGTCGATCAACGGCTCGCTGCGCCGGCTGCAGACCGACTACGTCGACCTTTACCAGGCGCACCGGTTCGACTACGCCACGCCGTTGGAGGAGACGATGGAGGCCTTCGCCGACATCGTGCATTCCGGCAAGGCCCACTACATCGGGGTCTCGGAGTGGAACGCCTCGCAGATCCGTCAGGGTCACGCGCTGGCCCGTGAGCTGAAGATCCCACTGGTGTCCAACCAGCCGCAGTACTCGATGCTGTGGCGGGTCATCGAGGCTGAGGTGATCCCGGCCAGCGAGGAACTCGGCGTCGGGCAGATCGTCTTCTCGCCGCTGGGTCAGGGTGTGCTCACCGGCAAGTACCAGCCTGGTCAGCCACCGCCGGCCGGCTCCCGGGCCACCGACCAGTCCGGGGGCGCAACGTTCATCGCCCGGTTCATGACCGACCAGACGCTGAGCACCGTGGCGCAGCTCAAGCCACTGGCCGAGCAGGCCGGCCTGTCGATGGCCCAGCTGGCCCTCGCCTGGGTGCTGCAGAACCCCAACGTGTCGTCGGCCATCATTGGTGCCACCCGGCCCGAGCAGGTGCGGGACAACGTCAAGGCCAGCGGGGTCCAACTGGACGGTGGCCTGATGAAGGCCATCGACGAGATCCTGGAGCCGATCGTCGAGCGGGACCCGGGCAGGACCGTCAGCCCGGCCAGTCGGCCGTAGCCGGCCCCGTGCGAGGTCATGCCGCTGCGGGCGGAGCCGCAGCGGCATGACGCGTCGTAGGTGCACGCACCCGGCCCGGCGCTAATGGACCGCCGCCACGCCGGGCGGCCGTCAGGACCAGAAACGGATCAGCGCCAACCCGTAGCCGTAGAGCGGCGCGGGCAGCCCGAACATGTCGCCCAACCAGAACACGGCCCGGAAGAACGCGCCGCCGATCTGGTCGTCCCACAGCAACGCGAACAGGCCGATGAAGCCGAACGGCGCGAGCACCTGGTAACCGCGCTGCCAGGCCGGTGGCAGCCACGGTTGGACCATGTTGCCGCCGTCCAGTCCGGGGACCGGCAGCAGGTTGAGCACACTGGCGGTCAACTGCAGGAAGCCCAGCAGGGCGATCCCCGCCCAGAACTCCTGGCGGGTGCCCGGATCCACACCGGCGAGGAACGGCACCGCGAGCACCACCGCGAGAGACACGTTGACCGCCGGGCCGGCGAGGCTCACCAGGGTGTGCCGGACGCGGCCCGCGATCCGGTGCCGGTCCACCCAGACCGCGCCGCCGGGCAGGCCGATCCCGCCGAGCAGGACCACCAGCACCGGCAACGCGACGGACAGCAGCGGATGGGTGTACCGGAACGGGTTGAGCGTCAGATAGCCGCGGCGCGCCACGCTGCGGTCACCGAACCGGTAGGCAACCAGCGCGTGCGCGTATTCGTGCAGGCAGAGCGAGACCAACCAGCCGCTGACCACCAGCACGAAGACGGCCACCCGGGCGTACCGCTCACCCGACCAGGCGAGTGCGCCACTGCCGGCCACCAGTGCGACCAGGACGAGGAAGACCGGACTGGGCCGCCAGCTCGTCGTCGGCCGACCGGCCCGCAGGCCACCCGACGGTCCGTCGGACGGCACCGGCCGCATCTCACTTGCCTGCCGGCAGCAGACTCATCCGGTACTCGGTGCGGTCGTCCTCCAACAGCTCGACCGAGGCGACGCCTGCCGCGGCCAACTCCCGCCAGGCCTGGCCGATCCAGGACTCGGCGTCGGCCTGGGTGCCGAACGTCTCGGCCGGCCCCTGCGTGGGCTGACCTTCCGCGTCCACGTACCGCCAACTCCATGGCATGTGCTGCTCCCCTCGGCGATGGACGCCGCAAGCCTAGCCGCGGCCGGTGACATCCCACCTCACCGGAGCACGGCCGGCACCGCCCCGGCAGGTCACGGCCGGCCGCGCCCGCCGTAAGGTACTGGCATGTCCGTTGGCGGGTGGCAGTCCATTCTTGTACTCGGTGGAATCCGGTCCGGCAAGTCCGACTTCGCCGAGTCCCTGATCACCGGTGATCCGATGGTGCGTTACGTGGCGACGGGTGCGGCCGATCCGTCCGACGCCGAGTGGCTCGCCCGGATCGAGGCGCACCGGGCCCGCCGGCCGGCCGACTGGCACACCGACGAGGCCACCGGGGATCCGGGCCGGCTGATCGAGGCGATCTCGTCGGCCCGCGCGGATGAGACGCTGCTCGTCGACGACCTGGGCGGTTGGGTCGCCGCGCTGCTCGATCCGACCCGGCAACCAGCCGACGACCGGGCCACCATCGCTGAGCTCTGTGCTGCGGTGCGGTCCTGCCCGGCCCGGTTGGTGCTGGTCAGCCCGGAGGTAGGGCTGGCGTTGGTGCCGTCCACACCGGTCGGGCGGGCGTTCGCGGACGCGCTCGGCTCAACCAACCAACTGCTGGCCGAGGTGTCCGACGCGGTAGTGCTGGTCGTGGCCGGACAACCGGTGCAGCTCAAGTCGACCGGTCCGGCCGCGACCGCCACGGTGACCAGCCCGGAGCCGCAGTCGCAAGCCGGGCCGGAGCCGGCCGCGACCAATGGGTCCGGCGCGGCGGCACAGATCGCCCCCGGGATGACCCTGCCGATGCCGGCGGAGAAGACCCGGACCGCCGGCATCGCCCGGCTGGGCCAGCTGGACCTGCCCGGAGCCGGGTTCGGTGCGCTCGAGAACGTCATCGGCTTCGCCGCCGGTACGCAGGACGCGACCAGCCCGCAACCGTGGGACCAGGTCCAGGTGGTGCTGGTCCACGGCGACCACGAAGGTGGAGTCGCCGCCGGCGACAGCCCGCAGGACTCGGCGCGCCGGGCCGACCAGGCCCGCGCCGGCCACGGGGCGCTGGCGCGGCTGGCCGCCACCGCCGGTGCGGTCGTCGACGTCGTTGCCGCCCCCGTCGCCGCCCCGATCGAACATCAGCCGGCGCTCACCCCCGACGAGGTGAACAGCGCCTTGGCAACCGGGTGGGAGGTGGCGCAGCGGGCCGGCCGGGCCGGCGTGGCGGCGATCGTCATCGCCGCCTGCGGCGCGGGCGGTGCCGCCGCAGCGGCCGCCGTCGTCGCGGCGACCACCGGGGCGGAACCGGCGGCGCTGCTCGGCCGGGTGTCCGCAGCGGGCGGAAAGGTCGACGACGCCGCGTGGATGTCGCGGTGCGCCGCCGTACGCGACGCGCTGCACCGCACCCGGCGCGGCACCCGTGGTGCCCGGGAGGTGCTGGCGGAGTACGCCGGCGGGGACGTCGCGGTGGCCACCGGGGTGCTGCTCGGCGCGACCGCCAACCGGATCCCGGTGCTGCTGGACGGCCCGGTCGGGGTGGCCGCCGCGCTGGTCAGCCGGGATCTCGCCGGCCAGACCCGGCACTGGTGCCTGCTGCCCGACCACGGCCGGCAGCCGACCGTTCGGCACGCGGCGGACGTACTCGGCCTGACCCCGCTTCTGGATCTGCGGCTCGACCTGGGTGAGGGCGCCACCGCGCTGGCCGCGTTGCCGCTGCTGCGTTCGACGCTCGCCCTGGCCGACACGCTCGGCGAACACCCGACGTTCGCCGAACCGGAGCCGGCCGGTCCCGGTCCGGCGGCCGCCGGACCGGCCGCCGCCGACCCGGTGCGGTGACCGCCGGACCGCCCACCGGTCCGGGACATGCGGTGTCCGCCGGCGTCCGGCTCGCCGTCACCACCTTCACCGTGTTTCCGCTGCGGCCCGGTCCGGTGCACCGACCGGCGGCGGCCGCGGCGATGGCGGTCGCCCCGGTGGTCGGCCTCGGTCTCGGCGTACTTCTGGCAACGACCCTGCTCGCGCTCTCGGCCGCCGGAACCCCGGCGCTGGTCGCCGCTGCGGTGGTGACGGGCCTGGCTGCGGCGTCGACCCGAGGGCTGCACCTGGACGGACTGGCCGACACCGTCGACGCGCTCGGCTCGCACCGGCCCGCCGACGGCGCGCTGGCGGTGATGCGCCGGCCGGACATCGGCCCGTTCGGCGTGGTGGCCCTGGTCGTCGTGCTGCTGGCGCAGACGGCGTCGCTCGGTTCGCTACCGGCCGGACGGTCGTGGCCGGCGGTGCTGGCGGCGGTCGCCACCGCGGTCGCGGCAGGCCGCCTCGCGGTCACCTGGGCCTGCCGCCAGGCCGTGCCGGCCGCCCGACCGGACGGGCTCGGCGCGCTGGTGGCCGGCACCCAGCGGTGGCCGCTGCTGGCGGCCGGCACGGTCCTGGTCGCCGCCGTGGCGGTCGCCGCCGTACCCGGCCGACCCTGGCAGGGGCCGCTGGTGGTGCTGGGCGCCGTGCTGCTGTGGCAGACCTGGCTGCGCCATCTGGTACGCCGGTTCGGCGGGATCACCGGCGATGTGCTGGGTGCCGGGGTCGAATTCACCACCACCGCCGTCTACCTGGGCCTGGTAACCGTGCGGTGACCCGGTGTCAGGTGACCGGCCGTGCTGGCCGCACCCCGACCGGCCGTCGGCAACGGGCCACGGCGATCGGCAACCTCGGCCGCCACGGGTCCGGTGCCGGGTAGCGTTCACCTCGCCAGCGACGCACGACCCGGGGAGCAGGGAGCACCTATGGCCGCCAGTTCGGACGACCTGCTGCTGCCAGTGCCGGTCCCGGAGTCGCTGGCCGCCACGTACCTGGTCCCGGTGGTACCGCCGGACGCGGCTGTACCGGAGGCGCTGGACGCGGTGGACTGGCTCGGTGACCGGCTGCCCCCACCGGTACGCGACCTGACCCGACAGATGCTCGGCAGTCCGCTGATGACCGTGCAGACCCGCCCGGTCGACCGGCTGCCGGAGCTGCCGCCGGATCTGCTGGCCGCGTTCGGGGCAACCGGCGGTCAGCTGGCCCGACTCCGCACCGCACAGCGTTGTGTCGTGGTCCAGGCCAACTACCGGCCGGGTTGGCCGCCGGCGCATGAGTGGGCCGCGCGGGCGGTCGGCGCGGCGCTGGCCGACGCCCTCGACGTCGACCTGATCGACCTGTTCGGGCTGCAGTTCCTCGACCCGGCGGGTGCGTTGCGGTCGCTGCCCGACGCCGACGGCCGGATCCGCCTGGTCGACTGGATCCTGGTGCCCTACTCCCCCGACGACGACGGGCTCTGGTTCACCACGAAAGGGCTGCGTCGGTTCGGGCTGCTGGAGCTGCAGGCGCAGCAGGTGCCGCCGAGGTTCGTCCGGGCCTGGGGGGCGATCATGACCGGGACCGCCCGCCGGCTGCTGCGGATCTGGACCGAGGCCCTGGCTGAACCGGAGCCGCCGGCCTTCGTCCAGTTGCCGGTGAATTTGCCGGTGTCCGGCCACGACATCGCCGTCGCGTACGGCAACCAGGACCGGCACGATTCGGCGGGTTCGGCGCTGCTGCGGATCGTGCTGGACCCGTCGACCGATCCGGAGGCCGACTCCTTCCTCACCCTCCGCCCGCCGCCGCAGGTCGCCGACAGCGACGCCGGGGACTATTTCACCCAGGTCTGCGGCGAGCTCTTCGGCGCCGGGCAGCCGGAGATCCACTACGCCCGGCGCAGCGACGCGATGGCACAGGCGATCACCACCGCCCGCCGGTCGCTGGGCGAGGTCCGGGCCCGGTACCTCGCCCGCGCGCTCGGCGGTCAACTGCTGGTCAAGTACGGTCTCACCGCGCCGGACGGCCACGAGTACGTATGGGCCAACGTCACCGGCTGGCCGCATCCCGGCCGGATCCACGCGGCCAGCACGGTCGACGCGGTCTGCGACCCGACCGTACGGGTCGGCAGCCCGGTCGAGGTGGACGCCGCGGACGTGGTCGACTGGGCGCTGATCAGCGGCGACCGAATGGTGGAGGGTGGTTGGACCGAGTCGGTACTCGATCAGGGCGACCGGGGCCCGACCGGGCGGTGAGCGGTCCGGTCGGGCGCTGAGCCGGGACGCCGTCAGCGCAGCGGGCAGTCAACGCACCGACGACGGTACGAACGGCGGGGTCACCACCCGCATCGGCGCGTGTCGGCCGCGCACGTCAACCTGCACCTCGACACCGTCGGTCGGCACCGCAGCGGTGTCCAGCAGAGCCAGGCCGACACCTGCCCTGCGGGTCGGCGAGAAGGTACCGCTGGTCACCGCACCGACCTGCGCTCCGTCGAGCAGCACGGCCATGCCGGGTCGCGGGATGGCCCGCTGCACGGCCTGCAGACCGCGCAGCAGCCGGGCCGGCCCGGCTGCTTTTTCCGCCAGCAGTGTGGTCCGACCCCAGAAGTCCGGTTTGCGCCAGCCGACCGCCCAGCCGAGCCGGGCCTGCACCGGGGTGACCGCCACCGTCAGGTCCTGGCCGTGCAGCGCGTACCCCATCTCGGTGCGCAGCGTGTCCCGAGCGCCCAGCCCACAGGCCCGCGCGGCGATCGGTGTCTCGGCGGCCAGCAGCAGGTCCCACACCCGGCCCGCCGCCTCGGCCGGCACCACCAGTTCGTAGCCGTGCTCGCCGGTGTACCCGGTGCGGCAGACGACCAGTTCGGTGCCGGCCAGCCGATCGGCGACGAAGCTCATGTACGGATGCCCGGTGGGCAGCCCCAGATCGGCGAGGAGTCCGGCCGAGGCCGGTCCCTGCACCGCCAGTACGGCGTACCCGGTGTGCTCGTCGGTAACCGTGACCCCGCCGGGCGCCGCCGCCCGCAGCCGGCCGACCACCTCGCCGGTGTTCGCCGCGTTGGGTACCAGGAACACGTGGTCGTCGGCGTACCGGTAGGCGATGATGTCGTCGACGACGCCGCCGGTGGCGTCGTCACAGCAGAGCGTGTACTGGGCCGAACCGGCGGCGATCCGGTCCAGGTCGTTGCTGAGGCAGGTGTTGACGAACGCCGCCGCGCCGGGTCCGGTGACCCGGGCCTTGCCGAGGTGCGACACGTCGAACACGCCGACGGCGTCACGCACCGCCTCGTGCTCGCGCAGCACGCCGCCGCCGGCGTACTCCAGCGGCATCTGCCAGCCGCCGAAGGCCGCGAACTTCGCGCCGAGCGCGACGTGCCGGTCGTGCAGCGGGGATCTGCGCGGCGCGCCGTCCCCGGTCATGGTCACCTCGGTCATGGGAGGCAACTTACCGGCGGACCCGCAGGTGGCTAGCATCGGCGGGGCACCACCCCGTCCGGCGGAGCAAGTTGCGCCGGAGACCAACCCGCCGGTCGCCACAAGCCGACCGGCCCAGCTGCCGGAGACGCCGAGTGACATCAACCACCACAACCCTGGACCTGGTCGACACCGACCCCGCTGAGCTGGCCGTCGACGCGCTGGTGATCGGCGTACACAGTCAGGACCAGCCGGACGCAGACCAGGCGGCGGCGGACGGCACGCCGGGCACGACGCCCGCCCTGTTGCTGGCGACCGGGGCGGAGAGCATCGCGGTCGCGTTCGAGGGTCGACTGACCGAGGCCCTCAGTCTGCTCGGCGCCACCGGCGCCGCCGGCGAAGTGATCAAGCTGGCCACGCTCGGTACGGTCGGGCCGCCGCTGCTGGTCGCGGTCGGGCTGGGTCCGGAGCCGACCGGCGCGGCGCCCGCCCCGGAGACGCTGCGCCGAGCGACCGGCGCGGCGGTACGGGCACTCGCCGGCACCTCGCGGGTCGCCGTGGCGTTGCCGGTCCCGGATGACGCGGACGGGCCGGCGGCACTGCGCGCGGTCGCCGAGGGCGCGCTGCTCGGTAGCTACCGGTTCGCCGGTTACAAGACCCGGCCGCAGCCGGGCCGACGGGCACCGGTCGCCTCGATCGCCCTGCACGTCACCGACGCCGCCGACCCCGCGGTGCAGGCCGAGGTGGCCCGGGCGGAGGCGGTCGCCGCGGCGGTGATCGCCTGCCGAGACTGGGTGAACACCCCGCCGAACGAGCTGCGGCCACCGGCGTTCGCCGATTCGGTACGGGACACGGCGGTCGCTGCCGGGCTGACCGTGCAGGTGCTGGACGAGCAGGCGCTGATCGACGGGGGCTACGGCGGGATCCTCGCCGTGGGCGGCGGCTCGGCCGCACCGCCCCGGCTGGTGATCGTCTCCTATACCCCGCCGGAGGCGGCCCCGGACGCCCCACGGGTCGCGCTGGTCGGCAAGGGCATCACCTTCGACACCGGCGGCGTGTCGATCAAGCCGGCGCAGGGCATGTGGGAGATGAAGTCGGACATGGCCGGTGCGGCCGCCGTCGGGGCGGCGATGCTGGCGATCGCCGCGCTACGGCCGTCGGTGCCGGTCACCGCGTACCTGCCGATGGCGGAGAACATGCCGTCGGGTACCGCGTACCGGCCCGGCGATGTGGTGACCATGTTCGACGGCAAGCGGGTGGAGGTGCTCAACACCGACGCCGAGGGCCGGATGGTGCTCGCCGACGCGATGGCCCGGGCCTGCGCGGACGGCTGCGACTACCTGCTGGAGACCTCGACGCTGACCGGCGGGCAGGTGGTCGCGCTGGGCAAGCGGATGGCCGGGGTGATGGGCAGCGACGAGCTGTGTGCCCGGGTACGGGCCGGCGGGGACGCGGTGGGTGAGCCGGCCTGGCCGATGCCGCTGCCCGACGACGTCCGCAAGGGCATGGAGTCGGAGGTGGCGGACATCTGCCAGGTGAACTCGGCGATGGACCGGGCCGGCCACATGCTGCAGGGCGGGGTGTTCCTCCGCGAGTTCGTCAGCGAGGGGGTCGCCTGGGCGCACCTCGACGTCGCCGGCCCGGCCTACCACGCCGGCGAGCCGTTCGGCTACTGGAGCAAGGGTGGCACCGGCGTACCGGTGCGCACGCTGGTGCACCTGGTGCAGGACATCGCGGCCAACGGCTGACCCGTAACGTCCCCGCGTGGGTCGGGTGCCGGCCGGCACCCGACCCACGCGGGGACGTCAGCCCCGGTCGGCCCGGTCGGCCCGCTTGCGCCGTTCGTTGAAGTCCCGCATCCGCTGCGGGTAGCCGACCAGCGCCACGTCGTAGATCGGGATGGCCATCTTGTGCGCGAAGCGACGGGCGGTTTCCGGACCGTCGACCCGCCGACGGGTCCACTCACCGTCGTACGCGATGAGCATCACCGTCGTCTCGGTAACCGTGGTCCGAGGCTCGATGAACGCCTCGACCCCGCGGCGGCTGCGGACGAACTCCTCGAGATGGTCGAGATCAGCCCGGTTCGCCGGCCGTCCTCCCGGTGCCCCGCTCGACTGCTTGCGCCGACGAAACCACGCCACCGGCGTTCCCCTCCCCCAGCTGACAAAGACCGCGCGGGTGCCGGCCGGGCGGCCTGGTGCGGTCGGGCCGGGCCCGGCTGTCCGACGCCCGCGCGCATAGACGGACAGGGCAAGCCTACGTTGCGACCACGTGTCCTTGGGCACCTCGTTGAGCGTTCAGACACTACAAGTGACAAGATGACCGGGGAAAGTCTGCCCGTTCCATGGGACGACGCAGGGGACGGCCCTCCTGTGCAGCGACGTGACCTGGGAGTGAACTGTGAGTGAGCCGAACGGCGGGACCTTCGACCTGGTCATCCTCGGCGGCGGTAGTGGAGGCTACGCGGCTGCCCTGCGCGCCGTACAACTCGATCTGTCGGTAGCCCTGATCGAGAAGGACAAGGTCGGTGGCACCTGCCTGCACCGTGGCTGCATCCCCACCAAGGCGCTGCTGCACGCCGCCGAAGTGGCCGACAACGCACGCGAGTCCGAGCAGTTCGGTGTCAAGGCGGACCTGGTCGGCATCGACATGGCCGGGGTGAACAGTTACAAGGACGGCGTGGTCGGCCGGCTGTACAAGGGCCTGCAGGGCATGATCAAGTCTTCGAAGATCACCTACGTGGCGGGCACCGGCCGGCTGGTCGGCCCGGACACCGTCGAGGTCGACGGAGCCCGGTACACCGGCCGCAACGTGATCCTGGCCACCGGGTCCTACTCGCGGAGCCTGCCCGGCATCGAGGTCGACGGCGAGCGGATTCTGACCAGCGAGCACGCGCTGGAGCTGGACCGGGTGCCGTCGTCGGCGATCGTGCTCGGCGGCGGGGTGATCGGTGTCGAGTTCGCCAGCGTCTGGCGCTCCTTCGGCGTCGACGTGACCATCGTCGAGGCGCTGCCCCGGCTGGTCGCCGCCGAGGACGAGGAGTCGTCCAAGGCACTGGAGCGGGCATTCCGCAAGCGCGGCATCGGGTTCAAGACCGGCAAGCCGTTCGAGAAGGTCGAACGCACCGAGTCCGGCGTCCGGATGACGATCGCCGGCGGTGAGACCCTGGAGGCCGAGCTGCTGCTGGTCGCCGTCGGGCGTGGGCCGGTCACCGCCGACCTCGGATACGAGGAGCAGGGTCTGAAGATGGACCGTGGCTTCGTGCTGACCGACGAGCGGCTGCGGACCAATCTGCCGAACGTCTACGCCGTGGGCGACATCGTACCCGGCCTGCAGCTGGCCCACCGCGGTTTCCAGCAGGGCATCTTCGTCGCCGAGGAGATCGCCGGCCGCAGCCCGGCGGTGGTCGACGAGAGCGGTATCCCCCGGGTCACCTACTCGGACCCGGAGCTCGCCTCGGTCGGGCTGACCGAGGCGAAGGCCAAGGAGCAGTACGGGGCCGACAAGGTCAAGACCTACAACTACAACCTCGGCGGCAACGGCAAGAGCCAGATCCTCAAGACCACCGGCTTCGTCAAGCTCGTCCGGGTCGTCGACGGCCCGGTCGTGGGACTGCACCTGGTCGGTGCCCGGGTCGGCGAGCTGATCGGCGAGGCACAGTTGATCTACAACTGGGAGGCCGACCCGGCCGACGTCGCACCACTCGTACACGCCCACCCGACCCAGGGCGAGGCGCTGGGCGAGGCCCACCTGGCCCTGGCCGGCAAGCCGCTGCACGCACACGCCTGACTAGAGGAGTCTTGTAGATATGCCGGTATCGGTCACCATGCCCCGGCTCGGCGAGAGCGTCACCGAGGGCACCGTCACCCGCTGGTTGAAGCAGGAAGGCGACCGGGTCGAGGTCGACGAACCGCTGCTGGAGGTCTCCACCGACAAGGTCGACACCGAGATCCCGTCGCCTGCGGCCGGGGTGCTCACCCGGATCGTGGTGAGCGAGGACGAGACCGCCGAGGTGGGCAGCGAACTCGCGGTCATCTCCGGTGGTCAGGAGGACGACGGGCAGCAGGACGACGGTGGGCGGACCGCCCCCGCTGCGAGCGCGCCGCAGGAACAGCCTGCGGAGCCGGAGCCGGCCGCAGCGCCGGAGCCGGCCCAGCCGGCGGACGGCCCGCCGCCGACGTCTGGTGGCGACGCCACTGCGGTCCGGATGCCGGCTCTCGGCGAAAGCGTCACCGAGGGCACCGTAACCCGCTGGCTCAAGCAGGTCGGTGACGCCGTGGAGGTCGACGAACCGCTGCTGGAGGTCTCCACCGACAAGGTCGACACTGAGATCCCGTCGCCGGTCGCGGGGACGCTGCTGGAGATCAAGGTGCCGGAGGACGACACCGCCGACGTCGGTGCCGAACTGGCACTGGTCGGCAGCCCCGGCGGGGCCTCGGCTCCGGCGGCACCGGAGCCGGCCGCCGCACCGGAGCCGGCCACCGCGCCGCAGGCCGACCCCGCCCAGCCGCAGCCGGCGGCACAATCGGAGCCGGCCGCTCCCGCGCCGGCCCAGCCGGGTGCCTCGTACGCCAGCCCGGCCCCGGCCACCGAGTCCGCCTCGCCAGCGCAGGCCGCACCGCCGGCACCGCCGGCACAGCAGACCGCTCCAGCGGCCCCACCGGCCAGCGCCAACGGTGCCGGCGGTTACGTCACCCCGCTGGTCCGCAGGCTCGCCGCCGAGCAGGGGGTCGACCTGGCCTCGGTGCGCGGCACCGGGGTCGGCGGGCGGATCCGCAAACAGGACGTGCTGACCGCGGCCGAACAGGCGCGGGCCGCAGCCGAGCGGGCCAAGGCCGAACAGGCCAAGCCGGCGGCACCGGCTACGGCACCGACGGCGGCCAAGGCGCAACCCAGCCCGCTGCGGGGCCGGACCGAGAAGATGAGCCGGACCCGGACGGTCATCGCCAAGCGGATGCACGAGTCCCTGCAGAGCTCGGCCCAACTGACCACGGTCGTCGAGGTCGACGTGACCAAGATCGCCCGGTTGCGGGCCCGGGTCAAGGGCGACTTCCAGGCCAAGCACGGCGTCAAACTGTCGTTCCTGCCGTTCTTCGCGCTGGCGGCGGTGGAGGCACTGCGCACCTACCCGGTGGTCAACGCCTCCATCGACATGCAGGCCGGCACGATCACCTACCCCGACGGGGAGCACCTCGGCGTAGCGGTGGACACCGAGCGGGGTCTGCTGGTGCCGGTGATCCGCGACGCTGGCGATCTCAACCTCGGTGGGCTGGCGCGGCGGATCGCCGACGTGGCGGAGCGGACCCGGACCAACAAGATCGGGCCCGACGAGTTGTCCGGTGCCACCTTCACGCTGACCAACACCGGCAGCCGTGGGGCGCTGTTCGACACCCCGATCGTGCCGTTGCCGCAGGCCGCCATCCTCGGCACCGGAGCGGTGGTGAAACGCGCCGCGGTGGTCGACGACCCGGAGCTCGGCGAGATCATCGCACCCCGGTCGATGGTCTTCCTGGCGCTGTCCTACGACCACCGGCTGGTCGACGGCGCGGACGCCGCCCGGTTCCTCAGCGCGGTCAAGGAGCGGCTGGAGGCCGGCGCGTTCGAAGGCGAGCTCGGCCTGTCCTGACGGCGTTCCACGACAGAGCGACCCCGGTTGCCGTAGCGGTGGGTGCCGGCCGATCCCGGCCGGCACCCACCCGCCGTTTTGCACCCAATGGCGGTGGTCCGCAGCCGGCACCACCGCGATCAGCGAAGATGTCCGCATGCGCATCCTGTTGGCCGGCGCGTCCGGCTTCCTCGGCACCAGACTGACCGACCACCTGCACAGCTGCGGACACGAGACCGTACAACTGGTCCGCCGGCCGGCGCGCGGGCCGGCGGAGTTCAGCTGGTCGCCGTCGGCCGGGCAGCTCGACCCGGCGGTGTTCACCGGCATCGACGCGGTGATCAACCTGGCCGGTGCCGGGGTCGGCGACAAACGCTGGACCGACGGCTACAAGGCGTTGATCCGGTCCAGCCGGGTGGACAGCACCACCACGCTGGCCACCGCGATGTCCGGTCTCGCGGCAGCGGACCGGCCGGCGGTGCTGCTGAACTCGTCAGCGGTCGGCTGGTACGGCGACACCGGCGACCAGCCGGTCGAGGAGAACGCCCCGGCCGGTGAGGGTTTCCTGGCCGACGTGGCGCGGGTCTGGGAGGCGTCCACCGGGCCGGCCGAGAACGCCGGCGTACGGGTGGTCCGGCTACGCACCGGTCTGCCGTTGCACCGTGACGGCGGCCTGCTCAAGCCGCAGCTGCTGCCGTTCCGGCTCGGGCTGGGCGGCAAGCTCGGCAGTGGGCGGCAGTGGGTGCCGTGGATCGCCATGCAGGACTGGCTGCGGGCGGTGACCTTCCTGCTCGATCACGATGACATCTCCGGCCCGGTCAACGTGGTCGGGCCGGCGCCGGTGACCAACGCGGCGTTCGGCAAGGCGCTCGGGTCGGCGGTGCACCGACCGGCGGTGCTGCCGGTCCCCGCGTTCGCGTTGCACGTGGCGCTGGGCGAGTTCGCCACCGAGGCGCTGCGCTCCTCCCGGGTGTTGCCCGGGGCGCTGACCGAGGCCGGGTTCACCTACCGGTACCCGGACCTGCCGGACGCGCTGCACGCCGCCCTGACGCAGGGGTGACCCCGCGCCGGGTAGCGTCCAGACCGGTCAGGGCAGCGCCGGGAGCAGGTCGGTGCCGATGGCCGTGATCAGGTCGCCGGTGGCAGCCGGACCGGCGCCCTCGACCATCAGCACCAGCCGGTGGGCGCCGATGGTCGCCGCGCTGGCGGCAAGCCGCGCGGCGCATTCGGCCGCGCTGCCCAGTGGGTGGATTCGCAGCAGGTGCTCGGCGTAGGCGTCGAGGTCCCGGTGGGCCGGCGCCGAGCCGTCGATCCGGACGTACTCGCGGGTGGTGGCCAGCCACGGTGGCAGGGTCCGGCGGAGCACCCGCTCGGCGGCGGCCCGGGAGTCGGCGAGCCCGATCAGATGCACCGAGGCGTGCGGCACGATGGCCGGGTCGTGCCCGTTGGCTGCGGCGACGTCCGCGTACCGGGCCAGCGTGGCGGCCTTCGCCGCGTCGTCGTCGTGCACCCCGAGCAGCAGGGCAAGTCCGCGGCTGGCGGCGAGGTCGACCGTCGCCGGCGAGGTCGCCGCAATCCAGATCGGCATCGGGCGGGCCGGTCGCGGCACCACCGGCACATCGCGGAACGTGAAGAACTGACCGTCGGCGCCGACCGTCGCCGCGCCGGAGAGCCAGCGGCTCAGCAGATCCAGCGATTCGGCGAAGCCGTCCCGGTACCGGTCCAGGCCGGTGCCGTAGACCTCCAGGTCCACCCAGGGGCCGCCACGGGCGACCCCGAGCCGGAACCGGCCGGAGGAGACCGTGTCAAGCAGGACTGCTTCCTCGGCGAGCGCGACCGGATGCCGGTTGGACAGCACGGCCGCCGCGGTGCCGACGGCGATCCGACGGGTGGCGCCGAGCAGGTAGCCGGCCAGGGTGGTGGCGGACGGGCACTGCCCGTACGAGACGAAGTGGTGTTCGGCAAGCCACACGCCGCCGAGGCCGGCTGCCTCGGCGGCGCGCGCGTAGCCGACGGTGGCCGGCAGACCATGTGCCGCCAGCAGGAACAGGTCCACTGCTGGCTGGTTCAGGTCGCCGGCCGCCGTCGAGATGGTCGGCTCAGCAGTCACGCAGCTCGGGTGACTGGTTGCGCAGCTGGGCCACCGGGGAGATGAACTCCTGATAGGTCTCGCCGCCGACGGCGGACAGTTTGAAGGCGGCCACCCGGTGGCAGTTCTGGAAGGCGAACTTGACGCCGAAGTGCCGCTCCAGGCCGCCCCGGATCGCGTCGCTGGCCAGCGCCCGCAGCAGTTGGCCACGCTCGGCCTCGCTGGGTGGCGGCACCGCGTGGTCGGCGAACTCGGCCGTGCCACCCTGGGCCTCGGTGGCCACCTGGGACACCACCGACCAGGCGTACGGCAGGGACTGGCGTACGCAGTCGACGAATTCGGCGTCGTCGACCCGGCCGGATTCGGCCCGCTCCAGCAGGGCGGCAGGTACGTCGAGGGACATGCTTTCTCCTCACGCTACGGTCAGCGGACCAGCAGGTCTGGTCCGAGTACGAACTCCGGGTCGACCTGGTCGGCGAGGTTCTCGCCGACCCGGTCGTTGGCCCAGGCGGCGGCGTTGCGTAGGTGGAACTCCACCGCCTGCCGGGTGTAGTTGGCCCAGTCCTTGCCACAAGCATCGACGGTTGTGCGCATCGTGTCCAGAGCGTCACGGTTCGCCGGCTCCATCGCGGTGATCGGCTGGTGCCGGCCCCGCTCGGCCGCCTTGACGAAGGCCGACCGCCCGATCCAGGTCAGCAGATCCGCGCCGACGTGCTCGCGCAGGAAGTCCACGTCCGACTCGTCGTCGATCTTGTTGCCGACGACGTGCACCCGGACGCCGTAGTCGCGGGCGTAGCCGACGTACTGCCGGTAGACCCCGACGCTGCGCACCGTCGGCTCGCAGACCAGGAAGGTGGCGTCGAACCGGGTGAACAGCCCGGAGGCGAACGAGTCGGCCCCGGCGGTCATGTCGACGACCACGTACTCACCGGCACCGTCGACCAGGTGGTTGAGCAGCAGTTCCACCGCGCCGACCTTGGAGTGGTAGCAGGCGACGCCGAGATCGTCGGTGGCGAACGGCCCGGTGACGGCGAGCCGGATACCAGCCACCTCGCGGACCAGCGCGTCGTAGATCGGGTTGGCCCCGGCGACGGTGAGCAGCCGCGAGCCTCGCCCGGGCGGGGTGGTCTTGACCATCGCCGCGGCCGAGCCGATCCGGGGATTGTCGCCGCGCAGATACTCCTTGATGTCGGCCAGGTGGTCGCCCAACGCCGGTAGCAGCACCGCCTCGTTGTCGCTGGCGCCGAGGGCCGCGGCGAGATGCTGGTTGATGTCGGCGTCGACCGCGAGCAGCGGCGGCGGGCCGTCGTCGGGGCCGACCGGGGTGGCTGCGAGGTGGCGGGCGAACAGGGCCGCCAGGGTGGTCTTGCCACTGCCACCCTTACCGACAAAACAGATCTTCACCGTGGATCTCTCCCAAACAACTCAACAGGTACGCGTACATTGGAAGTCATTTCCAATAACTTCGTCAAGCCTAGGTACGGCACGGGCGTGTCGGGCGAAATTGGTACTCTCCGCCGGTGCCGACCGCTCCGTCCCCACTGCCCGACAGCGCCGCGACCACCCGGCCGGTGACCAGCGGCCGGTTGAGGGGCCGGGCCGGCGGCCCGGCCCGCTGGCGCGCCGACCTGGTCGTCGCGGTGGTCGCGGTGGTCCTCGCCGGCTGGGTCACCAGCGGGCTGTGGGCCGGTCCGGACAGCCGGGCGATCACCGTCAACTCCAGCGACCAGGCGCTGTTCGAGTGGCTGCTGGGCTATGGCGCCTACGCGCTGACCCACGGCGAGAACCCGCTGTTCACGTACCTGCTCAACGCCCCCGACGGGGTGAATCTTGCGGTCAACACCTCGATCACCGTGTACGCGGTGCTGTTCGCGCCGCTGACCTTCCTGATCGGGCCACCGGCGACATTCCTGGTGATCCTCACCCTCAACCTGGCCGGCACCGGCTTCACCTGGTACTGGCTGCTGTCCCGGCTACCCACCGGCGACGACGGCGCTCCGTTCGTGCCGTCCCGGCTGGCGGCCGCCGTCGGCGGACTGTTCTGCGGCTTCGCGCCGGCCATGGTGTCGCACGCCAACGCCCACCTGAACTGGACCGCCGGCTGGCTGGTGCCGATCATCGTCTGGCGGGTCCTCGCGCTGCGTGGGCGCCCCGGGGCCCGGCCGCTGGGCCGGGGCGGCTGGGTGCGCAACGGCCTGATCCTCGGCGTAGCCGTCGCGGCGGCCTTCTCGATCGCCGCCGAGGGCCTGTTCTTCACCGCCCTGGCCTGCGGCGTGTTCCTCGGCGTCTGGGCGCTGGACCGCAGCCGCGCCGCCGAGGTCCGCGACGCGCTCCCCCGGCTGCTGCGCGGCCTGGCGCTCACCGCGGTCGTGGCGACCGCACTGTTGGCGTACCCGTTGTGGTTGCACTTCTTCGGCCCGCAGGTGTTCCACGGCACCGGTTTCGACGCCCGGGTGCACAGCGAGGACCTCCTCGCCTACGGGGCGTTCCCGGAACGCTCGCTGGCCGGTGTCGCCGGGCTGGGCACCGGGCTGGCGCCGAACGAGACCGAGGAGAACAGCTTCTTCGGCGTACCGCTGCTGATGTTGACCGTCGGCTGCCTGGTGCTGCTCTGGCGGGCCGCCGATCCCGGTCGGCGAGCGACGCTGCGGGCCCTCGCCGTCACCGCCGCCGTGTTCGCGGTGCTCTCCCTCGGCCCCCGGCTGAAGATCGGCGGGACGATCACCGACATCCCGCTGCCGTACGCCCCGCTGGCCGGCGCACCGGTGTTCAACGCCGCGCTGCCGGCCCGGCTGGCCATGGTGGTCACCCCGGTCATCGGCATCCTGCTGGCGCTGACGCTGAGCCTGCTGCTCACCCGTCGGGCCGGCGGGCAGGCGCGGTACGGCCGGTGGTGGGCCGCGGCGTTCGTCGCGGCGCTGCTGCCGCTGACCCCGGCCAGTCTGCTCACCATCGAACGGGAGCCGATCCCGGACTTCATCACCTCGGGTGCCTGGCGTGACCACGTCAGCCAGGGCGGGGTGCTCGCCCCGGTACCGTTCACCCTCGATGTGCTGCCCGACGGTCAACGTTGGCAGGCGTACGCGTTCGCGCACCGGCAGGGCGAGTTCGCCATCCCGTCCGGCTTCTTCCTCGGCCCCGGCGGACCGGACGGCCGGGGCCGGATCGGACCGGTCCCCCGGGCCACCGACGGGCTGCTGCACGAGGTCGCCCGCACCGGCGTGGTGCCGCCGATCACCGACGCCGACCGGGCCGCCGCCCGCGCCGACCTGCGGTACTGGGATGCCGAGGCGGTGGTGCTCGCCGACCGGGTGCACGGGGCGAAGTTCCCGGTCGACGCCGAGGCGCTGCTGACCGCGACCACCGAACTGCTCGGCCCGCCGCAGCGGGTCACCGACGTCTGGCTCTGGCCGGCGCCGGAGGGCGGCTGGTGAGCCGGACCACGGACCGACCCGACCGACCGGTAGCGGACTAGGCTGGACGACGTGACCAGCATCATTTCCCGCCTGCGCGGGGTCCGAGCCGGCGTCGTCGACTACCAGACCGCCTGGGCGGAGCAGCGTCGACTGCACGCCGCCGTGGTCGCCGGCGAGGAGCCGGACACCGTGCTCCTGCTGGAGCACCCGAGTGTCTACACGGCTGGCAAGCGCACCGAGCCGTGGGACCGCCCGGTCGACGGCACCCCGGTGGTGGACGTCGACCGGGGCGGCAAGATCACCTGGCACGGCCCGGGGCAGTTGGTCGGCTACCCCATCGTCCGGTTGTCGGAGCCGATCGACGTGGTCGCCTACGTACGCCGGGTCGAGCAACTGCTGATCGACGTCTGCGCCGAATTCGGGCTGGCCGCCACCCGCCTCGACGGGCCGAACCACAGCGGGGTCTGGGTGCCGGCCGACGACCGTGGACCGGCCCGCAAGGTGGCGGCGATCGGCATCCGGGTCGCCCGCGGGGTCACCCAGCACGGTTTCGCGATCAACTGCGACCCGGACCTGACGGCGTATGACCGGATCGTGCCGTGCGGTCTGCGCGACGTCGGTGTCACCTCGCTGAGCGCCGAGCTCGGCCGGCCGGTGACCGTCGCCGAGGTGCTGCCGGTCGTCGAGCGCCACCTGCCCACGCTCGGCTGAGCCGACCGCTCTCGGGTCCGCCGGCCGATCGATGCCTCGGGTGAGCCAACTCACCCGGTGAGCGGTGGCCGCACGGTCGCCTGGCCGCCCGAGCGGGCACCGGCCGGCGTAGGCTGGCAAGGGTGACCATTGCTCCGGAGGGACGACGCCTGCTGCGCCTGGAGGTCCGCAACGCCGAGACCCCGATCGAGCGCAAACCCCCGTGGATCAAGGTCAAGGCCAGGATGGGGCCGGAGTTCACCGAGCTGCGCGGGCTGGTGCAACGGGAAGGGTTGCACACCGTCTGTCAGGAGGCCGGCTGCCCCAACATCTACGAGTGTTGGGAGGACCGGGAAGCCACCTTCCTCATCGGTGGGGACCAGTGCACCCGGCGCTGCGACTTCTGTCAGATCGACACCGGCAAACCGGCCGAGTTCGACGCCGACGAGCCCCGCCGGGTCGGCGAGTCGGTCGCGGCGATGGGTCTGCGCTACGCCACGGTCACCGGGGTGGCCCGCGACGACCTGCCCGACGGGGGTGCCTGGCTGTACGCCGAGACCGTCCGGCAGATTCACTCGCTGCAGCCCGGCTGCGGCGTCGAGTTGCTGATCCCGGATTTCAACGGCGACGCCGGCCAGCTCGACGAGGTGTTCGCCGCCCGACCGGAGGTGCTCGCTCACAACGTCGAGACGGTGCCCCGGATCTTCAAGCGGATCCGGCCGGCCTTCCGGTACGAGCGCTCGCTCGACGTGCTCACCCGGGCCCGCACGGCCGGCCTGGTGGCCAAGTCCAACCTGATCCTCGGCCTCGGCGAGGAGCGCTCCGAGGTGTCGCAGGCGCTGCGCGATCTGCACGCCGCCGGGTGCGAGCTGATCACCATCACCCAGTATCTGCGCCCGACGCCACGGCATCACCCGGTGCAGCGCTGGGTCAAGCCGGAGGAGTTCGTCGAGCTGCGCGAGGAGGCCGAGCGGATCGGCTTCTCCGGGGTGATGAGCGGCCCGCTGGTGCGTTCGTCGTACCGCGCCGGCCGGCTCTACCAGCAGGCGCTGCGCCAGCGCGAGGCCCAGCCGCTGGCCGGCTGACCGCCCGGTGAACGGCTTCGCCCCCGGCAACTAGACTGCCTCGCATGGCGAAACCCCAGGAGAAGGTGTCGTTCGGCCAGCGGCTGAAGCAGATCGGCATGGTGTTCTCGTTCACCGCCAAGCGCGACAAGTGGTTCGTCCCGCTGGCGGTGGCCGCCGTCGTGCTGCCGCTGGCGATCACCGTGCCGGTGACGCTGAAGCTGGGGTGGATGTGGCTGCCGGTCGGCATCCTGGTGGCGCTGCTCGCCGTACTGATCGTGCTGAACCTGCGGTCCAACACGGCGATGATGAACGTCGCCGAGGGCCAGCCGGGTGCGGCGGCCTCGCTGCTGGAGAACATGCGCGGTGACTGGCGGGTGACGCCGGCGGTCAGTTCGACCACCCAGATGGACATGGTCCATCTGGTGATCGGGCGGCCCGGGGTGATCCTGCTCGCCGAGGGCAACCCGCAGCGGGTCCGGGGGTTGCTCGGTCAGGAGAAGCGGCGGCTGGCGAAGGTGATCGGCAGTGCGCCGCTGTACGACTACGTGATCGGCACCGACGAGGGCGAGTTGTCGATCCGCAGGATGCGTACGACGCTGATGCGCTTGCCGCGCAACCTGACCGGCAAGGACGTCAACGCGTTGGACAAGCGGCTGACCGCGTTGTCGGCCCGGCCGCAGTTACCCAAGGGCGCCATTCCGAAGAACATGCGACCGCCGAAGGGCGCTTTCCGGCAGACCCGGGGCCGCTGACCGCCGGTCGCCGCAATGACGGCGCGGTGCGGTGGGCCGGGCGGTGCGGTGGGCCGGGCCGGGCGGTTGCGGTCGTGGGTCAGCTGGGGACGGCGACGACGACCGAGCCGGCGGCCCGGTCGTGCAGGCCGCGTCGCCGCTCGTCCATCACCAGCGGCGGGATCACCAGGGCCAGCAGCAGTCCGCGCAGCAGTGCCCGGGGTACGCCGATCCGGCCGCCGTCGGCGGCCGAGACACACCGGATCCGGGCCAGCCACATTCCCGGGGTCTGGGCGAACAGCCCGAGGAAGATGCCGTACTCGGCGATCAGCACGACTACCGGTGGCCAGCCGGACCGGGCCGGGTCGGCAAACAGGCTGGAGATAAGCACACAGAGTAGCCAGTCAATCACTAGGGCACCGGTGCGGCGAAGCAGGCTGGACACCTTGGCACCCGACCCCGCCGGACCGTCCGTCGCCCCACCCGCAGCCGCATTTGCGCTAGCCGCCACGCTGCTCCCCCTTCCGATACCCACGAACGGCCAGACTAGCCTGGGCCATCTGCCGTATCCTGCGGGGGACGATTGGTCGGGATCACGCTCCGCAGGGGACGTAACACGGCGGAAACATTAGAGACACGGTGGGGCAACTCCGCGGCCATAGCGTCGCGACCAGCATAGCCATCAGTGCGACGTGCCAGGAGGACGTGTGTTCGCCAATCCCGAGGAACTACTGCGGTACCTCAAAGACGAGGGCGTGAAATTCGTCGACGTACGCTTCTGTGACCTGCCCGGCGTGATGCAGCACTTCAACTTGCCGGTCGAGTCGGTCGACGAGGACATTTTCACCACCGGCCTCGCCTTCGACGGGTCTTCGATCCGTGGTTTCCAGGCGATCCACGAGTCGGACATGCTGCTGCTGCCGGATGTCGCCACCGCATTCATCGACCCGTTCCGGATCGAGAAGACGCTGGCGCTCAACTTCTTCATCCACGACCCGTTCACCCGGGAGGCGTACTCCCGGGACCCGCGTAACGTGGCCAAGAAGGCGGAGGCCTACCTGGCGGCGAGCGGCATCGCCGACACCGCCTACTTCGGACCCGAGGCGGAGTTCTACATCTTCGACTCGATCCGCCACGAGACCTCCGCGAACCAGGCCTACTACTACATCGACTCGATCGAGGGCTGGTGGAACAGCGGTCGCGAGGAAGAGGGCGGCAACCGCGGGTACAAGACCAACTACAAGGGCGGCTACTTCCCGGTGCCGCCGGTCGACCACTACGCCGACCTGCGTGACAAGATCGTCCGCAAGCTGATCGACACCGGCTTCACCGTGGAGCGGTCGCACCACGAGGTCGGCACCGCCGGCCAGGCCGAGATCAACTACAAGTTCTCCACCCTGCTGCACGCCGGCGACCAGCTGCAGCTGTTCAAGTACATCGTCAAGAACACCGCCTGGGCCAGCGGCAAGACCGCGACCTTCATGCCGAAGCCGCTGTTCGGCGACAACGGCTCCGGCATGCACACCCACCAGAGCCTCTGGCTCAACGGCGAGCCGCTGTTCTACGACGAGACCGGCTACGCCGGCCTGTCGGACACCGCCCGCTGGTACATCGGCGGTCTGCTGCACCACGCGCCGTCGCTGCTGGCCTTCACCAACCCGACGGTCAACTCCTACCGTCGACTGGTGCCGGGCTTCGAAGCACCGGTCAACCTGGTGTACTCGCAGCGCAACCGGTCCGCCTGTACCCGGATCCCGGTCACCGGCAGCAACGCCAAGGCCAAGCGGGTCGAGTTCCGGGTGCCGGATCCGTCGGCGAACGTCTACCTGGCCTTCTCCGCCATGCTGATGGCCGGCCTGGACGGCATCAAGAGCAAGATCGAGCCGCCGACGCCGATCGACAAGGACCTGTACGACCTGCCGCCGGAGGAGTGGGGCAACGTCAAGCAGGTGCCGGGTTCGCTGCCGGCCGTGCTGGACTCGCTGGAGGCCGACCACGACTTCCTGCTCGAGGGTGGGGTCTTCACGCCGGACCTCATCTCCACCTGGGTCGACTGGAAGCGGTCCAACGAGGTCGACCCGGTCCGCCTGCGGCCGACCCCGCACGAGTTCGCGATGTACTTCGACTGCTGATTCCGGCCGCGCCGGTCCAGCAGTGGGCGACGGCGGTGGGGGCGGGCCTCGGCTCGCCCCCACCGCCGTTTCGTTGCCCGGACCTCCTCCAGCCGCCCGTCAGCTCGCCCCGGGGCGCCGGGCGGACCGGACCGCCCGCACCACCAGCACCACGATCAGGGCGCACATGGCGACCGTGCCCGGCGCCTTGGTGAGCGCGGCGACCCCCGTGCCGTCCGGCAGGACCAGGAAACCGGCGACCGCCACCGGCGCCAGAAACCACCCGGTGCGGTACGCGGCACCGGCCAGCAGCGCCAACGGCCAGCTGAGGTACCACGGGTAGACGACCGGCGCGGCAAGCACCGTGGCGGCCAACGCCAGCCCCGCCCCGAACACCACGGTCCCCCGGTCCCAGGTCTGCGGTGGGCCGACGGAGTCCGCCACCGGCACGGCACGACTGTCCGGGCCCCGCCAGCCGGCCAACGGTCCACCGCCACGCCACACCCGCCACCACAGCCACATCAGGAAGCCGGCGAGCAGCGCCAGGCCCACCGCGCGGGCCGGCCCGACCGCGTCCAGTCGCACCCCGAACAGCCGCCCCAGGTAGTCGATCAGCAGCCCGACGGCGGTCGGCGGCGAAATCCACTGCCGCGAGTCGCCGCTGTGGGTCAGCCCGTCCACCCAGCCCAGGCCGAGCCCGGACAGCACGGTGGTGGCTGTGACCGCGCCGACCACCCCCGCCACCACCAGCGCCCCGGCCCGCACCAGGGCGGCCGGGCGGCGCGGCCCGGCCACCGCGAGTGCCGCCGCGAACGGCACCACCACCAGCGCGGTCGCCTTCACCGCGACGGCCAGCCCGAGCAGCAGCCCGCCGGCGACGGCCGCCATCGCGGGCCGGCGGGCCGATCCGGCGGCGATCACCCACAGCGCCGCGACCAGCAGGCCGACCATCAACGCGTCGTTGTGCGCCCCCGACACCAGGTGGATGAGCACCACCGGGCAGCCGACGGTCAACCACAGCGCCCGGCCGGCCGGCAGGCCGCACCTGGCGGCCAGGCCGGGCAGCGCAACCGCCACCAGCACCAGCCCGGCCACGGCGGTCAACCGCAACGCCAGCAGGGCGCCGGTCAGGCCGGCACCGACCGCCACCGCCAGCCCGGCGAGCCAGACGAACAGCGGCCCGTACGGGGCCGGGGTGTCGCGCCACAGCGGGGCGACCGCGTCGACCCAGGGACAGCCCTGCCCGGTCACCCCGGCGTACGGGTCGCCGCCGTCGCGCAGGATCCAGCCCTGGCAGGCGTACGAGTAGGCATCCCGGCTGCCCAGCGGCGGTGCCACCAGCAGCGGCACCACCCAGAGGCCGACGGTGGTCAACGCCCACTGTACCGACGGCACGCCGTGCTGGGCCGACCACCAGGCCCACGTCATCGCGCCGGTGCCGGCGGCCCAGGCGAGCACGCTGAGCACGCCGGTTCCGCTGGTGAAGACCGCCCAGCCGGCGGCCGGTGGTTCGGGCAGCGCGCCGCCCAGGCCGGCGGCGACCGCGAGGGCGACCGCGCCGGCCAGGCCGACGTAGCGGATGAGGTGGTACCGCGTCCCGGGCTCGCCGCAGCGGTCAGGCACCGAGGACCCGCTCCGCCGCGGCCCGGCAGCGGCGGGCGGTCCGCAGGTAGTCGTCTAGGAACTGGCCGGGGTCGGTGCCGCCGAGCAACCGGACCACCCCGGCCAGCTCGGCACCGTGCCGGGGCAGCTGGTCGGTGGCCCGGCCCCGGACCAGCATCAACGCGTCGCGGACCCGGGAGGCGAGGACCCAACCGTCGCGCAGCGCGGTCGCGTCGGCCCGGTCGACCAGGTCGGCGTCACGGGCCGCAGCCAGCGCGACCAGGGTACGGGTGTCACGCAGCGCCGGCACCGCGTGCCCGTGCCGCAGCTGGGTCAGCTGCACCGCCCATTCGACGTCGGCGAGCCCGCCCCGGCCGAGCTTGGTATGGGTGGCCGGGTCGGCGCCGCGCGGCAGTCGTTCGGTCTCCACCCGGGCCTTGATCCGGCGGATCTCGACGACCTGCTCCCGGCTCAACCCGCCGGCCGGGTAGCGGACCGGGTCGGCGACGGCGACGAACTCCTCGCCCAGCGACGGGTCGCCGCAGACGAACCGGGCCCGCAGCAGCGCCTGCGCCTCCCACACCTTCGCCCACCGGGCGTAGTACTGGGCGTACGCCGCGAGGCTGCGCACCAGCGGCCCCTGCCGGCCCTCGGGGCGCAGGTCGGCGTCCACCCCGAGCGGCGGGTCGGGGGCCGGCATGCCGAGCAGTCGGCGCAGCTCCTCGGCGACCGCGCGGGCGGCCGCGCTGGCCTCGTCGTCGGCGAGGCCGGGCGGCGGGTCGTAGACGAAGAGCACGTCGGCGTCGGAGGAGTAGCTCATCTCGTACCCGCCGAGGCGGCCCATGCCGATGATCGCGAACCGCAGACCGCCCGGCGGCGGCACGGTCTCGACCGCGACCCGCAGCGCGGCGGCGAGCGTGGCGTCGGCCACGGCGGACAGCCCGGCACCGACGGCGGCCACTTCGAGCCGGCCCCGGGCCTCCCGGGCCGGGGCCAGAGCGCCGGCCCGGTTGAGCACGTCGGCGCAGGCCAGCCGGAGCAGTTCGCGGCGGCGCAGGGCCCGCACGGCGCGGACCGCCTGGACCGGATCCGGCGGCTCGCCGCCACCGCTGCCGAGGTGGCGGGCCGCGGCGGCGCCGAAGCCGGTGCGCAGCACCGCCGCGTCGCGCGGGGTGAGCTCGGCGTCGGACGCCAGCATCCGCAGCGCCTCGGGCTCGCGGGCCAGCAGGTCGGCTGCGTACCGGGACAGCCCGAGAGTGCGGGCGAGCCGGCCGGCTACCAGGCCTTCGTCGCGCAGCAGCCGCAGATACCAGGGGGTGCTGCCGAGCTTGTCGGACACCTGCCGGTAGCTCAGCAGCCCTCGGTCCGGCTGGGGGGCGTCGGCGAACTCCTGCAGCAGCACCGGTAGCAACGTGCGCTGGATGGCGGCGGTCCGGGAGACGCCGCCGGTGAGGGCCTCCAGGTGCCGCAGCGCCCCGGCCGGGTCGGCGAAGCCCAGCACCTCGAGCCGACGCCGGGCGGCCTGCGGGGTCATCCGCAGCGACTCGGCCGGCACCCGGGCGACGGATTCGAGCAGCGGCCGGTAGAGCAGTTTGGCATGCAGGCGGCGTACCTCGGTGGCGTGACTGACCCAGTCGGCCCGGAACGCCTCGACGACGTCGGTTTCGGGGGTCGAGGCGTAGCCGAGGGCCTGGGCGAGCCAGCGCAGCGCCACCGGGTCGGCCGGCACGGTGTGGGTACGGCGCAGCCCCTGCAGTTGCAGCCGGTGCTCGACACCGCGCAGGAACCGGTAGCCACGCAGCAACGCCTCGCCGTCGGCGCGGCCGACGTACCCGCCGGCGACCAGGGCCCGCAGGGTGGGCAGCGTGCCGGGGGCCCGCAGCGTCTCGTCGACCCGACCATGCACCAGCTGCAGCAGCTGGACGGCGAACTCGATGTCGCGCAGCCCGCCGGGGCCGCGTTTGATCTCGCGTTCCAGCTCGCGGGGCGGGACGTTCTCGATGATCCGGCGGCGCATGGCCCGCACGTCCTCGACCGCCTCCGGACGCTCGGCGGCGTGCCAGACCAGCGGCGACAGCAGCCGAATCCACTCCTGCGCGAGGTCACGGTCGCCGGCCGCCGGCCGGGCCTTGAGTAACGCCTGGAACTCCCAGGTCCGGGCCCACCGCTGGTAGTAGGCGAGGTGGCTGGCGAGGGTACGGACCAACGGCCCCCGGTTGCCTTCCGGGCGCAGTGCGGCGTCCACCGGCCAGGCCACCAACCCGCAGATGTGGATCAACCGGGTGGCGACGGTGGTGGCGACCGTCAGGTCGGCGTCGTCGGCGGCGACGAAGATCACGTCCACGTCGGAGACGTAGTTCAGCTCGTCGCCGCCGCACTTGCCCATCGCCACCACGGCGAGGCCGGGCGGATCGCTGCCGTCGGGCAGCTCGGCGACGGCGATGGCGTACGCGGCGGACAGGGTCGCGTCGGCCAGCGCGGACAACGCCGCCATGGTCTGTTCGAGACACCGCCCGCCGGTCAGGTCGGCCGCCGCGATCCGCAGTAGGGCCAACCGGTACGCCCGGCGCAGCGCGGTGACTGCCGCCGCGCCGACCAGCGGGGTCGACGCGGCGTCGGCATCGGTGATGGCCGGGGCGACGTCGAGGACACCGTCGGCGGCGGGGGCCACTCCGTTCTCGGTGGCGAGCACCGACCACTGGTCCGGGTTGGCGACCAGATGGTCGCCGAGACTGGACGAGGCACCGAGGACGGCGATCAGCCGCCGACGTAGCCCCGGGTCGGCGTGCAGGGCGTCGAGCACCGGCGACCCGCCGGCACCGGCGCCACCGGTGCCGTTGCCGGTGTCGTCGTTGCCGGTGGCGGCGTCGCGCCGCTGCGCCTCGACGAGCCGGTGCAGCTGACGCAGCGCCAGATCGGGGTCGGCGGCCCGGGACAGCGCGGTCAACAGTTCGGCGGCCGGCGGGTCGACCGGCTGCTGCGCCTGCACCTGCCACAACCCGAGCCCGTCGGGGCCGAGCAGGTCGGCGGCCCGGACGGTGTCTGTACCGCTGACGTCGAAGCCGTACCGGGCGAGCCGGCCGGTGGCACTGGTCGGTCTGGTCATCGGGGGCCTAACTGCCGAGCAGCGGAAGGGTCCGGGGGATGTCCGAGTCGGGCAGCTGGCCGAGGGCGAGCGCGGCGAACCGGACGGCGAACGGTTGCCAGACCTCCTCGATGTCACCGAGCACCTCGACGCAGGCGTCGACGACCACGTCGGCGGGCAGGCGCAGCTCGGTCAGGATGGTGGACCCAGCCGCCCAGGTGCTGACCATGTCCCGGTCGCACTCGATGTGGAACTGCAGCCCCCAGGCCCGGTCACCGAGGCGGAATGCCTGGTGGGGGTAGTGCGTGGAGGCGGCGAGCAGCACCGCGCCGTGGGGCAGCTCGGTGATCTCGTCGACGTGCCACTGCAGCACGTCGGGTGCGAGGGGCACAAACCGGAACAGCGGGTCGGTGGCGGCGGCGTCGCGCTTGCCGACCAGGGCGGGCCCGATCTCCGGGCCGGCGGCGCTGCGTTCGACGGTACCGGCGTGCGCGGTGGCGAGCAGGTGGGCACCGAGCCCGATGCCGAGGGTCGGGATCCGGTGGCGGACGGCCTTACGCAGCAGCCCTTCGACCGCAGGCAGCCAGCTGGCGGCCGGGTCGGGACCGACGGCGGACGGCCGGCCGCCGAGGACGATCACCGCCGGTCGGTCGGCCAGGTCGGCCGGGACCGGGTCGTCGGCGTACGGGCGGCACACCTCGATCGGCAGGCCGGCTTCGGCGAGCCACTCCCCCAGCCGCCGCAGGTCGTCGGTCGGGTCGTTCTCGATCACCAGAGCGCTGCCCACGTGTCGAGGCTATCCAATCGGCCGGGGCGGTGACCGTAGGTGGTGCCTGCGTGCTCGCGGTTGCGTACTCGTAAAATCTGCTCGCTCGGACCGGGACCAGATCTGCTCGCTCGGACCGGGAACCTCGCGTAGTCTCGCGCCGGTGACCGACCCGCGACCGGCCGACCGCCGAGGTGGCGAGCCGCGTTCCCCAGCGGCTGAGCCGGTCCGGCCTGGAGCTGCAACGCTGCACCCGCCCGCGCTGCGCCCCGGCGACGAGGTCCGGATCGTGGCCCCGGGTGGGCCGGTCGCAGCGGAGCCGGTCGAGCGGGGGATGGCCGTGCTGGCCGGCTGGGGGCTGCGGCCCCGGTTGGGCCGGCACGCGCTGGGCCGGCACGGTTTCCTGGCCGGCACCGACCGGCAGCGGGCCGCCGACCTCGCCGAGGCGTTCGCCGATCCGGCGGTACGGGGCATCGTCTGCGCCCGGGGCGGCTACGGCACCCAGCGGGTGGTGGACCTGCTGGACATGGCGGCGGTACGCCGGGATCCGAAGGTCGTCTGCGGCTACTCGGACATCACCGCGCTGCACCTGGCGCTGTGGCGGGGTGCCCGGTTGGCGACGCTGCACGGGCCGGTGGCGGCCTGGGACGACGAGCGGACCCCGGCGGTGTCCGCCGGGTCGCTGCGCCGGGCTCTGATGGAGCCGGTGCCGACGGTGCTCACCCGGTCACCGGACGAGGCCGGCGCGACTGTGCTGGTGCCGGGTCGGGCCGACGGCACCCTGCTCGGCGGCAACCTGACCGTGCTCGCGGCCTCGGTGGGCACCGCCGACCTGCCGGACCTGACCGGGGCGATCCTGCTGATCGAGGAGATCGGTGAGCCGCCGTACCGGGTGGACCGGCTGCTCACCCAGCTGCGCCGGGCCGGTGCGCTGGAGCACCTGGCCGGGGTCGCGGTCGGCCAGTTCACCGACTGTGCCGACCGGCACGGGGTGGACGTCGCGCAGGTGCTGGGCGAGCGGCTGGGCGACCTCGGTGTACCGGTGCTCGGTGGGCTGCCGCTCGGGCACGGGCAGACCCCACGCACCGTCGGCCTCGGCGTACCAGCCACCCTCGACGCCGCCGCCGGCACCCTCACGGTCTCCCCCGCCGTGCGCTGACCTGAGCTGGCCGGACTCTCAGCCCACTGACAGCTTCGGCACGGGTTGCGTTGAGGGCGGCCGGGCACCGTCGGTCAGGTCATCGCACCACACCGAGACGACATCCGGAGGTCGACTTGTCCAGAAGGATCACGAGGAAGCGGGCGCTCGCCGGCCTGGCTGCGGCGGGCGTGCTCAGCGTCGGGATCGCGGCGCCGACCATCGCCTTCGCGCAGGAGGGCGCCGAGCCGAGTGCAAGTGCCAGCGCCGACGGATCGACCGGCGAGGAGCGCCGGGCGGCGAAGACGACCGAGTTGGCTGAGGCGCTGGCCGCGGAACTCGGCGTCTCCGCCGACGACGTCACCGCCGCCCTGGAGAAGGTCCGTGAGGAGCGGGCCGGCGACCGGCCCGAACGCGGAGATCGGCCGGAGGGGACGGCCGACCGGCAGGCCGCGCTGCAGGAGCGGCTCGACGCGGCGGTCGCCGATGGGAAGCTCACCCGGGCCGAGGCCGACGCGGCGCTCAAGGCGTACGAGGAAGGGGTGCTCGCCGGCCCCGGACGCGGCGGTGGTCCGGGCCGTGGCGGCCCGATGGGCGGTACGGACGAGGAGCCGAACGCCGCCGAGTCGCCGGACGGCACCTGACCCGATCCCGCCCCCGAAAGGTCCTGGCGCCGGAACGCCCTTCGCGGGGTTGCTCCGGCGCCAGGATCGTCTTCGCGCCGGCCGGCGGCGGACGGGGACGACGAGCCGGCTCAGGCGATGCAGGCGCAGACGATCAGGGCGGCGCCGAAGTGCGACGCGGCGCTGACCCGGGCGGCGGGGTGCGGCTCGTCGGAGCAGACCACCGCGCCGAGCCGGCCGGGGGTCAGCCAGTCGAGCACGGCGAAGGCCAACGCCATGATGCCGAGCCCGATCAGTCCGAAGAGGACTGTCGAGGCGAGCCCTTTGGTGAACGACGGGTAGCTCGTCAGGATCGCGGTGAAGACGATGCCGGCGACGCCGAGCTGGTTGGCGGCGAGCAGCAGCGCCGCGTTGCCGTTGCGCTGAACCCAGATCAGCTCGCGCAACTTCCCAGGGGTGAGCCAGTCGACCACCACGAAGCCGGCCGCCATCAGAGCGACGCCGACCGCTCCGAAGACGATGCTCTGCCAAGCTCCGGTGAGCAGATCCTCCAGCACGCACGTTCCTCCCGATCGGGTCGCCGCGGGGGCGGCGAGTGTCGGGAGGGACGATAGCGTGGCGGCGCCAGCCTGCTCAGAGCGCGCCGAGGTAGCGGCGACGCTCGTACGGGGTGACCTCGCGGCGGTACTGCTCCCATTCGGAGCGCTTGTTGCGCAGGAAAAAGTCGAAGACGTGCTCGCCGAGCACCTCGGCGATCAGCTCCGAGCTGGCCATCACCTCGATGGCCTCGGAGAGGTTCTCCGGCAGCGACTCGTACCCCATCGCCTTGCGCTCGGCGGCGGACAGCGCCGACACGTCGTCCTCGGAGCCCGGCGGCAGCTCGTAGCCCTCCTCGATGCCCTTGAGGCCGGCGCCGAGCATCACCGCGAAGGCCAGGTACGGGTTGGTCGCCGAGTCCAGCGAGCGGACCTCGACCCGGGCCGAGTTCGGCTTGCCGTACGCGGGAACCCGCACCAGCGCGGACCGGTTCAGGTGCCCCCAGCACACGTACGCCGGGGACTCGGTGATCCGGTCCGGCAGCGCCTGCGGGAACAGCCGCTTGTAGGAGTTGACCCACTGGTTGGTGACCGCGGTGTACTCGCGGGCGTGCACCAGCAGTCCGGCGATGAACGCCTTGGCGACCTTGGAGATCTTCATCGGATCGCCGGCGTCGTGGAAGGCGTTGCGCTCGCCCTCGAACAGCGACAGGTGGGTGTGCATCCCGCTGCCCGGCTGGTCGGTGAAGGGCTTGGGCATGAAGGTCGCCGCGACGCCGTGCGACAGGGCGACCTCCTTGACCACGTGGCGGAAGGTCATGATGTTGTCGGCGGTGGTCAACGCGTCGGCGTAGCGCAGGTCGATCTCCTGCTGGCCGGGAGCCACCTCGTGGTGGCTGAACTCGACCGAGATGCCGATCCGCTCCAGGGCGAGCACCGCCTGGCGGCGGAAGTCACGGGCCACCGCGTGGGTGGTGTGGTCGAAGTAGCCGCCGGAGTCGACCGGCACCGGGGTGGACCCGTCGGCCGGGCTGTTCTCCAGCAGGAAGAACTCGATCTCGGGATGGGTGTAGAAGGTGAAGCCCTTGTCGGCGGCCCGGGACAACGCCCGGCGCAGCACGTGCCGGGGATCAGCCCAGGACGGCGTACCGTCGGGCAGCAGGATGTCGCAGAACATCCGGGCGCTCTCGCCGCTGACGCCGCCCTCGAACGGGAAAACCTGAAATGTGGTGGGATCCGGCATGGCGACCATGTCGGACTCGAAGACCCGGGCGAACCCTTCGATGGCGGAGCCATCGAAGCCAATGCCTTCTTCGAATGCTGCCTCAAGCTCCGCCGGCGCGACCGAGACGCTCTTGAGCGTGCCGAGCACGTCGGTGAACCACAACCGAACGAAACGGATGTCGCGCTCTTCCAGAGTACGGAGCACGAACTCCTGCTGACGGTCCACGTCTACCCCTCGTGACACTGGTCTGCCCGGACCGGTTCCATTCTCCGCGCTGCTGCCCTCCAGCGCAGGACCAGGTGCTGTCGGCTCCCACCTGAGCTGCCCAGTCTTTACCGACCTCGTTACACCGACGTTACGGGACCGCTCCGGTCGCGCACCTGGCGGGGCCAGCCGACAGTCCATACCATTCCGGCTCTTTGCTACCAATCGTCACGAAGGGGATATTAGACCACGATCACCGGGGCGCACCGGGGCATGTCCGCACAGTCACCTGACCGGTCCCCTCCGCAATGCGTCGGCGACCGGCGGGGTGGTCGGAGTCGCGCTGGGGGAAGATAGCGACATGCCGACGCTGCGCATCGCCCTCGCCCAGGTCAACCCCACCGTTGGCGATCTACCGGGCAACGCCCGACTGGTCCGCGACTACACCCGTACGGCGGTGGACG
This sequence comes from Solwaraspora sp. WMMA2065, assembly GCF_030345075.1. NCBI lineage: Bacteria > Bacillati > Actinomycetota > Actinomycetes > Micromonosporales > Micromonosporaceae > Solwaraspora > Solwaraspora sp. WMMA2065. The sequence goes on from NZ_CP128361.1 coordinate 2,633,149, forward strand.
CCGGCGGGCAACTGGTCGTGTTCCCGGAGATGATGCTCACCGGCTACCCGGTGGAGGACCTGGTGTTCCGGGAGTCGTTCGTCGCCGCCGCCCGGTCCGGCGTCGGGCAACTCGCCGCCGACCTGGCCGCCGACGGGTTCGGCGACGTACCCGTGCTGGTCGGCTACCTCGACGCCGACGGGCCGGCCGCGATCAGCGCCGAGGCCGACCCCGGCCGGGGTCCGCGCAACGCCCTCGCCGTGTTGCACGGCGGCACCGTGGCGGCCACCTACTTCAAACACCACCTGCCCAACTACGGCGTCTTCGACGAGGACCGCTACTTCGTGCCGGGCACCGCGTTGACCGTCGTGCGCGTCGGCGGGGTCGACGTGGCGTTGACCATCTGCGAGGACCTGTGGCAGGCCGGCGGACCGTTCACCGCCGCCCGCCGCGCCGGCGTCGGCCTGGTCGTCACGGTCAACGGGTCGCCGTACGAGCTGGACAAGGACGACGCCCGGCTGCCACTGGTGCGGCGGCGGGCCGCCGAGGCCGGCGCCACCGTGGCGTACGTCAACCTGGTCGGCGGCCAGGACGAACTGGTCTTCGACGGCGACTCCATGATCGTCGCCGCGGACGGCACACTGCTGGCCCGCGCGCCGCAGTTCGTCGAGCATCTGCTGCTGCACGACCTGACGCTGCCGGCCGCGGACGCCCCGGCGCAGGACCGCGCCGCGACCCCGGAGACCGCCGACGCGACGGCCACCCCGGAGACCCCGGACGGCCCGGACCGGATGACCGTCGACCGGGTGGCGGTCGGTGACCGGCCGGTCGACCCGACGGGTGGGCCGGTCAGCGGCGGGGTCGCCGAGCCGCTGCCGACCGAGGCGGAGATCTGGTCGGCGCTGGTGCTCGGGCTGCGCGACTACGTCCGCAAGAACGGCTTCTCCTCGGTGGTGCTGGGGCTGTCCGGCGGGATCGACTCGGCGGTGGTGGCTGCGATCGCGGTGGACGCGCTCGGCCCGGACCGGGTCGTCGGCGTCTCGCTGCCCAGTCAGTTCTCCTCCGAACATTCCCGGGCCGACGCCGCCGAACTGGCCAAACGGACCGGCCTGGACTACCGGATCGAGCCGATCCAACCGATGGTGGATCCGTTCCTGGCCAACATCTCGCTCTCCGGGCTGGCCGTGGAGAACCTGCAGGCCCGGGTACGCGGGGTGATCCTGATGGCGCTGTCCAACCAGGAGGGCCATCTGGTGCTGACCACCGGCAACAAGAGCGAACTGGCGGTCGGCTACTCCACCCTGTACGGCGACTCGGTCGGCGGCTTCAACCCGATCAAGGACGTCTGGAAGTCGCTGGTGTGGACGCTGGCCCGGTGGCGCAACGACGACGCCGTGCGACGCGGCGACGAACCACCGATCCCGGAGAACTCGATCGCCAAACCACCCAGCGCGGAGCTGCGGCCCGGTCAGCTCGACACCGACTCGCTGCCCGACTACGCGCTCCTCGACGGGGTGCTCACCGGCTACATCGACGGCGATGCCGGCCGCGACGACCTGGTCGCCGCCGGGCACGATCCGGCGCTGGTCGACCGGGTGCTGCGGATGGTGGACCTCGCCGAATACAAGCGGCGGCAGTCGGCGCCCGGCACCAAGATATCGATCAAGGCATTCGGCCGCGATCGACGACTGCCGATCACCAACCGGTGGCGGGAGCCCGGCGACGGATGAGACCCACCGGGTGCCGGGTGAGGTGTGAATTCCTGCACTGAAGCCTCTCCGCGCCGGTGCCACCGGTGGCACCATCGGGACGTACCCCGGGGACCGCGACCGCGGCCACGAGGGTGAGAGGAGACGACGATGTCCCGATCCACGCCGGGCGCCGGGCCCAGCCAGTCAGCCACGTCCACCGAGCCGGCCGATCCCGCCACGCCGGCCGAGGCCGTCGCACTGTACGGCGGACCGGTCAGCCGCCGGGTCCGCACCCGTGACCTGACCGCCGCCAAGGAACGCGGCGAACGGTGGGCCATGCTCACCTCGTACGACCAGTACACCGCCGCGATCTTCGACCGGGCCGGCATCCCGGTGCTGCTGGTCGGCGACTCCGCGGCGAACAACGTGTTCGGCCACGAGACCACCGTGCCGGTCACCGTCGACGAACTGCTGCCGCTGGTCCGGGCCGTGGTCCGGGCCACCCGGGGCGCGCTGGTCGTCGGCGATCTGCCGTTCGGCTCCTACGAGGAGGGGCCGACGCAGGCGCTGCGCACCGCCGTACGGTTCATGAAGGAAGGCGGCTGCGGCGCGGTCAAACTCGAGGGCGGCCGGCGGGTCGCCGACCAGATCGCCGCGCTGACCGGGGCCGGCATCCCGGTGATGGCGCACGTCGGCTTCACTCCGCAGCGGGAGCACACCATCGGCGGCTACCGGGTGCAGGGCCGTGGCGACGCCGCCGACGAGGTGATCGCCGACGCCCACGCGGTCGCCGAGGCCGGCGCGTTCGCCGTGGTGCTGGAGATGGTGCCGGGGGTGGTCGCCAAGCGGATCACTCACGACCTGCCGGTGCCGACGGTCGGCATCGGCGCCGGCCCGGAGACCGACGCGCAGGTGCTGGTCTGGCAGGACATGTCCGGCATGCGGTCCGGCCCGACCCCGCGGTTCGTGAAGCCCTACGCCGACCTCGCCGGGGTGCTCGCCGACGCGACCCGCCGGTACGCAGACGACGTCCGTGCCGGCCGGTTCCCCACCGCCGCACACACCTTCTGACCGACCGCCGTCACCGCCCAGTCCCGGCGGATCGCGAGATCCGCCGGGACTGGGCGGAGCTCACAGATCGGTGACCCGCACCCCGGAATGCGCCTTGTACCGGCGGTTGATGGCGATCAGGTTGGCGGTGAACGCCTCGATCTGGTGCGCGTTGCGCAGCCGGCCGGCGTAGATGCCCCGCATGTCCGGAATCCGGGCGGCGAGCGCGGCGACGACCGCCGCCGCCTCCCGGTCCTCGGCGCAGATCAGGACGTCCAGGTCGATCCGCTCGATCTTCGGGTCGGCCAGCAACGGCGCGCTCAGGTGGTTGAAGGCGGCACAGACCCGCGAGTCGGGCAGCAGCGCCGCGGCCTGCTGTGCGGCGCTGCCCTGCGCCACCGGCAACGGGTACGGGCCCTGCTTGTCGAAGCCGAGCGGGTTCACACAGTCGACCACGATCTTGCCGGCGAGCGGGTCGCGCAGTGCGGCGACGGTCGCCTCGTGACCCTCCCACGGCACCGCGATGATCACCAAGTCGGACCCGCCGGCCACCTCGTCGTTGCCGCCGCCGCTGATCACCCCGGCCGCGACCCCGGGCAACGCGGCGATCTCCTTGGCCGCGGCGGCGGCCCGGGTACCGTCGCGGGACCCGATGCGGACCGGCTGACCGGCGCGGGCGAGCCGGTACGCCAGGCCCCGTCCCTGGTCGCCGGTGCCGCCGATAATGCCGACCGTGAGGCCGGAGACGTCGGGCAGTGTGCTGGCGTCATATCCCATCCGCTCATCCTCACCCACCGGACGGCCGCACGGGACCGGACCGTGACGTCGACCACCACCCGGTTCCGCACCGGCCACCACCTGCTCCGAGATGTGGTCAGCCGCCGTCCGCGACGGGGACCGGTCCAGGCTCGTCGGCCGGGTACCGGAAGATCACCCGCCGGCTGGCCGGGTCGGCGGTGACCAGCCGGACCCGGACCCGTTCGCCGACCGGTGGAGCGCCGGTGCAGCGGGCGATCACCGCCGGCTCGTCGAGGGCGACGGTGCCGCGCGGCGCCCGCTTCGCGGTGCCCGGGTCGGCGTCCAGCACCGCAACGTCGAACTCCGCACCGACCCGGTTCGCCAACAGCACCGCCTCGGTCAAGTCGATCGCGGCGCGGGCCGCCGCACCGGCGGTCCGGTCGGTACCGGCCATCACCTCCGGCAGCCGGGGCAGCGCCTCGGCGACCGACGGGGGTACCTCCCGGCCAGCGGTCACCGCCAGGCAGACCTCCGTGGCGTACCGGTCGGCCAGCCGCCGCAACGGCGCGGTGACGTGGGCGTACGGGGCACCGACCCCGCCGTGGCCGGATTCTGCCGGCGGCTGGCCGGCGAACGCGGTGTACCGGGCACCGCGCAGCAGCTCGGCGGCGTGGTCCAGGAACGCGGCGCCGCGCGGCTGTGCCGCGTCTACTCCGGCGGTGACCTCACCGACGGCTGCGCCCGGCGGCCACCAGACACCCAGGGCACGGGCCGCCGCCTGCAGCCGGGTCACCGCCGCCGGTTGCGGTGCCGGCATGGTACGCAGCAGACCGACGCCGGCCCGCAGCATGATGTCGGCGGCAGCCATTCCGGTGAGCAGCGAGATCTGGGCGTTGTGCTCCTCGATCGGCAGCGGTGGACGCAGCACCAGTCGCCAGCCGTGGCCGGCTGGTTCGACGTCCTGGTCGGGCAGCGGGAGCGCGACCGCGCCCCGCGCCGCCGCCCGCGCGCTCAGCAGCCCGCCGATGCGCGGCAGCCGGGCGATCGGCTCGGCGAGCTCAGCGAGCCGACCGGCGGTCAGTGCGGCGTGCACGGTCGGGTAGTCGAGCTGCGCCCGGCTGCGGACCCGGGCGCGTTCCAGCCGGGTGTCGACCAGTGCGCCGTCGGCGGCCAGGTCGAGCGTCCACACGACGGCCGGCCGGACGGCGTCGGAGGTCGGCCTCCGGCGGCGGTACGCGCGACGCAGCCTCGTCCGCCTCGCGTTGCGCCGCGGGCGGGAACGCGGTGGGCAGTTCCAGCTCGCGGCGCAACGCGCCAAAGTCGATCCGGGACGCGGTCAGGCGGGGCAACGGCACGGATCATTCCTATCAGCCGGCCGCCACGAACGCGCCGGTGGCGCGTCGGCGGCCGGTAGGTCAGGGTGTGCCGATGCGGCGGCCGTGCGCCCTGGTCAGCGGCCAGCCTTGCGGGCGGTCTGGGTCCCCGCCTTCTTGGTGGTCTTCTTCGCGGTCTTCCGGGTGGCCGCCGCCTTCTTGGCGGTACCCCGCTGAGCGGGGGTGGCGTTCTTCGGTGAAGTGGCTCGCTGCACCCGGCCAGCGGTGCGTTTCGTCGCGGCTGCCACCTTCTTCCCGGCCCGGCCGGTGGTGCCCTTGGCCGGCGTGGACCTGGTCGCGGTCGTCGTCGCCGTGGTTTTCGCGGCCGTACTCTTGCCTGCGGTCGCGGTCTTCCTCGCCGGGCTGGTCTTGCGCGCGGTGGCTGTCGTCTTCTTGGCTGGAGTGGTCTTGCGCGTTGTGGCCGTCGTCTTGCGCGCCGCCGGGCTGGTCTTCTCGGCCGCAGCCTTCTTCGCCGTCGGGCTCGTCTTGCGCGCCGTCGGGCTGGTCTTCTTCGTAGCGGGTTTCCTTGCCACCGTCGCGGACGCCTTCCGTGCGGACGTCTTCTTCGCTGCCGGGCTCGTCTTCTTCGCCGCCGGGCTCGTCTTCTTCGCCGCCGTCTTCGTGGTGCCGGTGCTCGACGCCCGCCGGGTGGCGGGACGGGTCGCGGCTTTGGTGCCAGCAACCATGGCTTTTTCCTCCTTGCGGACTTTCAATGGATTTGTCCCCTATGGAGACTGTGGAGTCTCCGGAATCCGACCCAGGTAGGCCGGACCGGCCTAGTCCTGCTCCCCGGTCCAGCGGGCGTCCTCGGTCTCCCACTCCTCGTTACGTTCCGACACCCGCTGCAGCGCCTGCTCAGCTTCGGCCTTCGAGGCGTAGGGACCGAGCCGGTACTTGGCGGCACACAGATCCGCCCCGGACTCCACGCGCTGATGACGCAGGCACCAGAAGTACTCGCCATCAGGTCCGCTGTCGCTCACGGAAACACTGTGCACGGAAAAACGGCAAAGCGCCACCGTTTCGCGCAAAATGTCCGAGCCTTTCCATCATAGACGCAAGCCATTCCTATCCGACGCCAACACTGCCCAATTGGCGCTCCGACCCGGAAAAGGCCTACGGCACAGGCAATTCCGCTGAGGGGGTACGCCTGCACCGGCAGCGGTGGTGCACGCTGGGAACCGGTCGTCGTTCGATGGTCGTCGGGCGGAACGGCGCGCCGATACCCTCCCATCAAGGAGGGAGTCCATGCGATCCGGACGCCTGGTGCAGACCGCGTTCACCGACCTCCGGGCAACCCGTGCCGGCACCGTCAGTCCACACCGGCCGGGAACGCGGTCTCGATCAGCCGCCGCAGCCCGTGGCCGTCGTCGACGGTCACGTCCGGCACCCCGTCGGGCTGGCCGCGTTCCCGACCGGTGCGGGCCGAGACCATCAGCACTGCGGCACCGGCACCGGCCCGCCGCGCGCACGGGATGTCCCGGGCCGGGCTGTCCCCGACGAACCAGCAGTCCGCCACCGGTACGCCGAGTGCCCGCGCCGCGAGCCAGGCGACCTCAGGGTTGGGTTTACGCACCCCTGCCTCGTCGCTGTAGATCTGTACGGCGAACCGGTCGCCAAGACCGACAGCGTCCAGGAAGTCGCGGTGCGCGGCACCGCACAACGTGTTGCTGACGATCGCCAGCGGCAGACCGGCGTCGGCGGCGACGTCCAACGCGGTACGGATACCGGGGCGTACCGCCCAGTCCGCACGCCGGGTCCACGCGTAGCTCAACGCGGTCGCCTCGCGCAGCACCGCGTCGCGGGCCGGGGCCGGCCAGCCGGGTGTGATGAACTCCCGCCAGACCTGTTCGTGGCCGTACTCCCGGGGGCGGTCCTGCTCGCCGATCCGGTCCCGCCAGGCGGCGTACTCGCGTTGCCCGTCGATCAGCGACCGGGTGATCCGCTCGGCGGACAACGCGTCGCCGACGAGCGCGCAAAGCCGGTCGACCAGGTGGGTCGGCTGCGGTGACATCGAGGGGGCGTCGACGATGACTCCGCCGAAATCGAGCAGCAGGGCGCGAGGGGTGGGCAGCATCCGACCATCATCCCCGGCGGGCGGGCTCGCCGGCGACTCCGGACCCCGCCATGTTCACGCAAACATCGCGAGCACTGCTAGTGTCAGCACGGCTTCCGGCGTACCCCCGGCACCGGGCATCGCCAACACCGGGAGAGGAAGGTGTCGACGCCCGATGAGCTCGACCGCACCCGACCCGCCGGGGCGTCGCCCACGCCGGGTGTCGATGGCCGACGTGGCCCGGCTGGCCGGGGTCTCCACCCAGACCGTCTCCCGGGTGTCCACCGGGCACCCGGGAGTCGTCCCCAGCACCCGCCAGCAGGTCGTCGCCGCGATGCAGCAACTCGGCTACCGACCGAACAGCGCCGCCCGGGCGCTCAAGTACGGCGAGTTCCGCACCATCGGCGTGATCACCTTCACCCTGTCCACCACCGGCAACAGCCACACCGTGGAGGCGATCGCCACCCACGCCGCAGCCGAGGGTTACGTGATCACGCTGATCCCGGTCGCCGCTCCCACCCAGGACCGGGTGCTCGGTGCCTTCACCCGGCTCGGCGAACTCGCGGTCGACGCGGTCATCGTGATCATGGAGGTGCACCTGCTCGACACCAGCACCGTGCTGCTACCTCCCGACGTGCACCTCGTCGTGGTCGACTCGGATGCCGGCGACCGCTACCGGGTGGTCGACACCAACCAGGCCGACGGTGCCCGGCAGGCCGTCCGGCATCTGCTCGACCTCGGCCACCGTACGGTGTGGCACGTCGCCGGGCCGCCGGAGTCGTACGCCGCAGAGCGGCGGGCGGCCGCCTGGCGTACCACCTTGTCGCAGGCCGGCCGCCAGGTGCCGGCGCTGCGCCGCGGCGACTGGTCGGCCGGGGCCGGTTACCGGGCCGGACTCGAACTGGCAGACGAACCGGACTGCACCGCGATCTTCGTCGCCAACGACCAGATGGCGCTCGGGGTGCTGCGGGCCTTGCACGAACGCGGCCGGGTGGTGCCGCGTGACGTCAGCGTGGTGGGCTTCGACGACATCGCCGAAGCCGGCTCGTTCATCCCGCCGCTGACCACCGTCCACCAGGACTTCGCCGAGGTCGGCCGGCGCTGCGTCGAGGCGGTGCTGCACCAGGTCCGCACCGGCACCGCGCAGACCGGCACCACCCTGGTGCCGACCCGCCTGGTGGTCCGGGCCAGCACCGCCGCCCCGCCGACGGCACGCTGACCCAGCGGCGCCGACGGCACGCTGACCGGATCCCACGACCGGTCAGTGCGCCGTCGGCACCGCCCGTACCGAGACCCCCCGGGGCGGCAGCGTTTCGGCCGGACCGACCAGCGGTACGCCCGCCACGTCGGCCAACGACACCGGCTCGTCGGTCCGGTTGATCAGGAACCAGTGCTCGCCCCGGACGGCCAACTCGACCCGGCCACGCAGCCGCTCCGGCAGGTCGCTGCGCACCCCGGCGGCCGTCGCGAAGCGCGCCAGTACAGCGGCCAGATCGGACACCCCGAGCCGGGTGGAGACGTAGCCGGCGGAACCGGCACCGACCGTACGGCGGGTGACCGCCGGCCGACCGGCGTACTCGCCGGTGCGGTACGCCGCCAACACCTCGACCTGCGGATCGGTCACCGTGACGCGGTCGGTCCACAGCTGCCCGGTCGCGCCGGTGTCCAGCACCACCTGTGCGCCGTCGGGCAGCGGGCCGAACTCCTCGATGCGCAGGCCGAGCAGATCCCGCAGCGCCCCCGGGTACCCGCCCAGCCAGATGTGGTCGTGCTCGTCGACGATGCCGGAGAAGTAGGTGGTCACCAGGTGACCACCGGCGGCGACGTAACCGCGCAGCCGGTCGGCGAGCGCCGCCGGCACCAGATGCAGGATCGGGGCGACCACCAGGCGGTACCCGGAGAGATCGGCGGCGACCGGCAGCACGTCGGTCCGGATACCGAGGGCGAGAAACGCCGAATACCAGTCGAGCGCCTCCTGCCGGTACCGCAGCCGCGACGTCGGATGGGAGTCCTGCTCGCAGGCCCACCACGATTCCCAGTCGAACAGGATCGCCGCCGGTGCCGGCGTGCGCGGGCTGCCGGCGACACCGGCCAGGTCGGACAGCGTACGGCCGAGCTCGGCGACCGAGCGGAACAGGTCGCTGTCGGCCCCGGCGTGCGGCAGCATCGCCGAGTGGTACTTCTCCGCCCCGGCCGCCGACTGGCGCCACTGGAAGAAGCAGACCGCATCGGCGCCGTGCGCCACATGGGTCAACGAGTCCCGGGCCAGTTCCCCCGCGCGTTTGGGCAGGTTGACCGGCTGCCAGTTGACGGCGCTGGTGGAGTGCTCCATCAGGAACCACGGCCGTCCGCCGGCCAGGTTGCCGGTCAGGTTGGCGGAGAAGGACAGTTCGTCGAGGGCCTGCGGTCCGGGGTGCACGTAGTGGTCGTTGGCGACGAAGTCGACCTCACCCGCCCAGTCGGCATAGTTCATCCCGGACGACTCCCCCATCACCATGAAGTTGGTGGTGACCGGCATGTCCGGGGTGACCGCCCGCAGCACATCGCGTTCGGCACGCAGGTGCTCCCGCAACGCGTCGGAGGAGAACCGCTTGAAGTCCAGCTGCTGGGTCGGGTTCGGGTAGGAGGCGGCCTGCCGGGGCGGCAGGATCTGGGTGAAGTCGGTGTACCGCTGCGACCAGAACGCCGTACCCCAGGCGTGGTTGAGCGTGTCGATGTCGCCGTAGCGGTCCCGCAGCCAGGTCCGGAACGCGGCTGCGGCGTCATCGGAGAAGTCGTACACGTTGTGGCAGCCGAGTTCGTTGGAGACGTGCCAGGCCGCCAGCGCCGGGTGGTCACGGTAGCGCTCGGCGATCGCCCGGACCAGGCGCAGCGCGTACGCCCGGAAGATCGGCGAGGTGGGCCGCCAGTGCTGCCGGGCACCGGGCCACACGGTGGCGCCGTGCCGGTCGACCGGCAGGATCTGCGGGTGGGCGGCGGTCAGCCACGGCGGCGGCGAAGCGGTCGCGGTGGCCAGGTCGACGGCGATGCCGTTGGCGTGCAGCAGGTCCATCACGTCGTCGAGCCAGGCGAAGTCGAACTCGTCCGGGCCGGGCTGCAGCCGTGCCCAGGAGAAGATGGCCAGCGAGACGATGTTCACCCCGGCGGCGCGCATGGCCGCCACGTCGTCGTCCCAGACCGACCGGGGCCACTGTTCGGGGTTGTAGTCGGCACCGTAGCCGATCCGGGGGCCGCCGTTGCCCGGCCAGCGCAGCCAGCGGTAGTCGCCACCGAATGCCACGTACGTCTCCTCGCTTCTGGGGGGGTGGGTGCGCGGGCCCGGCACCGGCCATCGCGGCGGTGCCGGGTCCGCGCCGGGTCAGCTGACGGCGAAGCCCTGGTCGGTGCCGTAGCTGACGCAGGTGTCCCGCCAGGCGTCGAGCGCCCCGGTCAGCGGGCTGTCCGACACGTATGCCTGCCCGACGGTGTCGTTGAACACGCTGTTGGCGTACACCTGGAACGGTAGGTAGGACCAGCCGTCGACGACGTTGCCGGCCGACTCGGCGAAGATCTCGTTGGCCTGCTGCCCGCCGAAGTACGCGAACTCGGTACCGAGGAACTCCGGCGACTGCAGCTGCGCGGTGGTGGCCGGGAAGGCACCGCCGTCGACCCGGATCTGCACCCCGTCGCCGGCGTTGGCGTACTCGATGAAGCCGTACGCCAGGGCCTTGTTCGCCGCAGCCGAGGGAATCGCCAGCGAACTGCCGCCGTTCTCGGCGCTGGCGGTGCCGCCGGCGTCCCACTGCGGCAGCGGGGCGACCCGCCACTTGCCGGCACCGTCGGCGACGCCGGAGATCAGGTTGGCCGGCATCCAGGCGCCGGTGGCGAGGCTGGCGATGGTCCCGTCGGCCAGCCCCTGGTACCACTGGTCGCTCCACGAGCTGACCGGGGCGAGCAGGTCCTCGCTGATCAGCTGCTGCCAGGTGTCGGCGAACCGGGCCGAGCCGTCGTCGGTGAAGTCGATGCGCACCTCGGTGCCCTCGACCTGGAACGGCTGGCCGCCGGACTGCCAGATCAGGCTGGTGGTGAATCCGGCGTCGCCGACGTCGTTGGTGATGTACACCTGCGGGTCGGCCCGGTGCAGTTCGCGGGCGGCGTCGACGTACTCCGCCCAGGTGGCCGGCACGTCGATGCCGTGCTCGTCGAACACCTCCTGGTTGTAGAACAGCGCCATCGGGCCGGAGTCCATCGGCAGACCGTGGACGCCGCCGCCGGTGTTCACCGACGACCAGGGTCCGGGGGTGAAGGTGTCGGCCAGGTCGCCGGCCCCGTAGCCGGTGAGGTCGGTGACCGACCCGGCGAGGGCGAACTGCGGCAGCGCGTAGTACTCGATCTGGGCGACGTCGGGCAGCCCGTCACCGGCGGCGATCGCGTTCTGCAGGGCGGTGTACTGGTCGTCGCCGGTGCCGGCGTTGACCAGCTCCACGGTCACGTTCGGGTAGGCGGTCTGGAAGTCGGTGACGACCTCGGCGAGGGTCGGCTCCCAGGCCCAGACGGTCAACTCGCCGCCGGCCTCCAGGGCGGCCTGCACGTCGGCGGCGGAAACCTGCTCGTCACCGGCGGAGCCGGTCGGGTCGTCGCCGGAGCCGCAACCGGCCAGCGCCAGGGTGGCCGCCGCAGCGATCGCGACCGCCCGCACAGTGGTGCCGTTCATGGGGTGTCCCTTCGGTGATGGGTGGTCACTCCTTGACGCCGCCGGCGGCCAGACCCGACTGCCAGTAGCGCTGCAGGAGCAGGAAGGCTGCCAACAGCGGCAGGATGGTCAGCAGCGACCCGGTGATGACCAGGTGGAACACCGGCTGACCGCCGGCGGTGGCGGCCTGGGCGTTCCAGGCGTCCAGGCCGAGGGTCAGCGGGTACCAGTCCGGGTCCTTCAGCATGATCAGCGGCAGGAAGTAGTTGTTCCAGGTGGCGACCATGCTGAACAGCAGCACCGTGACGATGCCGGGAGCCAGCAGCGGCAGGCAGATCTGGAACAGGGTGCGCATCTCACTCGCCCCGTCACAGCGCGCCGCCTCCAGCAGCTCGTCGGGGATCGCCTCGGCGGCGAAGACCCACATCAGGTAGAGCCCGAACGGCGTGATCAGCGACGGGATGATCACCGCCCACGGGGTGTTGGTCAGGCCGAGGCGGCTGAACATCAGGAAGGTCGGCACGGCCAGTGCGGTGCCGGGCACGGCGACCGCGCCGATGACGATCGCGAAGACCGCCCGTCGGCCGACGAAGTCGAACTTGGCCAGGCCGTACCCGCCGAGGGTGGCGAGCAGGGTGGCGCCGCCGGCCCCGGCGACCACGTACAGCAGGGTGTTGCCCAGCCAGCGGAGGAAGATCCCGTCGTCGTAGCGCAACGTCTCGACGACGTTGTCCCACAGTGCGAAGTCGTCGGCTAGCCACAGACCGAACGACGAGAACAGGCCCTGTTGCGACTTGGTGGCGTTGACCAGCAGCCAGATGAGCGGGACGAGGCTGTAGACGAGGACCATCCCGGTCAGCGCGGTCAGGGTCAGGCTACGTCCGGGTCTGCGCACCCGGGTGGGGGCGGGCCGCCGCACCCGGGCGGGGCCGGGCGTCACTGCCCCTCCCGGATGCCGCGCAGCTGGACAAGGTACGCGATCGCCATGGTCACCAGACCCATCACGATGGCGACAGTTGCCGAGTAGTTGTACTGCTGCCCGGAGAACGACAGCGAGTACGCGTACAGGTTGGGGGTGAAGTAGGTGGTGATCGCGTTGGGTGCCAGGTGCTGCAGGATGCTCGGTTCGTTGAACAGCTGGAAGCTGCCGATGATGGAGAAGATGGTGGCGACGACCAGTGCGCCCCGGATGGCCGGCAGTTTGATGGCGCGGATGACCCGCAGCTGACCGGCGCCGTCGACCTCGGCCGCCTCGTACAGCGACGTCGGAACCACACGCAGCGCCGAATAGAAGATGACCATGTTGTAACCGACGAACTCCCAGGTGACGATGTTGCCGATGGACAGCAGCACCAGGTCGGGGTGCAGCGGGTCGGGCAGCGTCACGCCGAGCGCGTCGTTGATGTTGCCGACCAGCCCGAACCGGGTGCCGTACATGAAGCCCCACATCAACGTGGCGACGACGGCCGGTACGGCGTACGGCAGGAAGACCGCGACCCGGAAGAAGCTCCTGCCGTACAACCGGCCGCTGTCGATGGCCAGCGCCACCAGCAGCGCGAGGAACAGCATGATCGGCACCTGGACGGCGAGAAAGACGGCCACCCGGCCGAGCGCCGACCAGAACTGCGGGTCCGTCAGCGCCCGCTGGTAGTTGTCCAGCCCGACGAAGGAGTTGCCGCCGATCAGTTGCCGCCGGTAGAGGCTGAGGTGGATCGCGTAGCCGATCGGCGCGATGAAGACGAGCGCGAAGACCAGCATGAACGGCGCGACGAACTGCCAGCCGGCCAGCGAGCGCCGGCGCGGCAGCCTGCGGGGTCGCGCCTGAGGAATGGTCATCACGCCCAACCCTTGGTAGCCGAAGGCCTTGTTTGCGCAAACATCGACCACAGCCACGTGATGTTTGCGCAAACATCGGGGTCCGATGTTTGCATCGCCCCGGCCCCGCGTCAACCCCGGCCCGTCAACCCGTTCAGCTGGGCACGGACCGGCTCGGCGTCGGGATGCCGCAAACTGTCCAGGATGCCCACTGCCGCGCCCCAGCACGCCTCGGCCGCCGCCAGATCTCCGGTGTCGTAGCCGACGTCGCCCAGGTCGCTGAGCACCAGCGCCTCCAGATGCCGGTCACCGAGCCGACGGAACAGCTCCAGCGCCTCCTGGTAGCAGACGGCGGCCTCGTCCGGGTCACCGAGATGCTGGTACGCGTACCCCAGGCTGTGCCAGGTACTCGCCTGCCCGGGCCAGTCACCAAGCTCCCGCAGCAGCTGCAACGCCCGCCCGCACCAGTCGAGCGTCTCGGCGTACTCGCCGAGCCGGGCGTGCTGCCAGCCGACCACATTGAGCGCCTTGCCCTCCCCCCGCCGGTCACCGGCCGCCGCGTACAGCTCGTACGCCGTCCGCCCGTGCGCCAACGCGTCGCGGTGCCGGTCCTGGCGCTCCCGCAGCAACGACAGGTGCAGGTGGGTGAGCCCCTGCCGGGCGAGATCCCCCCGGCTCTGCTCCAGCTCCAAGGCAGCTTCAAGGTGATGATGCGCCTCGGCGTGCCGGTTGGTCCGCAGGTACGCGCGGGCCAGGTTGCGATTCGCCACCGCCTCCGCGGCGATGTCGCCGACCCGCCGGGCCAACTGCAACGCGGACCGCTGCATGACGGTCAGCGCCGACCAGTGCCCACCCCGGTCCAGATAGGTGTACGCCACCTGAGTCAGGTGCAGCGCCTCGGCCCCCAGCCCGGCGACGACAGCCGCGTCGAAGACCGCATCCAGGTTGGTCTGCTCGATGGTGAACCAGGTCAGGGCCGCTTCGCTGTCCGCCGGGTACTCGGCGACGACGCCGGGGCGGGCCGGACCGGGCACCGGCGGAGCGGGGTTCGGCTGCAGGGTTCGGTCGGCATGATAGGCACTGTGGACATAGTGGTCGACCAGCCGCCGCAGGGCGGCGTCGAGCGCCGACCCGGTTTCCAGCTGCCGGGCCCGCTCTGCGGCGTAGACCCGCAGCAGATCGTGCAGACCGTGACGCCCGCCGGGACACGCGTTGAGCAGGTTCGCCCGGACCAGCTCGGCGAGCAACGGTCGCACCCGGGCCACCGGCAGACCGGCGAGACTCGCGGCCGCCGGGGCCGACACGGTCGGACCGGGGTGGATGCCGAGCAGCCGGAACAGCTGCGCCGCCGACGGGCTCAGCGCCTGGTACGACCAGGAGAAGACAGCGCGGACCCCGAGCTGCGGATCGTCCGGTGCCAGCGCGTCGAGGCGGTGCTGGGCGACCCGCAGCTCGGCGGCGAGCGCCGCCAACGGCATCTGCGGGGCGATGACGACACGCGCCGCGACGACCGCCAACGCCAGCGGCAGGCCGGCGCACCGGGCGACGATCCCGCCCACCGCCGCCGGCTCGGCGGCGCACCGCCGATGGCCGATCCGGCGCCGCAGCAGTTCCGCCGCGTCCGCCGGATGCAGCAGATCGAGGGTCAACGGCTGGGCGCCGTGCGCGGCGACCAGCCCGGTGAGCTGGTTCCGGCTGGTCACCACCACCAGGCACTGCGGCGAACTGGGCAGCAGCAGCCGTACGTGAGCACTGTCACGGGCGTTGTCCAGCACGATCAGCAGCCGACGACCGGCCAACGTGGTGCGGTAGAGCGCAGCCTGAGCGTCCGGGTCGTCCGGCACCTGGGCCGGCGGTACGCCCAACGCGTCGAGCAGCAGGCGCAGCGCGGTCGCCGGCTCGGTCACCGACCCGTCCGGGTCGAACCCACGCAGGTTCAGGTAGAGCTGCCCGTCGGGGAACCGGTCGGCGACCTGGTGCGCCCACTGCACGACGAGGGTCGTCTTGCCGACCCCGGCGGTGCCGCTGACCGCCACGATCCGGACCGTACCGGCCGGGGCGGTCCGCCGCGCCGGCCCGGTGTCCGGCGCAAGCCGGTCAAGCTGAGCCATCTCGGTACGGCGGCCGCTGAAGTGACCCAGCGCGGGCGGTAGCTGCCGGGGCACCACCCGGACCACCGGGTCGACCGCCGGCTCCGCCGGCACGGTGACGCGACGGCGCTCGTCGACCCGGTCCCGGGCGCTGGCCAGCACCCCCCGCTCGATCGGACTGGCACCGAGCAACCCGACCAGCACGTCGAACCGGTCCGTCGGCGGCAGCGTCTTCCCGGTGAGATACTCCGCCACCGCCGTGTGCGACCAGCCGGCGCGGGTGGCCAGCACCCGGTAGGACAGCACCCGCTGGCCCTCGCGGCGGGCGTGCCGCCGCCGCAACGCCCTCAGCAACGCGGCGAGGTCGTCCACTGTCCGTACCCCGGCGGCATCGCGTACCAGCCGGTCGGGCGGCCGCGTGTCCACTCTATGCACCATCGCGACTCTCACGACCCTCACTGGTCAGCCAGCACTGTGGCGACCCGCCGTGCGACGACCCGCTCCGCAGCGGATGCTAGTCGGTGTACGCCGATGTACGGAGATGATCGTGATCACCCTCCTGCCCCCGGTCGACAACGCACCCTGAACGTGTACGGATGCACACCGGACAGAGAGGATGCCGGCCGATGTACTGGTCCACGCGGGTTCGCGGGTAGCGACGGCTTACTACGGTCAGGCGGCGGGTGACCGGACGGGGCCCCGGTCACCCGCGTGTTCGTTCCCGGCGTACCGCCCACCGCCAGGCCCGCCGGCCGGCAGACTGGGTCGATGGACGACGAGCCGACCATCGGACACCGGTCGGTCCGCTGGCGGACCTGGGCGCCGCTGACGGCGCTGACTGCCGTCGTGCTGGCCGGCGGCACGCTCCGGCTCGCCGGCGCCGGCCCTGCCGCCGACGGGGTGTGGGCGGCCGCCACGGTCGCCGCGCTGCTGCCGGCGCTGCGCTGGATGGGTCAGTCGCTGCGCCGGCGGCGGATCGGCGTCGACGTCATCGCCGTACTCGCCCTGGTCGGCGCGCTGCTGGCCGGCGAATACCTGGCCGGCGCGGTGGTGGCGCTGATGCTGGCCAGCGGGCACACCCTGGAGACGTACGCGCAGCGACGGGCCGGCCGGGACCTGCAGGCGCTCGTCGCGCACGCGCCGCGTACCGCCCGGCGGCGGGCCGCCGACGGTACCGTCGCCACCGTCGACGTGGGTGAGATCGCCACCGGGGACCGGCTGGTCGTCGGCCCCGGGGACGTGGTCCCGGTCGACGGCGTCGCCGAGGAGCCGGCCACCCTCGACGAGTCGGTGGTGACCGGCGAGTCGCGGCCGGTGGAGCGGGCCGCCGGGGAACGCGTCGCCAGCGGGGTGGTCAACGCCGGGACCGCGTTCGCGCTGCGCGCCGTCGAGACCGCGCAGGGCAGCACGTACGCCGGGATCGTCCGGCTGGCCACCGAGGCCGGTGCCGGCAAGGCACCGACGGTACGCCTGGCCGACCGGTACGCCGCCGCGTTCGTCCCGTTCACCCTGGTGCTGGCCGGGGCCGGCTGGATCGTCTCCGGTGAGTTCGTCCGCGCGGTCGCGGTACTGGTCGTCGCCACCCCCTGCCCGTTGCTGCTGGCCACCCCGGTCGCGATCGTCGCCGGGCTGTCCCGCGCCGCACGCCGCGGCGTGCTGGTCCGCGACGGCGGTGCGCTGGAGCAGCTCGGCCACGCCCGTACCCTGCTGGTCGACAAGACCGGGACGTTGACCACCGGCAGGCCGGAGACCGCCGACGTGGTCACCGGCGACGGGGCCGACCCGACCGAGCTGCTGCGGCTGGCCGCCTCGGTGGAACAGCTCTCCCCGCACGTACTGGCCGGCGCGGTGGTCCGGGCCGCCGGCGACCGGGGCCTGCGGTTGACCGCCCCGGCCGAGGTCACCGAGGATCCCGGCCGGGGCGTCCACGGCCGGGTCGACGGCCGTACGGTGCGGGTCGGCCAGCCGGACGGGCCGCTGCCGGACTGGGCGGTCCAGATCCGGGACCGGGCCGAAGCGGACGGGCTGTCGGCGGTGTGGGTCGGCGTGGACGGCGTACCCGCCGGGGCGATCCTGCTGCGCGACCCGGTGCGGCCCGATGCCGCCGGCACGGTGCGGCGGCTGCGGCAGGCCGGGTTCACCCGGCTGGTCATGCTGACCGGCGACCGGAGGGAGGTGGCCGAGCGGGTCGCCGCGCAGGTCAAGGTGGACGACATCGTTGCGCACTGCCCGCCGCAGGAGAAGACCGCCCGGGTACGCGACGAGTCCGCCCGCGCGGTGACGGTGATGGTCGGCGACGGGGTGAACGACGCCCCGGCGTTGGCCGCCGCCCACGTGGGCGTGGCGGTCGGCGGCACCGGAACCAGCGCTGCGGCCGGGGTCGCGGACGCGGTACTCACCGGCGACCGGCTGGACCGGCTCGCCGACGCGGTCGACATCGCTCACCGGTCCCGGCGGATCGCGGTGCAGAGCGCCTCGGTCGGCATGGGGCTGGCGGTGGTGGCGATGGCGGTCGCCGCGTTCGGCCTGCTGCCGCCGGTGGCCGGCGCGTTCACTCAGGAGGGTATCGACGTCGCGGTGATCCTCAACGCGCTACGCGCGCTGCGCCCCGGCCGCCGCCGACCCGCCACGTCGTCACCCGGCACGCCGTGACCCAGGTCGGCAATGACCCTGGTTCAGGCCGCCAACAGATCCGACAGCGCCGCCATGTGCGGCACCTGGCCACGGTGCTGCCGAGCCTGCAGCACCAGGTTGGCCACGACGAGTGACGGGTCGACCTGCGGCACGCTCACCTCGAGGTGCTCGCGGGCCCAGGGAGCGACCTCGCTCCACCGGTAGAACGACGTGCCGTCCCGGGCCGGATTGACTGGCGGTGGGAAACCGCCGGGGCCACGCTGACCGGTGACGTACCGGCGGATCGACTCCCGGCTCTGCCCGACCCGCTGCGCGATGTCGGCGAGCGTCACCAGGTCCTGGTCGATCAGCCGCAGCGCCGTCAGGCCGACCGACTCGACGGCGCGGACCGCTGAGGCGATCGCGTCGGCCACGGTCGCGGCCTCCCGGTCGAACTCCGCGACCGGGAGGCCGCCGTCGACGCCGAATGCCGCGTCGTCGCATCCGGCTGCGAACAGGGCGTCAACCTCGTCCTCGGTCGGCCTTCGATCGAGCACGAGGGTAAAGGTGTGAATGGTCATCGTCGCACTCCGCATTCCTGCCGACCAGGCCGGCAACACCGGCACAATCTACGTGGTGCACTGGCCGTGAGCTGCGGAGAAGCGGTCGACTTGCTTCGCGTGGGTGGCCGAGTCACGAGGTGTCGTCCACACGGCTCGGCTGTCCTGACAGGTATCGCATCTCACCTCGCCCCATCGATGGCCTCGGTGCGTCTTGGTGACACGCATGCCGGCACGCGCCGCGTTGCGCAGCGCTTCGGCGATCTCCTTCTTGGGGTGCCGCCCCCGACTGACCATGCGAGATCTCCATGGAAGGGTGGGACATGGACGTGGTGCGAATCATCGGTGCCTCCGGTGAGGGGGTGGACGGAGACCGCCGCGCCAGCGTGAAGGAGCGGACTGCCTGGAGTCTGGCTGGCAACGGTGGGGCGAAAACTGATCGGGCACCAGCGTCCTGCCACCGGTCCTGCCCGTGCCTGCAGCACATTTGTGCCCGTGCCCACAAGCATAGCCGACGGTGGTGCAGTTGTGCACCGCCGTCGGCTGTCGATCGGTGGCGGGCGGTGCTACCAGCCTGGGCGCTCGACACCACCCATGCCGGTCTGGGTTTGATGCCACAGGCGCATCTTGATGCACCTGTGGCATCAAACCCAGCCGTACGACATGTGGGTGCGGCACGGAATCCTCGACATGATGGACGCCCGAGGCGAGGCGAGGCCCGCGTCAGCCAGGTCGGTTCACGACCGCCGTCGACCGGCAGGTCAATTCACGGCCGCCGCCGACCGGCGACCATTCGGAGGATCGCGTCCCGGGAGGCGCTCACCGTACGGCGCAGTTCGTCGAGGTCGACGTCGACGAGCCGCCCGGCCGCCTTGCGGAACCGGCCGGCCACGACGACCGTGTCGACGTTGCGGGCGTCGGCGCCGAGGACCAGGGTGCCGACCGCGTCGTTGAGCGGCATCGTATTGACGTCGTCGGCCCGCACCACCAGCAGGTCCGCCTGCCTGCCCGGGGTGAGCGAGCCGGTGACGTCACCGAGCCCGTTGGTCCGGGCGCCCTGCGCGGTGGCGAAGTCCAGCACGTCGCGGGTGGTGATCCGGTCCCCCACCGGGTTGTCCGTGCCGTAGCCGGCGTGCACCGCGCGCCGGCTTCACCCAGCTCGCCATCTCCGAAGTGCTCGCCTGCAGCGACGCCCGCGAGGTGCGCAACTTCGAGCTGGCCATCGTCCCCGGCCTGCTCCAGACCGAGGAGTACGCCCGAGCCGTCGCTTCCACGGCGTGGCCGGACGATCCCGGCGAGGTGGACCGGCGGGTCGAGGCGAGCACCCGGCCGAACGTCATGCTGCAGGTGCTGCCATTCAGCGAAGGACACCATCCCGGCACCACCGGGTCGTTCTCGATCCTGGACTTCGACGAGGACGTGCACAGCCCGGTGGCGTACGTGATCAGCCCAGCTGGCGACGTGTATCTGGAACGCCCCGAGGACATGAATCGGGTTACGCTTACCTACACCCACCTGCACGCGGCGGCGCTCAGCCCAGGCAAGTCCCGGGACCTGATCGCCGCGATCGCCAAGGACTTGGCGTAGACCAGAAGGAGGGCGCGATGGACCTCACCCGCGCCGTGTGGATCAAGAGCAGCCGCAGCAACGCCAACAGCCAGTGCGTCGAGGTCGCCCGCAACCTGCCGGGAGTCGTCGCCACCCGGGACAGCAAGGACCCGACCGGCCCGGCGCTGACCTTCGCCCCCTCCGCCTGGACCACCTTCACCACCGCGCTCAAGTCGTTCCAGCTCTCCGCGTAACCGCTCCTCCCCCACTCCAAGGAGGCACCGCGAATGCGAGACACCGACCTGACCAACGCCACCTGGCGTACGAGTAGCTACTCCGGCGGCAACGGTAACTGCGTCGAAGTCGCCGACAACCTGCCCGCTGTCGTCGCCGTACGCGACAGCAAGGACCGTTCCGGTCCCCTGCTCGCCTTCTCCTCTGCAGCGTGGACGTCCTTCACCGCGTCGCTCGGGGCGCAGACGCGCCAGCGGTAGCGGAGCCGTGACCGCGTTGCGAGTGCGGGCGCGGTCACGCCAACCGCTTCGGGAGCGGACCGCCATCGCCCGCGAGCACGCCTCATGACCGCTGAACTCGCCGCCGTCATCGACCGCGCCCGGTTCCTGCTGCTCGACTTCGACGGACCCGTCTGCAAGGTCTTCGCCAACCACCCCGCGCCCAAGGTCGCCGCCACCCTGCGCCGAGTGCTCGTCGACCAGGGCGTCACCGTCCCGCCCGGTCTGCTCGACGAACCCGACCCGCTCGCCGTGCTGCGCTGGAGCGCCACCCTTGACCGGCCAGCCATCGTGCGCCAAGTCGACGACGCCCTACGTGCCGCCGAGCTGGACGCCGTCGCCGTGGCCGAACCCACCCCGTACGCCCGGGAAGTCATCGTGACCGCCCACCGCGCCCAGCACGGCATCGCGGTCGTCTCCAACAACAGCGCCGACGCCATCAACCGGTACCTGATCGCGCAACAGCTGGACGCCTACATCAAGCCCGTCATCGGCCGACCCCACGCCGGCCCAGCCGGAATGAAGCCGAACCCGGCACCGGTGATCGCCGCCATCTGCGAACTGCGCGCCCACCCTGAGGACTGCGTGCTCATTGGCGACTCACCTACCGATATCGAGGCCGCCCAGGCGGTCGGCGTACCCACCATCGGCTACGCCAACAAGCCCCGCAAATACCACAGCCTCAGCGAATCAGACGCCATCATCGGCAGCATGGCCGAAGTCGTCGCAGCCCTCACCGACCGCCGGGGGCAAGGCGGTAGACCCGCGAGTCACGGAGACTGAAGCCGAGTCGTTCGTAGAGCCGGTTCGCGGCAGCACGAGACGGGCGGGACGTCAGGTCAACGGTCCGAGCGCCAGCCTCCCGAGCCAGCCTGACGGCCTCCTGGGTCAGCGCCGCCCCGACCCCGAGGCCGCGCGCCGACTCGTCGACCACCACATCCTCGATCCAGGCCCGCCTACCGGTCGGGATCGGGAACATCACCAGGGTCAACGCGCCGACGATCTCGCCCTCGCGGCGAGCGATCAGCAAAGTGCTTGCGTCCGACGCCACCAGCTCGTCCAGCGCCGTCAGATCGAGTGGCTTGGCGGAACGGGACAGCTGTGGAAGGAGCCCTCCGAACGCTTTCACGACCTCGTCGGTGGCGACTCGGACGGCTTCGATCTCGACGTTCATGCTCGCGACTCTATCCACCGGATGCCCCACGCGAGGCGGCCCAGCGAGTTCGGTAAGTCAGCCAGGGTCACCACACTCTGATGAGCACCCTCGGGTTCGGCAGCGGGCCTGCCGGCCTACGCCGTCGTTGCCGACCGCCTCCTCATCAGGTGATTGGCTGGCCACGTGGGCGGGGATGCCGGTGTAATCCCTGCCATGCGCATCACCTCGGAGACCGTCGACGCCGGCGTCCGCGAGCAGCTCTTCAGTATCGGGGACATCCCCGGGGTGCTCTGGACGCCCGCCGAGGGCTCCGGTCCCCGTCCGCTGATCCTGATCGGGCACGGCGGCGGCCAGCACAAGAAGGGGTGGGAGGTCGTCTCCAGAGCCTTTCCCTACGTCACCTCCGGTGGCTTCGCGGTCGCCGCGATCGACGCGCCGGGTACCGGTGACAGGCCGGAACACCCAGAGATCCGGCGGCTGGTCACGGTCATCGAGGAACGGGAAGCTGCGGGCGAGCCCTTCGGCCCGGCGTGGCCCGCGCTGAACGATACCGTGGCGTCGCAGCTCATACCCGACTGGCAGACCACCCTGGACGCGCTGCAGAACCTGGACTCCGTCGGCGACAGCCGGCCTGTCGGGTACTACGGCCACTCCCAGGCCGGTGAGATGGGCATCCGCCTGGTCGCGGCCGAGCCCCGGATCACGGCCGCGGTCCTAGGCCTCGTTGGAAGCGAGTGGCTCACCGGCATCGCAGCGCGGATCACGATCCCGGTCGAGTTCTTGCTGCAGTGGGACGACGAAGGCAATCCACGGGACTCCGTCATGAAGCTGCTCGACGCACTCGGCTCCGCAGAGAAGACGCTGCACGCCAACCCAGGCAGCCACTTTCGAGTCCCGTCGTTCGAAATCGAAAGCTCGATCCGGTTCTTCACCCGGCACCTGGGTAGCTCTTGTACCGCAAGCAGCTCCTGACACCACCGCGTGATCACCGATCTGGCTCCACGCGCCTACGGACCACCGACCTGATTCCCGCCCTCAAGGTAGACAGTCCCGCTGTCCGTCGCCGCTTCCACAGCGGCGGCGGCCCGCCTGGCCAGCAGCGGCGACAGCCGCTGCTGCGCCTGCGGCAGGGTCGACCACGCCCAGCTTCGCAACTCCTGCGGCGGAAGCCGGATCGCATCGGTCTGCGAGGCGTCCAGGACCCCGCCGTCGTACACGAACATGACCCCTTCGGTGCGGCCGGCGCGAGGCGGCACCCAGTCCACCACCAGCAGCCGGCCAGGAACAACCGCCAGGCCGAGTTCCTCGGCCAGCTCACGGACCGCCGCGTCGTACGGCGACTCGTCGGCCTCCACCACCCCACCGGGCAGCTCCCAGTAGTCCTTGTACGTCGGCTCGACGAGCAGGATCCGTCCGTCCCGGTCGCGCAGCAGCACGGCCGAACCCATCCGCTTGCGCGGCAACGTCGCTGTGTAATCGTCAGGCGGGGAGCTCACCACGGGAGGTTAACCGCCTGGATGTCCAGTTGACGGCAACTTCCGCTGGTCAGGGCTCGTGGCGCCGGGCCGCCTCGACCGATCATGAATCGAGAAGCACCAGCCGCCGCAGCACGGCTAGCGTGCCCCTCGGTCACACCCGACAACGACCAGGAGCGACATGATGAGTAAGGCAGGCACGGACGGTTTCTCCGAGGGCGAGCGCGCCGCCATGAAGGAACGCGCCGCAGAGCTCAGGAAGGAGACAACCCGCGGTCGTGGTACCAAGGCAGCCGCCGAGGAGCTCGACGTCCTGTCGAAGATCGCCCAGATGGAACAATCGGACCGCGCACTGGCCGAACGCATCCACGCCATCGTCACCGCCAACGCCCCCGACCTGTCCCCGAAGCTCTGGTACGGCCAGCCGGCGTACGCGAGAAAGGGCAAGGTCGTGTGCTTCTTCCGTAGCGGGCACGCGGACAAGGAGCCCTACTCCACCTTTGGCTTCACCGCTACGGCCAATCTCGCCGACGACAGCGGCCTGTGGCCGACGTCCTTCGCCGTCGCCCAGCTCAGCGAGCAGGCCGCAGAGACCATCGCCGCCCTCGTCAAGAAGGCCGTGAGCTGACCTGCGGGTACGGCTTCGACCGACAGGTGAGCGCCGATAGCGGGGTGAGGTTACGGTACGCTCGCTGCGCCGTGCATGACTGCTGCCCGAGGAGGTGAGTCCGATCAACGCTGCGACAGGCCGGGACTCCCTCCCCCGCATCTAGGGAGCGCCCGCACAGGGACTCTCGAAAGGCGTGTACGCGCATGCACAACATCCAGGAAGAACACTTCGCCGTCGACGGCGTACCCGCTGTGCTCTGGACCTCAGCCGGCAGCGGTGCCGACCGCCCGCCGCTGATCGTCATCGGCCACGGCGGCGGCCAGCACAAGACCGCTCCCGGCGTCCTGCACCGGGCCCACCGTTTCGTGTCCAGCGGCTTCGCGGCCGTCTGCGTGGACGTGCCGAACCACGGCGAGCGCCCGACCGACGAGCGCTACCAGGACATCGCCACCGAGATCCGGACCGCTGTCAGCTCCGGAGGTGACCTGGCCGCGCTGCTCGCCGACTTCCACGCCCTGGTCGCCGAGCAGACCATCCCGGAGTGGCAGGCCGTCCTCGACCATCTCGGCGGCGGGCAGGTCGGCTACTGGGGGATCTCGCTGGGCTACGGGCTCGGCGTACCGTTCGTCGCCGCCGAGCCGCGAGTGCGCGCGGCGGTCCTCGGCCTCGGCGGTGCCGCCGCCGCATCCACGCTGGACGCTGCGGCCAGCATCACCGTACCGGTCGAGTTCCTGGTCCAGTGGGACGACGAACGGGTGCCCCGGGCGCAGAGCCTGGCCCTGTTCGACGCGTTCGGCTCGACCGAGAAGACGCTGCACGCCAACCCGGGCCGGCACGCCGACCGGCTCCCGGAACACGAGCTGGACAGCACGGTACGGTTCTTCACCCGCCACCTCATGCCGCACTGACCAGCACTGATCGAAGCTGGCATCCGTCCGGATCGGCTCGACCTCAGCAGACCCGGTTGCCGTCCTCGAGACGGCGGGTCCGGCGTACTTCCGCGAACGCGGCACTCGATCACCTGCTGCCCCGTACGGCTCCTGACGCGACGCGGACGAACGGTCCGTGACCGGCGGAGCGCTGCTGGGCCAGGGCCTCGGGCAGAGGCATGGGCCGAAGGCACCTGGCCCAGCGGCATCTCACGGGCTGGAACAGGTCAGAGACGGCGAGGACGGTGAGCCGGAGCCGAGGAACCCGAAGGTCGCGGTGCCACCGGCCGGCAGCGTGCCGTTGTAGTCCACATTGCGTACCGTGACGCTGGAGCCGCTGGTGCTGAGGCTACCGTTCCATAGCTGACTGATGGTCTGCCCGCTGCCGAGGGTCCAGCGGACGGTCCAGCCGTTGATCGCTGTGCTTCCTGCTCGTACGACCACCTCGCCCTGGAAGCCACCGGGCCACGAGCTGACGGTCTGGTAAGAGGCGCTGCAGGCACCTGTGGTTGGTGGCGCGGTCGTCGTTGGTGGCGTGGTGGGCGGCGCCGTCGTCGGCGGCGCCGTCGTCGGCGGCACCGTGGTGGGCGGCGCTGTGGTGGGCGGCAGCGGCGTCCCGGACAGTCTCGGGCCCGCGCAGGCGGTGACAATGCCGGGGACGTCGTTTGCCGCGTCGAGCGAATAGCTGTACGGCGGGTTCGTGAACGGAGTGACGCCACTACCCTGGGCACCTGTGTCACGCCGACCGCTGGTGTTGTCGTAGACGTTTCCCCGCGCGGTGATGTACGTGGGGTTCGAGTCCTGGAACCGGTGCGGGTCCCGTATGTCCTTGAAGTAGTTGTTCTCCACGAGTACGGAGGCGTACGATCCGGTGCCGATGGCGTACGCGTTCCCGGGGGAATTGTAGTAGCTGTTGTAGACGTGGCCTTTGCCGAACAGCATTCGTGGTCCACGCTGGTCAACCAGATCAGCGAACCAGTTGTGGTGGTAGGTGGCGTTCAGCTTTCCGCTGTCGGTGTCGCCGTGGGTCGAGCCTCCACCCACCAGGCTGGCCAGCCTGTGCGAGTGGGAACTGTTGGTGTACCAGAACTTGACCCAGGACACCGTCATGTAGTCGACGCCTCGGGTGAGGTCCAGCAACCCGTCGCTGGCGTCCCACAGGTTCAGGTGGTCGAACCATAGGTGGTGGGCGTTACGCGCGGCGATCGTGTCGGCCGGGCTGCTGCCCTGGCCGCCGCCCTGCACGTTCAAGTTGCGGATGATGATGTTGCTACCGCCGTTGATGTTGATGCCACCACGGATCGTCGCGTTCGAGTCTGCGCCGATCAGGGTCTTGTTGCTGCCGACCTCCACGGCCGACGACCCAGTGCTGATCGTGCCGGATATCCGTAGCACGCGTGGAGTCGAGTCGTTGGCGTACTGCCGAAGGTCGCTAAGCGATGTCACCGTCTGCGGGGTGGCGTTGCCGCCGCCGGTCGTCGTGGCGACACCGTTCGCCGACACTGACGCCCAGCCGAACAGCCGGTCATCGCAACTTGCCAACACTGATGCCGCTGGTTCGTCGGCCGGGGCCTGAACAGCGGCAGCCGACATGCCGGACACGGCGAGTGCCCCGACAGCGGCGAAGGTGACAGCCACACCAAGCACGGTCGTCGTACCTGGTGGACGGCGTCTTGTGAAAACGCTGGTCCCAACGTTCTTCACGAAGTGCCTCCTGTTTCTACTGCGATGGAGCGGCCAGAAGTCAGCGGAATCTGACTCAGATGAACACTGTTCCCGAGGTACACAGATCCGTCGGCAATGCCCATGCCGTTCGGATGCGCTGGCGATCCCGGCCCTGTGCCACCGAAAGCCAGCCGGAAGCGGTCGGCCGCATGCCGTTCCGTTCGCGCTGAGCACACAGCCGTGAACCGTCGGTACGGCGGCCCGGTCACCGGCCGACGGATGCCCTCGACGGAGCACAGATCACACACAGTACATAGATGCTCAGCTATGAAGGAGATTAACTGCGGCGACGTCGATCGTCAAGCAGTTCCAGCCACTCGGTAACCCTCGATCCACCGATGAAGGTCGGACCGGCAGGACCCCGGCTATAGAAAGTGCCCTCTGAACTGGAAGGATAGGAGTTCTGACGCTTCTATCGCTCGGTTCGAGAGGGCACCTCGCAGGTGAGAATACGCCAGGACGCGCCGGTGGTGCGCGCGACGTTCGACGATCCGAATCTGGTGTCGTGTGCCGGTCTCGTTCCGGTGATGCGCCTGGCCGAGCAGGCCGGTCTGCATGACGCGGTCGCCGACCGGGTGCGGCTGCCGACGGACAAGGGCGCGAACCCCGCCGGGAAGGTCGCCACGGTCGTGGCGGGGATGCTCGCGGGCGCGGACAGCATCGACGACCTCGACATCGCCCGGCACGGTGGCATGCGGTCGCTGTTCGGCAGCGTGTACGCGCCGTCGACGCTCGGGTCGTTCCTGCGTACGTTCACCCACGGGCACGTACGGCAGTTACAGGCCGCCGCCCGCGACACCCTGATCGGTCTGACCGGCCGGGCACCGATCCTGACCGGCGCCGACGCCCTGTGCTTCGTGGACATCGACTCCATGCTGCGGCGGGTGTACGGCAAGCAGAAGCAGGGCATCGGGTTCGGCCACGCCAAGGTCGGCGGCTACAACGTCTACCTGCGCGGCTACAACCCCCTGGTCGCGACGCTGTCCACCCCGCTGTCCGCGCCGGTGATCGCCGCCACGAGGCTGCGGTCGGGTAACGCCGGCTCGTCCCGGGGCGCCGCCACCATGATCGCCGAGGCCATCACGACCGCCCGGGCATGCGGCGCTTCGGGGGAGATCATGGTGCGAGCGGACTCGGCGTTCTACGCCAAGACGGTGATCAGCGGCTGCCGGCGTCGTGGCGTGCGGTTCTCGGTCACCTGCCGCATCGACCCGAAGATCCGCGCCGCGTGCGACGGCATCGCCGCCGACCAGTGGGTCGACATCACCTATCCGCAGGCCGTCCGGGACGAAGACGCCGGCCGGTGGATCTCCGACGCGCAGATCGCCGAAACCACGTACACCGCGTTCGCCGGCACCCGACACGAGGCGACCGCCCGGCTGATCGTGCGCCGCGTCCGCCGCGACGACCCGCAACAGATCCCCGGCCAGGACGAACTCCTACCGACCTACCGGTACCACGCCGTGTTCACCGACAGCCCGTACACCCTCGTACAGGCCGAAGCCCAGCACCGGCAACACGCGATCATCGAGCAGGTCAACGCCGACCTGATCGCCGGCCCCCTCGCCCACCTGCCCTCCGGACACTTCAGCGCCAACGACGCCTGGCTGACCTGCGCCGCGATCACGCACAACCTCACCCGCGCCGCCGGACACCTCGCCGCGGGCACCTGGTCGACCGCCAGACCCGCCACCATCCGGACCCGGATCATCACCGTCGCAGCCCGCCTCGCCCACCGGGCCCGCACCATCCACCTACACCTGCCCGAGTACTGGCCCTGGCAGGCGGCGTTCGACAACCTGTTCACCGCCGTCCAGCCGGCACCCGGCTGACCACACCCCACCAGCCGAAACCAGGCGGCCCGACCACAGGCCACAATCCCGTTCCACCCCGAACACTCACCCTCGGAGCAAGCCGATCACGTGATCGGCGACTCCCTCACGCCCGCCGCACCACCCAATACAGAAATGATCAACCAACATTCAGCGGCAACCGCGTCGGTGGATCGAGGGTAACAGCCCCGGCCGCACGGCTGTTCCAAGATCATCTGGTGAGGTTGAGGATGGTGAATGGCCTGGTCATGTTGCGGGCGGCCCATCTGGTGGCTTCCGTGATGTCGGTTCGGCCGGCCAGGCGTAGGGCGTTGATCGCTAGGTTGCGTAGCGAGGCCAGGACGCGGGGCCCGGACCGGGTACGCGTGGTCGACCGGTCCTCCCGGTAGCAGGTGTCCCTGATCCAGTGCAACGACTCGATGGCCCAGTGACCGCGGTTGTAGGCGGCCAGTTCGGCGGGGCCGGCCTGGTCGGGAGTGTGGCTGGCGACGCCGAGCCGCGCGGCGGCGGACTGTTTCCCGGTGGCGGTGTGCGTGACGTAGCGTTCGATCAGCCAGACCTGGTTGACGTGCGGGAACGGCAGATCGGGCGGGGCGGGCAGGACACGGATCGTGCGGCGGGTCCGGCGGCCGTGTCCGATGTCGACGCTTTCCAGGTCGGGTGGGGTGTCGGCCCAGGGCAGCGTGTTGAGGGCGTCGAACAGGGTCCGGCGGTTCTCCTTGACCGGGAACATGAACTGGCCGCCACGGTGGTGGATGAGTTCGGCGGTCGCCCTGACGGTGTGTAACGCGTCCGCGGTGACTGTCCGGCCTGGCAGGTCGAGGGTCTGCAGCAGGGCGCGGGCGGTGGCTGGCTCCGTGGTCTTGGCGCCGTCGGTCGGCGCCTGGGCGAGCACGACGCCCGCCGCTCCCGGTCGCGGGTCCCCGGCGAGAGCGGACAGCAGGTGCAGCTGGTTCCCGTCGTCGCCGACGGCGCCGCCGACGGTCTTGCCGTCCAGACGTACCTGGGTCGGCGTGCCGGTTCTGACGTGGGCGTGTCGTGTCGTTGTCCATTCGGCGATGACGGCGTCGAGCACGTCGGCGTCGGCGTCGGTGCAGACCCGCCAGATCGTCGACCGGGACGGCCGTCGGGCCGGTCTGGCCCCGACCCGTTCGTAGAGGCTGTCCATGACCTCGGCCGGTACGTCGGCGACCCAGCCCGCGATCGCGGTGTAGCCGGTCGCCCCGGCCATGGTCGCGGCCGCCACCAACGTCAGGACGACCGCGACCGGATGGTCACGACCCTGCGCCGACCGGCCGTCGGACACCGCCAACAACAGCTCCAGCAGGTCGTGACACGACGACGCGACGTCCCCGACGACCGGCGTGGACACCGGATCGACAGCGGGGGTGACAGAATGCGGCATGACGAAGCTCCGGGTGGACAAGATCCTTGAGAAGACCTCGTCCTAACGGAGCTTCGTCCCCACTCGACACGCCGCCACAGCAACCGTCACCCACCGTTACAATGATCTTGAAACGGCCGTGGCCCCGGCCGACCGACCCACCTCTCGGAGCTACTGCCGGTCGCCTGACCGACGCCGGTCGGCGTCTCGGATGGCGTGCCGGACAGCAAGGCGAATGACCCAGTAGAGGACGACGAACCCGACCGCGTAGACGACGAGGGCACCAACGGGGACGGCGAGGGAGCCGATCTGCAGGATGTCGGACACCCCACCGACGATAGGGCTCTGGCACGAACGCCGATGCCCCGCCCTGTTGACGCAGCCGGCGAAGCACATGTGGTGCGATCTATGCCGAACTTGGGTGGGACGGACGAGTCGACCTGTACGCCGGATTCTGTCCCGTACGCGCCGGTTGCCCGGGTCGCGCAGCGGTGGCGGCCATCCATCTAGGCCTACCGTCGCCGGCAGGCTCCAGCGGCCTACCCGCAGACTCGGGCGGGCAGCCCTCGAACGCCTGCGCAGGTCGGCGTCTCGCGACACCGGCCCTCTTGGCCTTGCTCCGGGTGGGGTTTACCGAGCCATCCCGGTCACCCGGGATGCTGGTGGGCTCTTACCCCACCGTTTCACCCTTACCGGGCGTTTCACCGCCCGGCGGTCTGTTTTCTGTGGCACTGTCCCGCGGGTCGCCCCGGGTTGCCGTTAGCAACCACCCTGCCCTGTGGAGTCCGGACGTTCCTCGGCAACAGGGGACGTATCCCCCGCTGACGCGGCCGCCCGGTCGACTCGTCCGTCCGAGGATCAATCGTACGCAGCCCACGATCATTCCCCACCCGCAGGCCCGGCAGGCCACCACGACCAGCCCAGAACAGTGATCTAGAAGGATCATGGTCGATATACCGGCCAGATCCTTCTAGATCCACCGCACGACCTACGCCCGCAGCCAGGCAACAGCCAGGCGGCTCAGGTCAGCAGATCCACCGGTGGCTGGCCCCGCTCGCCCGGCGGCAGGTGGCCGATGTCGTTAGAGCTCACCAGGGTCGGCGGAGCGTCGCTGCGCCACTGCACGATCGTCAAGCCGCAGTTGAACTGGTTCAGCCCGAGCCACCGCCAGTACGGCGCGTCCAGCGCATGCCGGACCGCCCAGCCGATCACGAAGTTGTGCGTCACCACCAGTTCGTGCCGGTCGACGTCGCCGACCCGCCCCCAGTGGTTCACCGCTGCCTGTGCCCGTACCGCGCCGGGGTCGCGCTCCTGTTCCGGGACCGCGTCGACGAAATCGGCGTACCGCTGCGGCACCGCCTGGTCGGCGCGCCCGGGAGCCGGCACCGGCGTCACGTCGGCGGCGAACCGACATTCGTGCACCGGGATCCCGGGCAGGAAAGCCGCGATCTCCTCGGCGGTCTGCGCGGCCCGCGCCGCCGGACCGTGGTGGACGGCGTCGAACGGCACAGCACGCAGACGCTGACCGAGCCGGCGCGCTTGGCGCCGGCCGAGCTCCGACAGGCCTGGGTCGGACCCGGTCTCGTCGCTGTCCTGCTCGCCGTGCCGGACCAGGTACAGCAGCGTCCGCGCCATCCGATCATCATCCCGGCCCCGTCGCCGTCAGTGGGCCCGGGCCGCAGGAGTTCGCGCACGAGTTGAAGGTCAGCAACCTTACCGGCGGCAGAGGGTATCTGGCCTTCAACTCGAGCGCGGATCCGGCGGAGTGGCGGTCGGCGCGGGCAGGAGAAAGCAGGCTCAGCGGTCAGCGCGGGCAGGACGAGCAGACCCGGCGGTCAGCGGGCCGAGAGCGGGTCAGCGCAGGGCGCGGGCAAGCAGCAGGACGCCGATCCCGACGCCGAAGACGACGATGCCGAAGCGCAGCACGGTCGGCGGCAGCTTGCGCACCACTCGCGCGCCGACATAGCCGCCGACGATGGTGGCCGGGGCGACCGTCGCCGCCGCGACCCAGTTGACCGGGCCGAAGATGGCGAACACGGCGACGGTGGTCACCCCGACCGCGGCCGACAGCAGGTTCTTCAACGCGACGACGCCGTTGAGCGCCTCGTCGAGCACCAGGGCCAGGCCGGCGACCAGCATCACCCCGAGCGCGGCACCGAAGTATCCGCCGTACGCGGCGCAGAAGAACGTCATCGCCTGCAGTGACAGCTGTTCGCGCCCGGCTGACAGGTCGTGGGGTTCGCCGACGAGGCGCCGCAGCTGGTTCTGGAAGCCGAGCACCGCCGCCGCGCTGATCACCAGGAACGGCACGATCAGCTCGAAGGCCCGGGGCGGGGTGATCAGCAGCAGGACGCAGCCGAGGACCGCCCCGGCGACGGCGGTCGGGACGAGGCGCCACAGTCCGCGTCGGCGGGGCAGGTCGTCGCGGCTGCCGACGGTGCTGGCCACGTAGCCGGGGCAGACCGCGATCGCGTTGGTGACGTTCGCTGACACCGGCGGCAGCCCGACGGCGATCAGCGCCGGGAAGGTGATCAACGAGCCGCCGCCGGCCGCCGCGTTGACGGTGCCGGCCGCCAACCCGGCCCCGACCAGTAACGCGAACGCGGGAAGATCCATCCTGCGAGGCTAGCGGCGCACCGGCCGCCCAGGTCAGGGGGTGGCCAGGCCAATGCCCGCAGCAGCGGTCCCGGCGTCAGGGGGTGGCGATGCCGGCGAGGTGGGCGGTGTCATTGACGGTACGCACCGCCACGCCGCCGTCCGGCCAGGTGTCGATCACCGAGATGCCGGTCGGGTCGAGGTAGAGCCGGTGCAGCAACGCGTCCCCGGCGCCCAGCGCGTCGCGCAGCATGATCTTCAGCGGGGAGACGTGCGAGACCACCACCACGGTCTTTCCCCGGTACGTGGTGAGCAGTTCCCGCACCACCCGACGGACCCGGCCGGCGACCTGGGCAAACGACTCCCCGCCGGGCGGGGACAGTTCGGTGGAGGCGAGCCAGGCGGTCAGCTCGGCCGGCCAGCGTTCCCGTACCTCGGCGAAGGTGCGGCCCTCCCATTCGCCGAAGTCGCACTCGATCAGGTCGGCTTCGGCGCGTACCGGCGGGTCGCCGACCTCGGCGGCGATCGCCCGCGCCGTGTCGACGCAGCGCGACAGCGGCGAGCAGACGATGACGTCGACCTTCGCCCGGATCACCGCGATCCGCGCGGCGGCGGCGGTGGCCTGCGCCGCGCCCTGCTCGGACAGCGCTACGTCGCCGCGCCCGGAGTAGCGGCTTTGCTTGTTCAGCCCGGTCTCGCCGTGCCGGACCAGGATGAGCCGGGTGGCGGTGGCGGTGGTCGGCGGCTCCCACGACGCGGCCGGGGCGTCGCCGGCCCCGGCGACGGCGAACATCGACGGCTGGACCTCGACGACCGACCCGACGGAAGCCGTCGGGGCTGCAGACGCAGCCGAAGCGACCGGTGCCGGCGGAGCCGCGGTGGCCTTGGCCGATTTGCCAGCGGCCTGGTCCATCGCCTGGTTGGCCAGGGCGTCGGCGCGCTTGTTCTGCTCCCGGGGGATCCAGCTGAACCTGACCGAGTCGAACTCGCGGACCAGTGTCGCGGCCTGCGCGGCGAGCGGGCGCAGCCCCGGATTTTTGATCTGCCACCGGCCGCACATCTGCTCGACGACCAGCTTCGAGTCCATCCGTACGTCGACCGAGGTGGCGCCGATCTCGGCGGCGGCCCGCAGCCCGGCGATCAGCCCCTGGTACTCGGCGACGTTGTTGGTGGCGACGCCGAGCGCCTCGCCCCGTTCGGCGAGCACCGTGCCGGTGTCGGCGTCGAGCACCACGGCCCCGTACCCGGCGGGTCCGGGGTTGCCCCGGGCGCCCCCGTCGGCTTCGACGACGACCCTCAAGGCGGCCCTCACAGGCCCGACTCGGCGGTCCGCACCATGATGCGGCGGCAGTCCTCGCAGCGAACCACCTCGGCCGGGTCGGCCGCCTTGATCCGGCCCCGTTCGGTGGCGGACAGTTCGAGTCGGCAGCCGCCGCAGCGGCCGGCGCGCATCAGCGCGGCGGCCAGCCCACCCGAGTTTTCCCGGATCTTGTCGTAGAGGGCGACCAGGTCGGCTGGGAGGTCGCCGGCCAGCGGGGCGCGGGCGGAGGTCTTGAACTGTTCCTCGCTGGCGATCTCGGCGAGGTTGCGTTCCCGGGTCTGCTCGACCTCGGCACGCCGTTGCCGGGTGCTGTCAATGCGTCCGGTGACCTGGTCGAGCGCGGCCTGAGCGGTCTCCCGCTGTTCCATCAGCTCCAGTTCGGCGTCCTCCAGCTCGGTCTGCCGGCGGGTCAGCGATGCGAGTTCGTGCTGCAGCGCCTCCAGTTCCCGGGCCGGACCGGAGCCGGCGGCGAGCCGGGCCTGGTCCTTGTCCTTGCGGGCGCGGACCTGGTCGACGTCGCGCTCCAGCCGGGCGATGTCGCGGTCCAGGTCATCGACGGCGACCTGGGCGCGGACCCGCTCGTCCTCCAGCGCTGACAGTTCCCGCGCCAGGGCGTCCAGCTCAGCGTGCTCGGGCAGGGTCCGTCGCCGGTGGGCGAGCTGGGTGAGCGCGGTGTCGATCGCCTGCAGGTCGAGCAGGCGGCGCTGGGCTTGCGGGTCTGCCTTCACGGATGGGGCTCCTCATGGGTGGATGCGGCGGGCGCGGAACGGGCGGGTGCCGTGGCGGTGGGGCCGGCGGGTGCCGTGGCGGTGGGGGTGACGCTGGTCGCCACCCGAGCGCGGCCAGCGGACGGCGTGTGCAGCGTCCACGGGTCGGTGTCGAGGTCGGAGACTGTGGCGGCGACCCCGAGTTCGCCGGTGAGGTAGGCGGCGAGGTCGTCCAGCCAGGGGCGTTCGGTGGCCCAGTGAGCGGCGTCGAGCAGCGCCGGGCCGCCAGCGGCTGTCTGTTCGCTGACCGGGTGGTGGCGCAGGTCGGCGGTCAGGTAGGCGTCGACTCCGGCGGCGCTCGCGGCGGCCAGGTAGGAGTCACCGGCGCCGCCGCAGACCGCCACAGTGGTGACCAGGCGTCCCGGGTCACCGGCGGCCCGTACCCCCCAGGCGGTGGCCGGCAGCACCTCCG
The DNA here is from genome assembly GCF_030345075.1 of Solwaraspora sp. WMMA2065. Classification (NCBI taxonomy): domain Bacteria; kingdom Bacillati; phylum Actinomycetota; class Actinomycetes; order Micromonosporales; family Micromonosporaceae; genus Solwaraspora; species Solwaraspora sp. WMMA2065. The sequence goes on from NZ_CP128361.1 coordinate 2,668,049, forward strand.
CGGCGTGCCGGGTGAGCGCGGCGAGGCTGAGCGGCTGACGCAGCGTGCCGATCCGGCCGGCGCCCTGGCCGGCGACGGCGGCGGCCGGGCTGCCGGGTGCCGCCGGCACCAGCGGTCGCAGATCGGTCAGGCCGAGCCGGTCGGCGAGCGCGTCGGAGACGCCGGGTCGGGCCACGTCGGCGTTGGTGTGCGCGGCGTACAGCGCGACGCCGGCCCGGATCAGGTCGTGGACGATCCGCCCCTTGTACGTGGTGGGGGCGACCGAGGAGACACCGCGCAGCAGCAGCGGGTGGTGGGCGATGATCATGTCGGCGCCGGCGTCGACCGCCTCGGCGACGGTTTCCGGTACGCAGTCGACGACGCACCACACGTGCCGCACCGGGGCGCCCGGTTCGCCGAGGACCAGTCCGACGCGGTCCCACTGCTCGGCCCAGGCCGGCGGGTAGCGCCGCTCGACGGCGGCGACCACCTCGGCGACCCGTACCGGTGATGCTGCAGTTGTGTCCACGGCGGCCCAGCTTACCCATCCACCCGCCGCGCTCCGGACGTTCAGGTACGGCGGCGTCCGTTCGTCTGTGGGGCATCGCGCCCGTCGGGCGCTGCGGCGTCCCGGTCAGCCGTGGGTGGTGCCGGCGGACAGCTGCTCGTCGAGGGCGTCGAGGGTGAGGTGCCAGGGGATCCGGTCGATGATCTGGTTCCCCTCACCGGGCGGCTGTAACGGCAGCACGTCGTCGCCGAGCAGCACCTGCACCCCCCAGCCGCGCAGCCGGGCGACGCTCTCCTGGAACGCCGGGTGCCCGGCGAGCGCGGTGTTGGTGAACGGCAGCGTGACGATCGGTAGACCCTTGCCCTGTGCTTCGACGACCAGTCCGAGGGCGAGGGTGTCGGTGATCCCGGCGGCCCACTTGTTGATCGTGTTGGCGGTGGCGGGGGCGACGATCATCGCGTCGGCGGGGGGTAGCACGTCCGGGTCGCCGGGGTTCTTGTAGTCGACCCGCACCGGGTGGCCGGTCTGTGCGGCCAGCGCCGGCAGGTCGACGAACTTGCGCCCGTCCGGGGTGACCACCACGCACACCGACCAGCCGCGTCGTCGGGCCAGCGTGACCAGCCTCCCGACATGTCGGGAGGCTGGGCTGCCGCAGGCGATCACGTAGAGGGTCCGGGCACCGGCCGGGGTCACACCGTCACCTCTCCGTCGATGGGTACACGTCCGTTGCGCGGGTGTCGGGTCACACGCCGACCCCCATGTGTTCGGCGAGTTCGGCGACCGGCGCCGAGGGCGTACCCCGGGTGCGGCGCAGCACGTCGGCCATGACGGCGTGGGCCACTGGCCGGCAGCGGATCTCCGCCGGGGCGAGCCGGTCGCCCTCCAGCAGCATCTCGGTGGCCTTTTCCAGCTCGCCGGACTGAGCGTAGCCGCGGGCAATGTCGAGCAGGTGGTGCGCCCGCCGTTCCGGCAGCAGGGCGCTGAAGCCCGGATCTTCCATTATCGCCTGGTGGGTCTCGACCGCTGCCCGGCCCTCGCCGAGCTCCACGGCGGCCGCCGCCCGGTGCAGTTGCACGTTGGTCGGGCCGAAGCAGGTCCAGTAGTGGTTGCGGTTCTCGCCGAGCGCCCGCGCCGCGTCGTCGGCGCCGTTGACCAGGTCCCGGACGGTGGCGCTGTCGCCGAGCCGAGCGGCGGCCATCGCGCCCTGCAGCAGCAGCAGGCCGTAGACGGACAGCTGCTCCGGGGTGCTGCTGCGGCTGTCCGCCGGGGCGAGCCCGTTGGCGATGTTCACGTTCACCTCCAGGGCCGCTCGGGACCGGCCGAGGGCCAGCAGTGCGTTGCCGACCCGGCAGGTCGCCACCCCGGTCAGCAGCCGGTCACCGGCCCGGTGCGACACCGCGATCGACCGGTCGGCGGCCAGCCAGGCGAGGTCGTACTCGCCGAGCTTGCGCAGCGTGGACGAGGCGATCTGGTAGAGCTGGCCGAGCAGACTCGCCGCCTGCTGCGCGTTGTCGTCGTCACCGGTGTAGTGGGCGTCGGCGGCCTGCGCGTCGCGCAGCAGCCGGGGCAGCGCCCGGGCCAGCACCCCGTACTTGGCGTGCTGGAAGGTCAGCCAGGCATGGTTGGTGGCCTTGTGCATCTCGGCGAGCTGCGGCGCGTCGTTCGCGGGTCGGAACAGAGTGCTGATCGAGTCGTAGCGTTCCAGTGCGGCCCGGATCTCCTCCACCTCCACCTGGTCGATGCAGGTGACGCTCTCCGGCCGCCGCTCCGGGTCCTTGCCGAGCAGCAGTTGCGCGTCGAGCTGTAGCACGTCGGCGATCTCGTGGATCACCGAGAACTTGTCCAGCCGGCGCACCCCCCGTTCGACCTTGTCCACCCAGCTCTTGGATTTTCCGAGCCGATCGGCGAACACCTGTTGGGACATTCTGCGCCGGCCACGCCAGTAGGCGACCCGCCGACCGATGGGTAACTCTTCCACGCTCATGTTCCCCCTCGCGGTGCCGGGCACTTCGGAGCCGGCAAATGTGCTGGTCGATGCGGCATCCCCCCGGACACCGGGACCACTGACCGTGCTCATCGCACAGGCAGTGCGTTAGGTCCATCACAGATGGTCGTAGTTTTCGATGCAAGTTGCAAAGGGTTGGCAGCCGAAAAGTTCCGGCGTGTCGCCGCGGCGTCCCCCGCCCGGGCACGCCGGATCCGGCTGCCCACACCCGACCGGTCGGACCCGACGAGTGGTCCGGGCGGCACCCAGATGCCTTGGAGGAATGTCGATCATGCGGTGGACGGTCCAACCGCCTTTCGTCCGCCTGCGGCTCCGCCGCGGCGCGCTGCGCTACGCCAGACACGGCTGGCCGGTGACGCCAGGGGCGTACCTGCACCAGGGGCGCTTCCGGTGTGACCGCCCCGGCTGTCCCACCACGGGCTGCCACCCGGCGTTGCAGCACTGGGAGCGGGACGCCAGTGATCAGCGCGACCGGGTCGGCTCGTGGTGGCGTCAGCAGCCGCACACCGTCCTGCTGGCCACCGGACACGCGTTCGACGTGCTCGACGTGCCGGCCCGGCTCGGCCTGCGGACGCTGTGCACGCTGCGGCTGCGCGGCGGAGCGGCGGCACCCGGCCGGGGCCAGCTGCGCGGCCCGGTCGCGGTCACCCCGACCGGGCGGTGGATGTTCCTGGTTCGCCCGGGTGACGCGCTGCGCCCGGAGCTGGCCGATTCGCTGGACGTCATCCAGCACGGGCCGGGCTCCTGGATTCCCGCCCCGCCGACGGTGCTGCCGCAGGGGCCGGTCCGCTGGGCGGTCGATCCGGACGAGGTCGGCTGGCGGCTACCGGACTCGTACGCCGTACAACGGATCATCGTCGACTCCCGGGAACACGCCGCCGCGCCACCCAGGCTGCCGCAGCCCCGCAGCGCGCCGGTCGGGCCGCTGCCGGGTGCCGTGCCGCTCACCGTCCCGGTCGTCCCGGCGGCGACGGTCTTCGTCCCCCGGCAGACGTCCACCCTGCGCCGGGCGTTGTGACCTTCCCAGTGGTCACCTGCGGGTGACTCCGCCTACCCGGGTGCTCACCCGGGTAGGCGGATCTTCCCGGCTGCCGCCGGCCCGGGACCTCACGGTCCCGGGCCGGCGGCCGTCCTGTTTGCCGGTTGAGGCGCAAGCTGCGGGACCGGGCTGCGTGAGCGGCGGGCGATTGGGTAATGCCCCGATGGCCGTTCGGTACGCATCGTTCGGTACGCATCGTTCGGTAGGCACAGCGCGTGCCGCACCACGCCACCAAAGCCACCACGCCACGGCCGTCGGGACGTTCGGAGGGAAGGCACGCCATGCTCAGCAGGGAGGATCAACGCCGGTTCGACCAGATCGCCCGCCATCTGCGGACGACCGATCCGGACTTCGTCGCCCGCCTGGGCGATCAGGCCGCCAACCGGCGGAACCGGGCGGCGATCATCGCCAGTGTGCTGCTCTGGGCGGTGGTGCCGCTGCTCGCCCTGTTCGGCGGCTGGATCGCCGCGTCGATCTGCACGGTGGCGCTCACCGCCGCGGGAGTCCTCGCGCTGCGGGCCCGCCGCTGGTAGCCCCGACCGCAGCGGCAGCCCACGTCAGTCGTCGGCCGGCGCGGGTTCGGCGAACCGCCGGTAGGCCCGGCCCAGCACTGTCGCCAGGCCCGGGCCGCCGATCACCGGTGACGGCGCCCCGAGCTGGCGCAGCAGCAGGTCGGCACGGGCCGACAGGACCGGCTCGCGGTCCGGCAGCGGCACCGGCGCCCGCCAGAATCCGGCGTCCGACGCGGCGACGGGTTCGGACAGGCCGGCCAGCGCCGGGCCGGCACCGACCGGGGACGTCACCGGCGGCGTGTCGGAGTCGGTGGACGACAAGCCACCGTCAACGGACGGCGCACCGTCACCCCCGCCGGCGGACGCCGCACCGTCGACGGACGGCGCACCGTCACCACCGCCCCGGGCGAGCCGCAGCTGACGCAGCAGGGCGGCCCGGTCCCGTCCCCGCCAGTGCAGGATCTGGAACGGGTCGGTGTCGAACTCCTCGGCCAGCAGATAGCAGGTGGCGGCCAGGTGCTTGCACGGCACCGCCGCGTCCGGGCAGCTGCAGCTCATCGCCAACTCGTCGACGCCGGCCGGGAACAGTGGTGCCCCGGCGGCGACGAACACCTCCTCCAGCTCCGGCGGCAGGTCGCCGGCGAGCAGCCGGGCACTATACAGCGCCTGGCCGGCCAAGGTGTTCTCGATCCGCCGCCACACCGCGTCACCGTAGCGCCGCAGCCCGATCCGCGCCTGGTACGGCCGGGGCCGGGATCCCTGCACCTGGGCGCTCACCACGCCAGGTGCCACGGTCAGGGCGAGCACCTGCCCGGCCCGGGCGTAGGAGCGGCCCCGGGTGAGCCGGGTGCCCAACGCGAACGACTCCAGCACGTCGACGAAGCGGCGCGACCACCAGGACTGTCCGATCGCGCCCCGGGTGCTGCGGGCGCGCAGCCCGCCGTCGACCCGCCGGGGCCGGCCGTAGTCCTCGAACCGGCTCATTCGACCACCGCCCCGGCCTCCAACGTGAACAGCTCCCGCAGCTGCGCGGTGGACAGCTCGGTCAGCCACTGCTCACCGCTGCCGACGACGGTCGCGGCGAGGCCACGCTTGTCCGTCACCATCGCCGCGATCTTCTCCTCCACGGTGCCGGCGCAGACGAACTTACGGACCTGCACCGCCCGCCGCTGCCCGATCCGGAACGCCCGGTCGGTGGCCTGGTCCTCCACCGCCGGGTTCCACCACCGGTCCACATGCACCACGTGGTTGGCGGCGGTCAGGGTCAGCCCGGTGCCGCCGGCCTTCAACGACAGGACGAACAGCGGCGGCCCGGCCCGACCACCGCCGCCGTCGGCATGGCCGGCCTGGAACCGGGCGACCAGGTCGTCACGGTCCGCCTTGGCCAGACCGCCGTGCAGGAACAGCACCTCCCGACCTGTGTACGCCGACAGGTACCCGCGCAGCATCGCGCCGAACTCGGCGTACTGGGTGAACAGCAGCGCCTTCTCCCCCGCCGCCAGCACCTCGTCGAGGATCCCGGTGAGCCGGGCGAGTTTGCCGGAGCGGCCGGGCAGATGCGAGCCGTCGCGCAGGAACTGCGCCGGATGGTTGCAGATCTGCTTGAGCTTGGTCATGGTGGCCAGCACCAGGCCGCGCCGCTCGACGCCGTCGCTGGACTCGATCCGCCCCATCATGTCGTCGACCACCGCCTGGTAGAGCGACGCCTGTTCGGCGGTGAGGTGGCACAGCACCTCCATCTCCAGCTTCGCCGGCAGGTCAGAGATGATCGAGGTGTCGGTCTTGAGCCGGCGCAGCACGAACGGGCCGGTGATCCGGCGCAGCCGCTGCGCGGCCTCGGCGTCGCCGTGGCGTTCCACCGGTTCGGCGTACCGGCGGCGGAACGTGGCCGCGCCGCCGAGCAGGCCCGGATTAGCGAACTCCATGATCGACCACAGGTCGGCGAGGCGGTTCTCCACCGGTGTACCGGTGATCGCGACCCGGTGCCGGGCGGGCAGTGACCGGATCGCGACGGCCTGGCGGGTCGCCGCGTTCTTGATCGCCTGGGCCTCGTCGACCATGATCCGGTGCCAGCCGACCCCGGCCAGGTCAACGGCGTCCCGGGCGGCCACCGCGTAGGTGGTGACCACCAGCCGGGCGCCGGTCACCGCAGCGACGAACTCCGGGCCGCGGGGCCGGTCGGTGCCGTGGTGCATGTGCACCGGCAGTTCCGGCACGAACCGGGCCGCCTCCCGCTGCCAGTTGCCGACCAGCGACATCGGACAGACCAGCAGCGTCGGACCGGCGTCGGGTGCGTCGGCGGCGAGCAGGGCGAGCAGCTGTACGGTCTTGCCGAGTCCCATGTCGTCGGCGAGCACCCCGCCGAGTCCCAGCGAATCCAGGAACCGCAGCCAGGCCAGCCCCCGCTGCTGGTACGGACGCAGCCGCCCCCGGAAACCGGCCGGCTCGGCCACCGGGGTGAGCCGGCGCTCCACCTCACCGCTGAGCAGGTCACCGAGCGCCCCGGTGGCGTCGATGCCCAGCACCGGCAGCCCCACGCCGCCGTCGTCGTCGCCGAGGGCGACCCGCAGCAGGTCCATGACGGTCAGCGCACCACCGGAGCGGAGCAGCGCCAACCCGGCAGCGATCCGCTTCGGGTCGACCTCCACCCATTCGCCGCGCACCCGCACCAGCGGTGTCTTGGCCCGGGCCAGATCGCGCAGCTCCTGCTCGGTCAGCGGCTGATCACCGAGGGCCACCTCCCACTCGTAGTCCACCAGGTCGGGCAGGCCGAACCGGCGGTCGACGGCGACAGTGCCCGGCGCGGTCGGGGTTCCCGCCCGCAGCCGGGCACCGAGCCGGGCCGCCGGCCGCTGCCACCAGGAGGGCAGCAGCACGCCGAACCCGGCGGCGTGCAGGGTCGGTGCCCCGTCACGCAGGAACCGGTGCGCACCGGTGACGTCCAGGTCGACGCCGTCGGGGGTGGCGGTACGCAGCGCGTCGTCGATCGCCGGCCAGAGCCGGCTGGCCCGACCCAGCTCGGCCAGCAGCGTCTCCTGCGGGTCGGCGGTGTGCCGGGTCAGCGGTTGGAGCTGCCGGCCGACGCGCCAGATCGCCGCCGCGTCGACCAGCAGGCTCGGCTCGGCGGTGGCCTGCAGTGCGAACTCCAGCCGCCACCCGTCAGCACCGTCGACGAGACCGGCCGACCCGTCGGCGGCCGGCTCCTCAGTGGCGGGGGCGGGTTCGCGCAGCCGGAACAGGGCCCGCACTGGACCGCCGGCCGCGTCCCGCTGCCAGTGCTCCAGCTCGGCGGCGAGGGTGTCGAGCGCCGCGACCGGGGCGGTGAAGTCCCGCCGGGGCCCGGTCAACGCGGTCAGCCAGGCGTCGCGGGCGGCCAACGGCCCGGACCGGGCCCGGCCCTCGGCCAGCCGTACGCCGTGCAGCGCGGCACGGGCGGCGGCGTCGGTCAACGCGTCGAACGCTTCGGCGACGCGCCGGTGTCCGGTGCCGGGCGCCCCGGCGGCCAGGGCCGCCGCCGGGGTGGCCAGCGTCAGCGACCGGGCCCACCGCTGGTCGGCACCGGTCAGCAGCGGCAGCCAGCAGGCGGTGGCCGACCCGGGTGCCGGGCCGGGCCGGACGGCGGGCAGCACCCGGCCCCGGGCGACCAGTTCGGCGGCGAACCCGGCGAGCAGCGCCAGGTGGCGTACCCCGGCACCGATCACCAGCCCGCCCGGCAGACCGTCGGCCGCCGCGACGCCGCCGGGCAGACCGTCGGCCGGTGCGACGTCGGCCGCCGGATCGACGTCGTGCAGGGTGCAGAGCACCGACAACGCCTCGTCGGCGTCGAACTCCAAGGTGGACACCAGCCAGTCGGCGTGGCCGCCGTCGCGGGCCAGCCCGGTGGTCGGCGCGTCGGACTGGGTACGGACCAGCTCCGGTGACTCGACCGGAGCACCGGCGACGGTCGGCAGCCGGACCGCCGTACTGCCGGTGGCCGCCTTGACCGCCACCGGCCCGAGCAGTGGGCTCAGCGCGGCGACCAGGGCCTCGTGTCCGGCGGCGAACGGGTGCGGTCGGCGGCGCGGCGGTCGCCCCGGCCGCCGGGGCGGCGCCGACGGTAACGTCGAGTCCTCGGCCCAGACGGCGAGCCGACCGTCGGGGCCGAGCAGCCCCTGCACCACCAGCACAGCCACTCCTTCGCCGTCGGCACCTGCGCCGATGGTACGGGTGGTCCGACTGGTGCGGCCGACGCCACGGCCGAGGTGGTCAGCCGTGCCAGGAGCGCCACAGGGCAGCGTACGCGCCGTCGGCGGCGATCAACTCGTCGTGGCTGCCCTGCTCGGTGATCCGGCCCTGGTCCAGTACCGCCACCCGGTCTGCGTCGTGGGCCGAGTTCAGCCGGTGTGCGATGGCAATGACGGTCCGCCCGGCCAGTACCGCCGCCAACGCCTGCTCGGTCCGGCGGGCGGTGGTCGGGTCCAGGGCCGCGGTCGCCTCGTCCAGGATCAGGATGTCCGGATCGGCGAGCACCAGCCTGGCGAGCGCCACCTGCTGGGCGTACGCGGCCGGCAGGTCGAGCGCGCCGTCGCCGAGCAGGGTGTCCAGGTCGGCGGGCAGGTCGGCGTACCAGTCGGCACCGACGGTGACCAACGCGGAGCGCAACGTCTCGTCGGACGCCTCGGGGGCGGCGAACCGCAGGTTGTCGCGCAGCGTACCGATGAAGACGTGGTGTTCCTGGGTGACCAGGGCGATCCGGCGACGCCGCTGCGCCGGGTCGAGGTCGATGACCGGGCAGCCGCCGAGGAGCACCGCGCCGTCGCGGGGCACCTCGATGCCGGCGACCAGCCGGGCCAGGGTGGACTTGCCTGCCCCGGACGGGCCGACGATCGCCAGCCGCTGCCCGGCGGCCACCGTCAGGTCGATGCCGCACAGCACGTCGACGCCGCCGCCGTAGCCGAAGGTCAGACCGGTCACCCGCACCTCACGGCCGGTCGGCGTCGCACCCCGGCCGCGCGGCTCCGGCGGCACCTGCCCGACGCCGAGCACCCGGGCGTACGACGCCAGCCCGCGCTGGGCCTGTTCGATCCACTGCAGGATGGTGTCCATCGGGTCGACGGCCTGCTGCAGGTAGAGTGCGGCCGCGACCACCGCCCCGAGGGTGACGGCGTCCCGGTGCAGCAGCAGCCCGCCGACCAGCAACGCGGCGCCGACCGGCAACGCGACGCTGGCCTCGGCCACCGGGAAGTACACCGAACGCAGGGCGAGGGTGGCCCGCCGGGCAGCCCACAGGTCGGCGATCCGCGCGCGGCCCGCGCGGATCCGTTCGTCGCCCAGCCGCAGCGCCTCCACGGTACGGGCGCCGTCGGCAGTGGTGGTCAACGTGTCGGTCAACGCGGCCATCGCCGCGCCCTCGGTCAGGTAGGCCGGCCGGGCCCGACGCAGATACCACCGGGTCACCGCCAGGATCGACGGCAGTCCGATCAGGCCGGCCAGGCCCAGCAGCGGATGCAGCCAGAACACCGCGCCGAAGAGCAGGCCCAGCTGTGCGGTGGCGATCACCACCACCGGCACCACATCGCGGACCATCGTGCCGACCGTGGCGACGTCGCTGGAGCTGCGGGTGGCGAGGTCGCCGGTGCCGGCCCGTTCCACCACCGACACCGGTAGCCCGAGGACGCGGTGCACGAAGTCCTCGCGGAGCCGGGCGACCGCCCGTTCACCGAAGCGCAGCCCGACGTACCGGGCGAAGCGGGTGAGCAGCCCTTGCAGCAGGACGAAGCCGACCAGTGCCGCCGCCAGCCGGTCGACCGCGGCCACCGACGCGCCGACGGTGACCACGTCGACGATCCGGCCGAGCAGCCACGGCCCGGCCAGACCGGCCAGGGCCGCGCCGAGGTGCAGCACCAGGATGCCGGCGACCACCCAGCGTTGCTGGCCGAGCAGGTCACCGGTCGCCCGCCGGACGGCACCCGGATCGGCCACCGGCAGTCGACCGGCCGACGGCCCGGTGGTGGCCGGCGCGCCCGCTGGCCCGGAGGCGGTCACGGTTGCCCCGCCCCGGGCGACGACCCGCCGGCCGGGCCTGCGACGTCAGCCAGCTCGCCGCCCCGGGCGACCAGCGCCCGGTAGCCCGGGTCGCCGGCCAGCAGGTCGGCGTGGCTACCGGTCCCGACGACCCGACCGCCCCGCAGGTACGTCACCGTGTCGGTGGCCGCGAGCAGCAGCGGGGACGTGGTGATCAGCACCGTGGTCCGGCCGGCCCGCGCGGTGCGCAGACGGTCGGCGACCCGCGCCTCGGTGTGTGCGTCGACCGCCGAGGTCGGCTCGATCAGGATCAGCATCTCCGGCTCCACCAGCAACGCCCGGGCCAGCCGGACCCGCTGCCGCTGACCGCCGGAGAGGGTACGGGCGCGGCTGCCGATCTGCGTCGCCAGGCCGTCCGGCAGCGACGTCACGACGTCGTCGGCGGACGCGACCCGGAGCGCCGCCCGCACCTGTCGGTCACCGGCCGCGCCCGGCTCGCCGGCCCGCGCACCCTGCAGGATCTGCCGCAGCGTGCCGGCGAACAGGTACGCGTCGTGGTCGGCGACCAGGATCCGGGCCCGCACCTCGTCGAGCGCGACCGCGCCCAGCGGCACCGCGCCCCAGGTCACGTCGGACCGGTGGAACCGGCCCAGCCGGTCGGCCAGGGCCTGCCCGTCGCCCGGGTCGTCGGCCGCCACCCCGATGATCCGGCCGGCCGGCACGGTGAATCCGCTGTCGGGGTCGTGCAGGTCGGCCGGCTGCGGCGGAGCGGCGGAGGTGTGCCGCGCCGGCAGGTTGGTCACCGGGTCGGGGGTGAGCCGCAGCAGGGCGACGATCCGGCGGGCCGCGACCCGACCCCGGATGAACTGGTAACTGCCCTCCTGCAGGAACCAGACCGGGACGGTCAGCGCGGCCACGTACCCGTAGACGGCGACCAGCTCCCCGATGGTGATCTCGTCGGCGACCGCCATCCGGGCGGAGAGCCACACCACGGCGGCGAGGAACAGCCCGGGGACGGTGACGGTGAGCGCCTCGATCCAGCTGTTCACCGCCGCGACCCGGTAGCCGTGCCCACGCAGCCGCTGTGAGTGGGCCACGTAGCGGTCGGCGAACAGGGACCGACCGCCGACCCCGGCCAGCACCCGCAGCCCGGCGACGATGTCACCGGCACGGGCGGTGAGCTGGCCCTGTTCCCGCCGATAGGTCTGCTCGGCCCGGTCCAACCGGCGCAGCAGCGGGCCGAGCAGCGCCGCGACCACCGGCACGCCGATCAGGATGACCGCTGCGAGCACCGGCGAGACCGTCCAGAGCAGGACCGCGACCACCAGGTACGCCAGCACCGCGCCGACGCCCGGCCCGGTCAGGGTGAGCACGTGCGAGGTGTGGGTGATGTCGGTGCCGCCGACGGTGGCCACCTCGCCGGTGGCGAGCCGGCTGGGCAGGACCGCGCCGATGCGCGCCAGCTGCCGCGACAGCACCCCGGCGGACCGGGCGGTGGCGTCCTCGCGGATGTAGGTCATCGTGCGGTGCCGAAACACACCGACCACGGAGATCAGCACCCCGGCGACCAGGACGGCACCGACCCACCACGCCAGTACGGCCCACCGGCCAGGACGCAGTCCGTCGTCGATCGCCCGGGCCACCAGGTACGGCCGACCGGCCAGGCCGACCATCCACACCGTACTGAGCAACGCGCCGCGCAGCACCCGCCACGGTTGGCGACACACCAGCCACCACAGGTAGCGCACCGGCCCCCGGACATCGGGACTGCCCGGATCGGGGTGCGGGATCAGTGGCGGCACCTGCCCAGGCTAAAACGTCCCAACTCACGCCGCCGACGCATTTTCCCATCGACCGGCTGTGTCGGTCACCGGGCACCGCTGAGCTGGGCCGCGCCGCGACCGGGCAGCTGGCACCGGTCGGGCAGGATCGCGGCAGTCCGACGATTCGATCATGGGGATGGGCCGACCATGGGATGGTCCTGGCTGGTGTGGCCGGTCGGGCTGCCGTGCTGATGGCCGCCGGATACTCACGGCGACGCTGCCCCGACGTCGGGCGCCCAGCGCGCCCGGCGCGTCTGCTGGTCGACGGCGAGATCCGCGATCGACGCGGCCACGGTCAGCCGCGACGCAGCGCCCCGGCCGGTCGCCGAGGCGGAGCAGCTGCTCACCCGGGCGCAGAACCTCGCCGCCGCCGTGCTCGGCCAGCAGATCATCGACCTGCACCGCCGGTGCGCGCGGGCGCAACGAGGCGCGGCCGGCGGCAACCAAGACGCGGTCGGTGGCACCGGGGAGCGAGGTGACTTCGTCCGGCGGTACCGTCGACTCACCATGGACTACACCGACCTGCTTGCCGACATCGTCGCCGCCGACCGGGCCGACCGGCCGGACGTCGACCGGCTCACCGAGCGGCTGGAGCAGTTGATCGGACGTGGCCGCGAGCTGGCCGACTCGCTCGCCGTACCGGGGAACTGAGCGGATGCGCGGAGCGCGGCCGGCGGCCGGCGGCGGCCGGTGGGTGGAGATCTCCCCGGAGCGTCTGCGGGGCTGGCTGGACGGCTTCTACGGCCGGCACGACGGCGCCGCCGAGGACAGCCTGACCCTGACCGGGGCCAGCAACGGCGACACGGCGACCCTGCACCCGCCGCCCGGCTTCGACGGGATCAACGACGTCGACGGTCTGCTCACCGCACTGATCCGGCCGCCGCGCATCGGCCTGCTGCTGGCCCGCAAGGGTGCGGTGGCGGCCGGTGTCGTCGACGGCACCGCCGTCGTCGTGTCCAAGGTGGAGCGGCACTATGTGCAGGGACGCACCGCCGCCGGCGGGCAGTCACAGCAGCGGTACGCCCGGCGGCGCGACAACCAGGCGACGGCGGCGGCCAACCGGGCCGCCGACGTCGTGGCCCGGGTGCTGCTGCCGTACGGCACCGCCGACGCCGAGGAGCCGATCGGCGCACTGGTCTGCGGCGGCGACCGGTTGATGGTCGACGCGGTCCTCGCCGACCGGCGGCTGGCACCGTTGCTGCCGCTGCGCCACCCGCACCTGCTGGACTGCCCCGAGCCACGGCTCGCCGTACTGCAGGACGCCGCAGTCGCCGCCCGCCGAGTCCGCATCCACCTGGTGCCGTAAGCCGGACGCCGCCCGCTCGTCGCCCACAATGGCCGTTGCGCCGAACGTACCTCGCCGACCGCCACGTCGGGCGGCAACCTGGGACATTTACCAGGGTCTACATCCATTGGTCCCGTCCGGTAACACTTTTCCACCAGGATCGGGTGACGACCCGACTACAGAAGGCGTGCCCGACGATGACTGTGACGAGCCGACCGACCACCGACCCGCCGGTCGGGGAACGCGCCGACCAGACCGGCCGGACCGACTGGCACGGGTTCATCCGGCTGGCCCGGCTGCGCTTCCTGCTCTACAACCTGCTCCCGGTGGGGCTCGCGGTGGCGGTCTCGGTGCACCAGGGCTATCCGCTGCACCTCGGCTGGTACGTCCTGGCGCAACTGTTCGCCTGGACGGTCCACCTGATGACGCACTACTGCAACGAGTACTTCGACCTCGCGGCCGACCGGGCCAACGTCTACTTCACCCCGTGGACCGGCGGCAGCCGGGCACTCGTCGACGGGCTGGTGCCACCGGTGGTGGCGTTGGGCACCGCATTCGTCCTGGCCGCCGTGGCACAGTTGATGATCGTCGCGATGCCGGACTGGCCGACCCGGTTGGCCGCCACCGCCGCCGTCGTGCTGGCCTGGTTCTACACCGCGCCGCCCGGCCGGTTCAACTACCGCGGCCTGGGTGAGGTGACCGTCGCGGCGATCCTCAACGGGCTGTGGCCGATTGTCGCTGTGCTGCTGCAGACCGGCACCGTGCCGGTCCTGCTGCTGGTGGTCCTCGCTCCGACCGCGCTGCTGCAGACCGTACGGATGATGGTGATGAACCTCGGCGACCGCCGCTCCGACAAGCAGGTCGGCAAGCGCACGATCCCGGTCATCATCGGCTACGGCCGGGCGGTACGCGTCATCGTCACCGCCCAACCGGTCGCCTACGCCGCGCTGACCGGCTCCGCCCTCGCCGGCTGGGTACCCTGGCTGGTCTGGGCACCGATGACGGCGACCGCGGCGATCTCCGGCTGGCTGGTGCTGCGGCTGTGCCGGGGCGACATGCGCGACCTCGACCCGCGACGGATGACCCCGGTGGTCTTCTGGGCCTCCAACCACGTCTCGCTGATCGTCGGCGCGGCGATGCTCGGCGTCCTGCTCGACGCGGCCCGCACCGGCGCCGACGGCGGCGCGCTCACCCTGCTCGGCGCGGTCCTCGCCGGATACGTGGGCCTGTTCGCCCACCGGCTGTGGCTGGTCGGGCGGACCCGCCCGACCAGCGCCCCGGCCGACCGCCGCTGATCACAGCGGCTGGGGCACCAGCCGGTCCGGCACCGCCCCCGGGGCCGTGCCGGTGCCGGCGGTGGCCGCCGGGGTGCCGACCGCGTCCGTCGCGGTGCCGGCGGCGACCGGCCCGGCCGACGGCCCGACAGCCAGCAACTCGTTGAGCACCTGGATGGCACCGGTGATCCGCAGCAGGGTCTGCTGGATGTCGGCCCGCCGGGCCTCCACCTCGGCGAGCATCTGCTGACCGGCCCGCAACTCGGCCTCCAGCTCGGCGACCCGCTGCTCCACTTGCTCCCGCATACCTGATCCGTCCCGTCGTGGGTCGTCTGTCACTGGTCGGAGATTTCGAACTGCCAGAAGGTCTTCGTGTGCGAGGCGACCGGCTGCCCCGGGATCCAGGTGAGGGCGTACCGGTACGGGCTGTCGCCACGCTTCTGGCCACTGTCCCAGATGTAGCTGTCGTAGTAGGTGTTGCGCAGCTTGCAGACCAGCTCGTTGTCAGCCAGCTTCCTCAGGATCCTCAGCTCACGCTCACCGACGACGACGTCACCGATACGCACCGTCTGCGCGGTCACCTGCCCGGCGTGGATGCTACGGGGCTCGCCGTCAGCGGCCCGGAAGTGAAAACCGGCCGGGTCCACTTCGAGCTGGTACGCGTACCGGCCGCCGTGGTGGAACCGGATGGCGAGCGTCGTGGGCGACACGGTCGGCGGGGTCGTGTCGGCCTGCTGCAACTCCAGGAAGACGAGCTTCCGTCCCGGCTGGACCTCGCCCGCCTCCCGGCGCAACAGCAGATGCCGGTGCTCGGCCCGGACCGCCAGCTGATGCCCGGCGACGGCGACGGTGCCGACCCCGATCTGGCCGGCCGTGTTGATGTTGAGCCGGGCAGCCTGGTTGGTGACCAGCGTCAACGCGCTCGCCGTCCCGGTCCCCACGATCATCCCCGCCGGCGCACCGAACATCCCCGCGTCGTGCGCCATCGCCCAACCGTCCACCTTCGCCGTACGTACCGACAGCTTGGTGCTCCCGGTACCGACCACATCGACCACCCGCCCCCAACCGAATGCGCCCGACAGATCGGCGGTACCGATGCCGACGTGCCCGGCGGCGTTGATACTCAGCCGGGCGGCCTGACCGGTAACGAGGGTCAGCGGGCTGCCGGTCGCGGTGCCGACGACCATCCCCGGCGGCGCACCGAACACCCCCCCGTCGTGCGCCGCCACCCGACCGTCCACGTTCGCCGTACGTACCGACAGCCTGGTGCTCCCGGTACCGACCACATCGACCACCCGCCCCCAACCGGCGGTGTCCCGCGGGTCGGCGGTGCCCACGCCGACATGTCCGTCGGTGCCGATGAAGAGCCTGGTCGTTCCGTCCGCGTCCGATTCGTGGGTTCGCACGTGCAGGCCGCGTCCGGCCGCTGACCGTCCGTCGTACTCCACGGAGAATCCCTGGTTGGTCGCGCCGGCCCAGAACCGGATCCCGCTGCGGTGCTGGTCGTCGGCGGCGACCCGGAAGGTCAGATGCCGGTCCTGGTGATCGAAGTCGCCCACGTCGAGACCGGTGCCGGCGGCGACACCGACACCGATGCCGCCCGTCATCGACAGACTGGACAGCTCGGCGGTGGTGCCGTGCACCGCGATGTCGCCGTTGTCGGCCACCGTGATTCGACCGAGCAGCACCGTCGGCCCGTCCAGATCGGGCTCCGCCTCGGCGGGAGCGACCGCCGTCGTCCCGTTCGGGGCGACCACCACCACCTTCGGACGTTCCTCCCAACGCCGGGCGCCGACACCGCCGTCCCCGGACTGTCCCACGTCCGTCGCGGACTCCTGGTAGGCCAGGCGTACCTCGACGTTCTGCTGGTTGGCGAATCCCGTACCCAGCGGCAGTTCGGCGGCGGCCGCCAGGACGAGGTGCCGGCCCAGGGCGTCGACCGCCATGCCCGCGGACACCGTGACCCGGAACGGCTCGTCCGCGGCGGCCAGGCCCAGGCCCTCGCTGACGCCGGTGAGCCGCAGCAGCCGGCTCTGCCGACGCTCACGGTCCAGGTGGAACCTCTGCTCGTCGATGAAGTCCTGGTCCTCCAGGAACTGCCCGTCGAAGAAGCGGACACGCTTCGAGACGACGTCAGGTTGGGTGTAGTCCGCCATCGGACCTCCTCCGGTTTCAGGTCGAGTCGCGCGTGCCGAGCAACGTGTTGCGGTTGAGGACGAGCCGCTCCGGCTTGCCGCCTTCGCGTTCCTTCAGCTCCTCGGAGACCAGCCGCATCGTGGGCACCACGACCTTGAGCGCGTAGAACGTGTGGGCCGGCTTCTCCCGGTCGATGATCGCCCGTGCGGTCTCCTGCACCCTGCGCAACTCGTCGCCGTCGGCGGCGCCGAGAGTCAGCTGTACCTGGAAGTAGTGGGCGGGTGTGTCGTACCCGTCCAGGATCACCACGTCCTCCCGGGTCACCTGGTCGGCCAACGGGCGCAGGTAGATCTCCAGCATCCGGCGCAGCCCGGCCAGGGTCCCCCGCTGCCGGTACAACGGCACGACCTCCCGGATGAAGCCGCGTTTGGTGTCCACGTCCCAGTCCGCGCGAAGGCTCAACGCCACCCAGCCGGCCAGCCACGGCAGGAAGTCCTCACCGGTGTGCACCGGATCGATGTAGTCGGCCGAACGTCCGATGGTCTGTTCCAGACCCTCGACGTCGTCGCGGCCGGTCAGGATCGCCTCGAAGGCCAGCAGGAACCGGCCGGCGAACGGGTCCTCCCGGAACATCACCGGGAGATGATCGAGGTACCGGCTCATCGTGCGCCCTCCCCGCCGGGCGGGTAGGTCCGGCCGTAGCCGTCGTAGCCGACCAGGTCCAGGCGGGCCAGCCGGGGCAGTTGGTGCACGTCCAGCGCGACGCTGCCCCCCGTGTCACCGGCACCGACGCCACCACCGGCGCCGACCAGGGCGAGCTGGACGTTCTCGATGTAGTCGAGCAGGGGTGACTGCTCGAGTACCGCATACACCTCGGACGGGTGGACTCCCTGTCCGAAGGGCCAGCCGGTGCCGCCGGTACCGCCGGTGAACGGGTCGTAGAACCGGTGCAGCCGGGCCCGAGCGTCGGCGAGCGCCTCGGTCGGCGGAGCATCCTCGCGCAATGCCAGATCGGCCGAGATCCCGATGTCGACGTACTGCGGGCCGACGACATGGTGACGTACGGTCAGCAGCCGACGCGGGGCCAGGAAGTCGTGCAGTTCGGTGGTCAGCTCCTCGGTCGGCACCGGATGGGTGTCGGTCTCCGTACCCGGCGCCGGGACGACGACGACGCTGACGTGTGCCGGGGCGACAGCGGCCGGATCCGTACCGGCGAGGTCACGACCCGCCACGCACCGGACCCGCCGCACCCGGTCCGGCCCGGCGGGCTGTCGCTGCGCCGGCCATACCGTGCCGACCAGGTACTCGTAGTCGTCCGCGGTCGCGGCCCGGTAGCGCTCATGCAGGTCGGCCAGGCTCTGCCGGACGGCGGCGTCGAGCCCACCGGTGGTCGGAGGTGTCCACTCCGGGCCGTTGAGCAGCTGCAGGAAGTTCCGGGTGTGGCTCTGCGGAATCTGGTTGACCTGGTACAGCTGCATCTCGGTCAACCAGGCCAGCATCTCGACCAGGATGACGCCGGGGTCGCTGGGGTTGTGATCGGTCCACTCCGGCAGCAGGACCGGGATGAGCGACCGTGCCTCGCCGACGAGGTCGTCGTAGTCGCGGTCGTCGAGGTTCGGCAACGGAATCGGCACGGCGGTCCTCACGCTGGAAGGGTCACGGTGATCTGGTGTCGCCCGGAATAGACCAGCGCACGTGCCAGCCACCGGGTCAGGTCCGCGGCAACCGGCTCGGCCGCGCCCTGCGCCAGCGAACGGCCGAGGACCGCCGCCAACCGCTCGCCGAGCGACTCGGACCGGGCCACCTGCACCACCTCGAGTTCGCGGACATGGTCGACCCCGTCGACTGCTGTGACCGCCGCGTACATGTCCGAACGGTGCGGCTTGCGGCCGAACGCCCAGCCGGTGCCGTCCGGTCCGCCGGTCAGCGGATGCAGGAAACGGTCCAGGACCTGCTCGACCCGCGCCTGGATCAGCCCGGCGGCCGTCGGGTCGCCGGCCACCACGGTGGCGGTGACGGTCACCTCGATCCACTCCGGGCCGGCCACCCACAGGCCGACGGTCGGCGCGCACCGCGCCCGCAGGTGCCGGTCCACCTGACGCAACAGACCCAGGCTGGGCACCGGTCGGGCGGCGGTGGAGAACGGGACCACGATGACCCCGACCCCACCTGCGTCAGCCTGCTGATGCTCACCGCCCGGCTGTTGGTCCGGGTCCAGCCACAGGTCGAACGGATCGAACCCGCTGGGCGACACCGCCTGCGCCCGGGCCACCTCGGCCGAGGACTCGAACGCGAGGTCCGCGAAGTCGTCGACCGTGACCGCCCGGTCACGGTGGCGTAGCGCCTTGGGCCCCCGTGTCCGCACCCGCTCCATCGGCTCCCAGCCGGACCCGCCGGAAGCGGGCTCGAGGTTGGTCACCGAGTCCAGGTAGGGAACCGCGGACTTCAACGTGGCGATGGTGTCCGCAGGTCGGTTGCCCCGCTCGCCGCCGCCCGTGCGGTAGGTGATCCGGACGTTGTTCTGCCCGATCGGCACCACCTGCCCCGCCTGCCCGTCACCGAATCCGATCTCGCCGGTGGCGGCGTCTATCGTGTAGTGGCGGTCCCCTGGCCCGGAGCGGTGGAAGTCCGTCACCTCGTGCCAGCGTACCCAGACCTGCCCCGCATCGTCGGCGGCCGTGACGGCACCCGCGCCGTCGGCCTCGACGAGCGCGGCCTCCTCCGCCGGTGACGGCCGCTGCGGCTCGCGGACGACGAGTCGCTGGTCGGCCAGCACCGGTGTCTGCGCGGTGGCCAGCCGCTGGCCGGCCTCGGCGAGGCCCGATCCGAGGATCTCCCCGGTGATGGTGGTCGTCTGCGTAGCCCACGTCGTGTTCGGCGAGACCCGACGCAGCCGTGGTGGGATCGCGAAGCCGCCACGCCGGTGTCGCAGTCGCAACCAGCACCGGTGCTGACCGAACGACTCCCGGGCGGTCAGGTCCGGAGGACCGACGAAGCGGACCACGCCGCGGTCGCCCAGCGTCCCGGTCTCGTCGACCGCGATCAACGGCCGCCAACCGTCGGCACCGCTGTACTCCCACACCAGGTCGGCCCGGTCGGTCAGGTCGGCGCCGGCCAGCCGGTCGGCCACCACGTCCTCGGGTGCCGGTGGTTCGACCTGCAGGTAGAGCGTGACCGGCCGGTTGTCGAACGGCTGGTCGAAGCCGAGGTAGAGAGCTCGGTCCCGGTGCGGATTGGGGGTGAAGGGGGTGATCTGCCACCGCTCGTCACCGTCGCGGTGGTGAGTGACGAGACGGAAGTCGTTCTCGGTCACACAGGCCTGGGCCGGGACCGCAGCCGCCAGCCCGGCCCGGGACCGCCACGACAACCTGGTGACGACCGGCGGAGCGAAGGTGGCGTCGACCAGTTCGTAGCCTCCGTCGTCGTTGCGGGTGTAGTGGGCCGCGACCCCGTAGTCGCCGCCGATCAGCCGGACCCGCACCCAGTGCGCCTCGACGCCGTTCACCTCGGTGCGCGCGAACCCGTCCGGTGGGGTGAGCGTCACGGTGGCGCTGTCGGTGAAGGCGTACTGCGGGTCGTCGACCATCACCCCCCGCCACGCCGCGCCGTCCCATGCCTCCCAGACGAGTCGCGGGTCGCCATCGGTGCGTACCGGCGGCACCACGGGATCCGCCTGGTCGGCCGGCCCGTTGGTCAGCGTCACGTCGACGACGAGTTCCGCACCCGGCCAGACCAGGCTCGCCGGGCACGCCAGATAGCAGGTGTCGTTGAACCGTGGCTGTTCGCCGAAGGGATAGAAGTCCCTGGTCACGTCCAGTGGGCTGGTGTTGCTGAAGGCCTGCGGCAACGCCACCGGATCCGGTGGCGTCTGCACCCGCGCGTCGATGCCGGTGACGACGGGCAGTTCCCAGTCGTAGCCGACGGACAACGCCGCCAGCCGGGGCAGGATGGCGTACGTCGCCCCGTGGTCGACGATCTCGGCCCGCAGCCAGTGGCCCGGCCGTCCCTGGAACAGCTCGGCCGGCCAGTCGGCCGGCACCCGGAAACTGACCTCGCCGTCGGCGGTGAACGCGAGCGTGCTGTCGACCAGTTCCCCGGCGGCGTCGCCGTCGGACTCCGCCGTCGCCGTGCCGGACTCGCCCAGCCGCCGCCATTCGTCGCCGACCTTGTACGACCACACCAGCCGCACCGGGGTCGCCGGGTCGGCGGGCGTGCCGGGCCGGGCCAGGGTGACCGCGAGCCGGGCCACCGTGCCGGGGACCACCACACCGACGCTGAGGTAGCACCACCGGACCTGACTGCTCTCGCCGAACGGGTAGAACCCGTCGACGGCGGCCTGCGGGGTCCGACGGCCGGACGCGACGGCGTCGAGCGCCAGCCCGGAGACCGGCTGCGGCATCGGCATGTCGAGCTGCGCGCGCAGCCAACCAGCGGTGGTGCCGTCCACATCGTACGCAGGCAGTGGCGGCAGATCGGCCAACGTCACCGTCCAGGCACCGTCCCACAGCGTCGTCCCGGCCTCGACCGGATGCCACCGGGCGCCGTCCCAGTAGGCCCAGGAGATCGGCCACTCGGCGAGCAGGGCGGCGTGCGAGGCGGTCAGTGCCAGGGTGACCGTCTTGGTTCCCTCGGCGGCGAGAACCGGGTCGCAGGCCACGAAGAACCGGTGCGGCACCGGCTGATCGCCGTTGAAGGCGTCGAACGGCTCGTCCCGCTGGCCGGTGGCCATGGCACTGCGGTCGGCGTAGGCGTCCTGCGGTGCGTCGTCGACCAGTACGGTCCGCAACTGGGCCGGGGTGACCACCAGATCGGTCACGGTCTCGAAGACGACCTCGTCGTCCTCGCCGTCGCGCGGGGTGGCCGCGACCTGAGTGCCGGCCGGGACCACCGCTTCGGTCTGGCTGCCCTGGGCCAGAGCGAAGGTGAGCGGCACGCGGGCCGGACGCGGCGGCGCCGGCCGGGTCCCGATCAGGTTGAGAAACGCAAGGTAGTCACGTTCCGGCACCTGGTTCAGCCGCTGCACCACCAGTTCGGCGTAGCGGGCGAAGATGCCGATCAGCGCCTGACCGGCGTCCCGCCGCCCGTCGGTGGGCGGCCGCCAGCCGCTGTACCGGGTCGCCAGCGCGGCGGTCTGCGCGGCGAGCGCCTCGCGGTCGCGGGGGTCGATGGGTGGGGGCTGTCCGGTCATGCCAGGTAGAAGGGGTAGACGAGATTGAACCGGCTGTTGGTCGAACGCACCTGGTAGTTGATTTCGATGAGCAGGCGGCGCCGGTCGTCGGGGTCGGGTGCGGCATAGACGTCCAGCACGTCGATCCGTGGTTCCCAGCGGGCCAGTGCCTCCCGCACCGACCGGCTGATCCGCCCGGCGGTGCCGACGTCGTTGACGTCGAACACGAGGTCGTGGATGCCGCAGCCGAAGTCCGGCCGCATCACCCGCTCACCGGGCGCGGTGCCGAGGATGAGCCCGATCGACTGGCGGATCAGGGCCGCGCCGTCGTCGCTGAGCCGGATGCCCTGCCCCGGCTCGTAGCCGAGTGGGAACGCCCAGCCGGTGCCGAGGAATCCGTGGTTCACCGCGCTGGTCACCCGATCGTCACCGTACCCGTGGCCAGGACCGCGCCGCTGGGCAGGTCCTGCGGATCGTTGCAGGTCGACGCGAGGTCACCGGACCTGATCGCCGGCTTTCCGTTGATCCTCACGGTCGCGCTGCCGCCTTCGAGGGTGGCCGTGTTCGACGGCTGTTTCTGAAACGACGTGCCGGGCGCGGTGGGTACGTGCGCCGGGGTGTTCTCGGCGGTGGAGCCGGCCACCGCCGCCGGCTTCCCCATGATCTTGACATCGGCGCTCAGCCCGCCGTTGATGATCCCGGTGAAGGGATGCGGCAACGGTGTAGGAGTCGGCGCGGGTGCCCCGGGCACCATGACGACGTGGATGTCGGTCGCGTTGACCCGGTCACCCTGCTTCGCCGCGAACTGTCCCATGTGATCTCACCCCCCATTCAGTTGATGTTGACCTGGCTGCCCTTGATGTCCAGCTGGCCGCTGGACTTCACCGCGAGCGCGGACTTCGCCTCGACCTTGACATCGGCCGTGGAGGTGATCTCGACGCCCGCGCCGGCCAGCCGCAACCGGCCGCCGGCGGAGATCACCACGTCCGCGTCGGCGGTGACGGTGATCTGGTTGTCCTTCGTGCTGATGACGATGCTGTTCCTGCCGCTGCCGTCGACGATCTCGATCCGCTCGTCCTGCTTGGTGTCGATCAGCCGGATCACGTGCTTGCTGCGGGAGACCATCACCCGTACGTCGTTGTTGCCGTCGTCGTTGTCGACCGGTGGGGCGTCCCTGCCGTTCCACAACCCTCCGACGACGTAGGGGATCTCCGGGTTGCCGTGTTCGAAGGCGACCAGGACCTCGTCGCCGACCTCGGGCAGGAAGTAGCAGCCGCGGCCGGGGCCGGCCATCGGCGAGGCCACCCGCGCCCAGTCGGTCTCGACGTCGTCGGCCAGCCAGGGCAGCGCCACCTTGACCCGCGCCAGACCGTCCGGGTCGCTGTTGTTGGTGACGATACCGATCACCACCCCGTGGTACCGCCCGTCCGGGTAGGCCGGCTCCCGACCAACCAACTGGTGGTAGACGTCCGTCACGCCGCGTTCCTCCGTACTTCGAGGCTGGACCGGTAGCCGTGCGCGGCGGTCACCGAATGGCTGACGGAGACGACGTAGTAGTCGCCGCTGAACGTCGCGCCCGCCCCCTCGATCCGCACCACCTCACCGGCGTGCAGCCGAGGTTGTCCACCGCACTCGGCCTCGCCGGTGATGTAGCTCAACGCCAGGTCGTCGAACTGCCCCCGGGCGAGCTGGTCGGCACGGGCCTGGTTCGGTGCCGACAGGTCCACCCTGGTCGACCTGGTCCTGCCGAAGACCCGGCCGACCTGCCGGGGTCCGGTCACCGCGCCCGTCGTGGTGGGCCCGGGACCGGAGCCGGCCACGGCGACGACGGCCTTCTTACCGGTCACGTCCCAGCCCCGCACGGAATGCTCGGCCATCTGGCCCATCGTGCGCAGCCGGGGGGTGAACTGGGAGATGTCGTCACCGACGTGCAGCTTCGCCGCCGGTGCCCGGCCGTGCTGCGGCGGCCGGAAGGTCAGCACCTTGTCCCGTACATGGATCTCGTACCCGATCAGTCCCGCCCGCCGCCGCAGGAACTCCAGATCGGTCTCATTGTTCTGCAGCACGTAGTCGAGATCGGTGCCGGTGTCGGTCACGTCGGCACGCAGGCCGGCCGCCTCGGCCAACTGACGGGCGATGGCGCTGTCCCTGGTCCGGGTGAAGGTCCTGGTCCGCTGCCGGCGGGCCAACCGGTGACGCAGGTCGTAGCCCCGGACGGTCAGCATCGGCGGACGGCCCTCCACAAACGACGGCTCCAGGCTGGTGATCTCCCCGATGATCGCCAGGTGCAGGTCCTTCACATACCCGAGTGCGATCCGCACCTCGGTGCCGACCGCGAACAGCGTCGAGTCCGACCAGGTCACCGCGAGCCGGTCCGCGTCCCAGTTCTTCAACGTCACGGTGAACATGCTCAGCGCGTTCAGGTCCTCCAGCACGGTCACCGACTTCACGTCCTTGTGGGCTTCCGGCGGCAGGCGCCGGCCACCGCACCGGATCTCGAAGTCCGGCCCCGACTCGGCAGTCTGCATCACCTGGTTCTCCGCTCAGCTCAACCGCGGGATGGTCAGCACCGTGCCGGGACGCAGGTCACGGGGGTTGACGATGCCGTTGGCCGAGGCGATGTGCCGCCACAGGCGCGGATCCCGGTACTCGGCGGCGGCGATGCTGTGCAACGTGTCGTTGCGCCGCACCACCCACGTCTTGTGCACGTCGGACGAGTGCAGCTCACGCTCCTTGAGCTGCGCGTCGGTGAGCGACTCCACAAAGCTGCACGAAACGGTCGCCCGCACCGGCGTGCCGTCGGGCAGGAACATGGTGAACCGTTCGCTGATCTGGGTGAGCACGCCGGTGAAGATGTCGGCGAAGGCACCCCAGGACAGGGTGCACAACGGCGGCCGGTGCAACTCCTTGTCGAACTCGGCCAGCCGGGACACCCGGCCGGTCAGCACGGTCACGTCGGTCGCGTCGCCGGTCTGGAACGGATTGGGTGGTGTCACCATCGAGGTGGCCCGGGCCCACATGGACGACTCCGCTCTCGACTCGTAGGTGTCGAAGAACAGCTCGAGCGACAGCGTCGCGGGCTGCATGGCCGCGAACTCCTGCTGCAGCCCGCTCCACGTCCACGCGCTGCCCTTGCCGGCGCTCTCGTGCGCGTACCAGCTGACCGACCGCGACCGGGTGATCTCGTGTGGATTGAACAGCGCCTCGATCGGGCCGTTGCGATCAAAATCCGCGCCGTCGTGGGCGATGGTCAGTTTCTGCAGTCCTCCGCCACCGGGGCCGAACCCGAGCAGCGCGTTGGCCAGACCCGCCTTGTTGAGGCTCACCGCCGCACCCCCCGACGCTCCGCCTCGACGGCCAACCGGCGCATGATCCGGCCGTGCACCTGTTCGGTGACCTGCCCGACGTCGACCCGCGGGGCCGGCTGAACAGGCAGCTGCGGCACGCCACGGTCGGGACGGGGCGGATCGACCACCGGAGCGCCCGGCCGCTGCCCGCCGACGTCAGGCGCACCGGGTCCGCGGCCGCCGGCACCGACAGCGCGATGCCCGGTCGCCGCTCGCGCGGGGCCGACCATCGACGGGTGGGACGGCCTACCGGCCACCGACGGTACGCCGACGATGCCAGGGACCGGGTGGACCGGCGCGACAGCAGCCACCGCGGACAGCGGAAGCTGTGGCACCGGTCGGGCCGCCGGCGGCCGCGCGGTGACCACCTGGACCGGGGCGCTGGCAGGCGGCCGCTGTCGGGCGACGGACGGCACTCCGGCTGCCGGCCGGGCGGGGCGGTCCGGCGCTGCCGGGACGCGGAAGGTCAGATGAGGTCCACTGGCGGCTCGGCCCGGGGCACCGGTCAACTCGCTCCAGTCGGCCGGGTCGGTGACCGCCGGCCCCGGCACGGCGGTCGGGCGCGGCCGGGCCGTCACGCCCGGGGCGCCCGTCGCAGCAGCCAGGCCAGTCGATGCCGGCCGTCCTGCGGGGCCGGCCCCCGGACCACCGGTGGACAGGGTCGCGGCGACCGCCTTGCGTTGGATCGTCAGCGGCCGGCCGGCGGCGGGCAGGGAGGTCACCGGCGGCGTGGGCCGGCCGGCGACTGCGGAACCGGCCGCGGTCCACACCGGGTTCGGCTCGGCGGCCGGACGCGCCGGTACCAGCGGGCCGGACGCGCCGACGGGCGGTCCGCCGGCCGGGCCGGACGGGCGGCCGTCAACGGAGGGGCGGTCGTCGACGGAGGGGCGGCGGGCGACCACGACCGGTACAGGGTCCACCGGGGCGGTTGGCCCGGTCTCCGTCGGTGCCGGTCCGGCCGCCACCGTCGCCGTACCGGCGGGGGTGGCGGCCCGAGCAGCCGGGCCTGCCGTCCGGGCGCCGACCGGGGCAGGCCCGACGGACGGCGGGGGCGCGGGTCGCGCGTACACGATGGGCGCCGCCGGCCCGGCGTGCTGCTGCGCAGCCACGTCGACGTAGCGCGCGGCGACCTCGGCCAGCGGCAGCCCCGCCGGCATGGTGTGGTGGCGGGTGAGCACGGATCGGGCCTGGCCCAGGTCGACCAGTCCGGGCCGCCGGGCCGGCCGGGACAGCCGGTGGACCAGCGCCGCGTCGAAGGTCGTGTCGTCGTCGTTCATCCGAGGCTCCCGGTCAGCCGACCATGCCGGCCACGCCGTGTGCCAGCGCGGCGGCCTGGCCCAGCAGCGGCTTGGTCAGACCCTCGTGCACCAGCTCCAGCGACTCGAAGCCGACGTCGTCGCCGCTCGCGCTGAAGGTCGGGCCGGTCCAGCGCACCGGCAACGCGTTGCGGAAGTTCCACCACATCACCGGGATCTGCCGCCGGTCGAGCAGCACGATCGTGCCGCTGCGGCGTTGGATGACGCCTCGGGCGGTGTTGTCGTACCAGCCCCACAGACCGCTGAGCGGGCTCAGCCCCTGCCGCAGCACCAGGTGCGCGGGAGTGGCCGCGCCGGGCAACTGGTGGACGAAGCCGTTGACTCCGCCCTCCCGGTAGGATTCCATCTCGATCTGACTTTCCAGGCCACTGACCTCGTTGAACCCGGCCAGCAGCAGGCCTTCGATCTCCACCGCGAAATTGAAGGTCGGAAACGGGTCCGGCAGCCGCAGGCCGGTCCAGTTGCCCACGGCGGCAGGTGCCCAGCTGAGCCCGAGCGGAATCCCGGTCGACATCATCTCCGTGCCCCTCCCTGTTCATTGAGCCGCTCGTTGATCCGGGCGACCTCCGCGACCCAGCGCTGCCGTTCCCGGTGGTCCAGCTGCATGATCTCTTGATATGGCCAGTGAAAGTGATAGGCCAGGTACGCTACTTCCTCGTGCAGCCGGTCCGGGGAGTAGCGCGTCATCCCCCCAGGCTGGGCGGCTCCACTTCGAACGATCCGCTGCAGTGCGGGCAGTCGACCTGCAGCCGGGCGTGTCCGTTGAGGTTGATGCGCTGGTAGAAGTCCTGCAGGTAGGCGAGATCGGCGGAGTAGAGGTTCTCCACCACGTTGGTGTTGACGTACTCCAGGCCGCCCAGCCGGTTGATCACCCGGGCCAGCAGGATGATCACCAGATACCCCGGATTCGACCGTACCCGGGGATCTTTGATCGGCTCGATCTCGTCCAGCGCCGTGGCCATCCGCATGGTCCCCTCGCGGTGCACCGTGCCGTCCGGCGCGACCAGACCGTGCGGCAGGGTGAACGGGAACTCGGTTCGGCGGGCCTCGGCGACCCCGGTCAACTCCACTGATCGACCTCGATACGCTCGCAGGCGAGGGTGAGCTGCTCCACCGCGATCTCGTCGCTGGTCGCGCTCAGGCTGGGTCCGCTCCACGACTTGGGCCAGCAGTCGAACAGATTCCAGGTCACCTTCGGATTGCCCTGCTGGTCGAGCAGGGTGATCGAAACGTTGTGCCGCTCCACGGTGCCCTTCATCACCTTCTGCCGCCACTCCCACAACTTGCTGTCGCTGGTCAGGCCACGGCTGAGGGTGATGTCACCGTAGCTGTTCAGCCCGGGGATCTTGCGCGGCGCCAGGTTCCGGTCCGTACCCTCCCGGTACTCGGCGGCGTTCTGGCTGGTCTCCAGCCCGGAAGCCTCCCGGAAGCCGGCCCGGGTGATGCCGTCCAACTCCACCGCGAAGTTGTACCCGAAGTAGGGATCGAGTCTGTCCACAACCGCACCTCACTGTCTGTCCGCACCGACTGTTGTCCGCACCGGTCACGCCACGCCGACCGTCACCCCGCTCGCGCCGTGGATGACGCGAACGGTGACGAACTCGGCTGGCGCGGTCGGCGCCACTCCGATGTGTGTCACTACCACCCCGGCCTCGATGACCGCAGGTGGGTTCGTCTCGTGGTCGCACTTGACGTAGAACGCCTCGGCGGGCGTACGACCCTGCAGGGCACCACGCTGGAACAGCCCGTCGAGGTACGCGGTGAGCTCCCGCATGATCCGCACCCACAGCCGTACGTCGTTGGGCTCATGGACCAGACCGGTCATGAACCGCTCGATCCAGCGGCCGATGGTGCTCACCAGACGGCGGGTGGTCACGTCCCGCCAGGCCGGGTCGGTGGCGAGGGTACGTGCGCCCCAGACCCGTACGCCCCGGCCGGGCAACGCGCGCAGACAGTTGACCCGCTGCTCGTACAACGTGCCGATCTCGGAATCGGTGAGCTGCACATGCAGGTCGACGACGCCCTC
Source organism: Solwaraspora sp. WMMA2065 (assembly GCF_030345075.1). Lineage (NCBI taxonomy): Bacteria > Bacillati > Actinomycetota > Actinomycetes > Micromonosporales > Micromonosporaceae > Solwaraspora > Solwaraspora sp. WMMA2065. The sequence goes on from NZ_CP128361.1 coordinate 2,696,469, forward strand.
GACCACCGTGTTGGCCGGCGCCTTGTGGACGCCGACCCGCTGGTCGGCGGTGGAGTACACGCCGGCGACGTGCCCGGACGGTGGCAGGTGACGCAACCGACCGTCCGCGCCGGACGCGCCCAGCCACGGGTAGTACAGCGCGCCGAACGCACCGTCGGGCCCGGTCAACGCCGCACACTGTTCGACGATCATCTGCGGATCGATGGCCGGGACGCCGTCGAGCAGCGCGAACCGGTCACCGCGCTGCCGGCAGTGTCGCAGCATCGCCTGCTGCGCCTCGACGACCGGGGTGATGTCCTGGTCGACCGGCCACGGTGCGACGGTGACGATGTCGGGGGCGCAGACGAGGTCGACGTCGTCCAGGTCGTCCAACGTCACCAGCCCGGCCTGCACCGCCTCGACGGGCGACAGCGTCCCGGGCAGCCGGACGATGTGACACAGCGTCCCGCCGTTGTCGAAGAATCCCCGGACCGCGTCGGCCAGGAACCCGTCCGAGGTGTCGCCGGGGGACGCACTGCCGAAGATCGCCTCGAACTGCGGCCACAGGGTCAGCCGCTGCGGGGCGTACGGTCCGGCGGCGGCCCGGCCAAGGAAGGCGGGTACCCCGGTGAGCTGGGTCGGAGGCGGCGGCGGGAACACGTCCTGCCGGTGCACCCCGGGTGTCAGCTGGTGGGTCACGGTCTCGTCCGGTCGTCCGCTACTGGATCCCGCCGGCCCACTGGCTGATCCGGAACACCACGAACTCGGCCGGGCGCACCATCGCCACCCCGATCTCGACCACCAGTTGGCCGGCGTCGCGGACCGCAGCCGGGTTGACGGTCTCGTCGCAGCGTACGTAGAACGCCTGCTCCGGGGTGTTGCCCAGCAACGCTCCGGACGCCCACACGGTGGTCAGGAAGGCACTTACGTTGCGCCGGATCTTCGACCACAGCTCCGGCGCGTTCGGCTCGAAGACGACCCACTGGGTGCCCTCGTCGATCGACTCGCGCAGGAAGTTGAACAGCCGCCGGGAGGGCACGTACCGCCACTCGGCCTGTTCCTTGCCGGCGAGGGTGCGGGCACCCCAGATCGTGATGTTGCCGCCGAACTTGCGGATCACGTTGATGTCGTCCGGGTTGAGCCCGGCCTGCTGCGCTTTGCTGACCAGCGCCTCGACGCCCAGCGCGCCCCGGATCACCTCGTTGGCCGGTGCCTTGTGCACACCCCGCTCGGTGTCCACCCGGGCGTAAACCCCGGCGATGTGCCCGCTCGGCGGCTGGTACACCTTGTTCCCGTCGGCGTCGGTGGCACCCACGTCGATCCACGGGTAGTAGATCGCGCCGTAGCTGCTGTCCCGGACGTCGCCCTGGATCGCTTCCTTGGTCAACGTGGTGGTCTGCCGGCCGTCGAGGATCGCGAACCGGTCCTGCAGGTACTGGTTCTCGCAGTGGTCGAGCAGCGCGGTCTGCACCGCGTCGCTCACCGCGCCGGGGATCGCGACCAGCGCGATCTCGTCGATCGCGGCGAAGGTCTCCAACGCGCCGGCCAGATCCTCGTCCGAGGGTTCGGCGTCGGCGTCGACAGGAGCGACCCGGGTGATCCAGCAGCGGCCACCGCCGTTGTTGAAGAAGCCGTACACCGCGTGGGCGAGGGTGTGGTTGCCCTGCTGAATGTCACCGAAGAGGTTCTTGAACGTCTCCCAGCCGTCCACGAGCTGGGCCTCGCCGGCAGGCGCCACCGAGTGGAAATCGGCTGGCTCGGCCTCACCGGCCGCAGTCACTCCGGAGCGGCCGGGCAGCAGCGGCATCGTGACGTCGTCGGCGACGGCACCGATGAAGCCGGCGGTACTGGTCCCCACACCGGCGATCGGTTTGATGGCCGAGGGGACCTCCTCGACGTACACGCCCGGCGCTAGATACTGCGGCATCTGTGGGTACTCCCCCTCGTCAGGACTCGTGACTCACGCTCTGGCCGACCCGGATGACCGTCCCGGTCACCTCGGGCCCGACCGGCGTGGATTCGAACACGTCGACGCTGAGCGTGACGCTGTAGTGCAGGACCGCCTTGGGCCGACCGCCCATGGCCTGCCAGAACTCGCCGATGCCCTGCAGCTGGCTCTCGGCGGTGACCATCGCGCGCAGCGGTGGCTGCTGGCCGGCAAGGTCGCCCCGCAGGTAGTCGGCGGGAATCTCCCGGTGACGCAGCAGCACCCGCAGTACGTCGCCGAGCAGTCGGTGCTCGTCCTGCGCCGGGTTGGGCGCGCTGTCGTTGGGCCACGCGGTGACCAGATAGGAGCAGTCGACCCGGGCCGGCACCCGCCGCCGGGTGATCATGCCGGATTCCTGCCGGGTGTTCTCCCACTGGTTGGTCCGCAGCTCGTGGTTCTCCCGGACGTCGTAGAGGAAGAACGCGATCGCGGGCAGCGTGACGCCCGACGGCGGGAACTGGTCGTCCGGTGTGGCGAAGCTGACGGTGATCCCGGGCAACGCCAGCTCGCCCTGCACGAGAGCGGCGAGCGACGCGTCCAGATCATGAAACACTGCCCTGTCCCGCCCCCAACTGCGTCCTTCGCGCCGGTCGACAGGTCTACCGGACTGGCGTCCCACGAGCGTCTGCGTCGGCGTCTACCGAACCGCCTCGGTGGATCCAGGGCGACGACCCGGAGGGGCTTGAACTGGCAATTCAGATGCTGACGTGACGTGCAACACACCCAAGTCCGGCCGTCTGGGCCAGCAGGGTCACGAGATGAACAGTCCCCTGAAGAACTCTCCGGCCTTGGTGACCTCCCCCTGTGCGTACCCCTGTCTGGCGCGCAGGCTGTCGCGGACCCGGACCGCCATGTCGGCCCACTCGTTGGGCTGGTACGTGTGCCAGTAGGGATGCCCCTCGGTCTGGGCGAACCGCCGGTTCTCGACGACCACACCGGTCCCCCGCTTGGCTCCCCGACCGACACGAGGAGTGACCAGCTCGACAGCGTTCGCACCACCGTTGGCGGAGACGTCAAAGACCTTGTCACCCGTTCCGGCGAGGACCTCCTCGACCCACTCCCCGCACATCACGTCCAGGGCGATACCACCGATCGCTTCCCTCATGCCCGGAAAGACTGGTTGCACAGATTCACGCCCGGTACGCCCCAGCAGTTCGTCGACGAGCTCGTCGTTGCCAAAGAGCCCCTCAAGCTCGGGATACGAATGGACAATCTGGTTTCTGACCGTGGAGAGTCTCGTCTTGTAGAAGAAGATGCCGGCGTGGTTCTTGTGCAGCGTGGTCCACCGTTTAATCCGACCGATGATGAGATAGTTGATGATGAGGGCGAACAGTCCGCGCGCCTCGGCGAGCGCCCGGTCGCTGTAGTCGCCATCGATGTTGTTCCGGATCCATTGAACGACATCACCAGCTCGCGTGTTGGCCACCCCCATGACGGCCTTGTATGTATCCAACTTGTACTCCGTCGTCCCAGGGGCCGTCGGCTGTGCGCTCCGGTCGGCGAATTCGTCGCCGACCTGGGTGACCGACAGGCCGTAGGTCGCCTGCACATGCCCGTGCGCACCCGTCAGCGTTCCCGCCGGGGCGGTGGAACCGTTCGGATATCCGACGAAATTCACGCCGGCCGGATTCGCGGTCAGGCCGGGGAGACCGTCCAGCGGTACGTTCGTGTTCTGCGTGAGCGCCTGGTTGTCGATGTGCGTCGCCACCTGCACGAGCCGGTTCATGATGCTGCGTACCGTACCCTCGGAATCCTTGAACTCATCCATCGGTCCGGTCACGAGCTCAAGGATCGGGGCCGGCTGGCCGGCGCCACGAAGCGCATCCGGCACCACGGTGGAGTCCAGGTCCGGGGTGTGGTCGACATGCGCCTCGAAACGCCTGCCGCTAGCAACCGCTGTGGCGTTCGCCACGGGCCGGCTCTCCACCCCGCCCTGCCGGCTGAACAACGGCACATGATGGAGTTCCAGCTCGAACCCGAACTTGCGCTGGGCGACGGACGGTCCCGCCGCAGGCGTCGGCCCGGTGGTGCAGGGTCCGGCGGCTCCCTGCTGGACGGTGTGCGTCAGCTCGTGCCCCAGCAGCGCGTCACCCCGCGCGCTGCCCGGCCGGTACTCACTACGGCGTACGAACACGTCGGCGCCGACGGTGAAGGCCCTCGACCCGAGCGTGTCGTTCAGCCGGTCCGACTCGGCACCGACGTGCACCCGTACCCCGCTGAAGTCCGCCCCCGACACCCGCTCCATCCGCTCCCGCACACCGCCGGGCACCGCCCGCCCACCGCTGCCCCGCGCCCGGTCCACCGCCCGCGCGAGGCCAGGATCCGCCGCACCACCGGTAGGCGTGCGCACCCGACCGATCGCCTCCGGGGCACGCTGCACGGACGACCCGAACGCCAGCTGGGAGATCCGGTCCGCCTCCCGCTCGTACGGATCGTCCACCGGCCCGACGTTCAGTTTCGCCTGGATGATCGCCCCCGCGCCACGATTGCCGTACCGCCGCTGCAACGCGTCGCGAGACGCGACGGGTCGACGCGGAGCCGACCCGGACCCGGAGGCCACCACCGGGGACCGGTGCGCCACGCCGCTGTCATGCTGTGCTGAATGCACGTCGAACCCTCCACAGTCTCGTCAGAAGCGCCGATCAGCGGTGAACTTCCCGTTCGGCGGGTCGGTGCCGAGCTCCCCCGCCGACAGAATCTTGCCCATCTTCTGATACTCACGTCTGGTGGCGTGGAACAGATGTGCCATGGTCACCTTGCCACCGTCGGCGGCGGCGAGGAAGGCGCTGGCGAGGGCAATGTTCCGGATGTTCCCGCCCGGCAGATCCACCTGCCGGGCCAGCAGATCCAGGTCGAGGTCGACGTCGAGCGGCGCCCGCTCGGGCCAGACCTGCGCCCAGATGCGGCGGCGGTCCGCCACCTCGGGGACCGGGAAGTCGACGGTGGCGTGCAGCCGGCGGGTGAACGCGTCGTCGAGGTTCTTCCGCAGGTTCGTCGCCAGGATGACCACTCCCTCGTGCTGCTCCATCCGCTGCAGCAGGTAGCTGACCTCCAGGTTGGCGTACCGGTCATGCGCGTCGCGGACCTGGGAACGTTTACCGAACATCGCGTCGGCCTCGTCGAAGAAGAGCACCGCGTTGCTGGTGGCCGCCTCGGCGAAGATCCGGGACAGGTTCTTCTCGGTCTCGCCGATGTACTTGCTCACCACCGTCGACAGGTCGATCCGGTACAGGTCCAGGCCGAGCTCGTGGGCGAGCACGTCGGCGGCCATCGTCTTGCCGGTGCCCGACGGGCCGGCGAACAGCACCGCCAGGCCGCGACCGTTGGCCAGCTTGCGCTCGAACTCCCAGGACTCGTAGACCATCGACCGGTAACGGAGCTGGTTGGCGATCTCCCGCAACTGCTCCATCCGGTCGGCGGGCAGCACGATGTCCGACCAGCCGTAGTGCGGCGTGATCCGCTGCGCCAGGTCGACCAGCTTGCGGTTGGACTGCAGGCGGCACGCCGCGTACAGGTCGTCCTGGGTGACCCGGGGCGCCTCGGGCGTCCGGGCGTACGCCAGGTTGTGAGCGGTCACCGCGGCGTCGCGGATCTGGCCACCGGTGAGCCGGAACTTGCCGGCGGCAGCGGCCAGGTCCAGCACGTCACGGTCCGCCCCGACGAACGCGCCGTCCCAGATGCGCAGCCGCTCGGCGTAGCCGGGTGCGGGGAACTCCAGCCGGACGAAGGTCAGGCCCGCCGGCAGGTCGTCCGGCTCCCATGGCGTGCCACCGGCCAGAAACGCCGGAGCAGGGTGCGCCGGCAGGGTGGACAGCAGCAGCGACAGTCGCGGTCGGGCCGACTCGACGAGTAGGGAGTCGACGTCCGCCCAGCACACCACTGCACCCTGCAGCCGGGCCTCCCGCTCGACCAGGCCAACCAGGGTGGCGAACTCGTCGAACGGGCGGTCGGCCAGCAGATCAGCGGAGACCACCAGCAACGGCGCGTACCAGTGGCGCGCGCACGCCGCCGCGACGCTGCGCCGGCCGACACCGTAGGCCCCCTGGCAATAGACCACCAGGTCGTCGTCGGCGTGCTCGCTCAGCCGGGCCAGTGACGCTCCGAACTCCGCCGGGAAGTGCAGGTCATCGAGGGTCAGGGTCGGTGCGACGATCCGGGCGTACGGCTGAAGCTGCTCGGCGAGGTCGTCGTCTTCCAGCAGGAAACCGACGACCCGTGGTTCCAACCGGAGGTTGTTACCCAGCAGTGAGTGCACCGGTGCGGTCGGGTCCTCTGTCGACGTGATCAGCCGATGCCGCAGCAACGGTGCCGACGGCGCGAACCGGGCTCGCGCGGCCATCCGCGACTGACGGTCCGCGCACAACATCGTGAGAACGAGATCGACCGTCGGCAACCGACGGGTCAGATCGTCGTGCAGGTAGCCGTACAGCCGCTCGTAGCTCCGGTCGATCTCGGGCGCGAGGCAGGCCACGATCACTTCGACGTCGAACGGGGCGAGGTCGAACATCCCGGCCAGCGCCACCAGGCGCAGATGCGCACCGTCTTGGATACCCTGCGCCACCCGCTCACCGATCTCGCGGGACAACTCGTCCAGCCCGGTGCCGGTCTCCGGGTCGTCGTCGGCCGGCGGAACCCAGTCAGGCGCACCGTCCAGCAGCGCGTCGACCTCGGCATCGGAGACGTAGAAGGCGGAGAGCTCGCCAGCGGGTCTACGCTGCGCCCGGCGGACCCGCCTGACCTGCCGGCTCAGCACCAGATCGAGCCGGGCGAGTTCGGCCAGCAGGTGTTCCGTCGAGTTGGCGTACCCCGAAGCGGCCATGGATCCCAGCACCTCGTCCCGGTTGTCCCCGACCGGTACATCATTGCCGCCGGAAGCGGACGGCGCGATCGTGGATACGCCGACAGTCAGCACCGATCGGCCGCGGCCCGGTCGGATGTCCGCCGCCCGGTCCGCCCGGATCTGCTCGTAGAGGACCGTGGTGTCCACCGACGGGCGCACCCCGAACTCCTGGTCCACCACCGAGGTGCACAGTTCGTACTGGCGAAGCGCGGCGATCCGGTCGCCGGCGGCGTAGTGCAGCCGCATCAGCTGGCGGTGGGTCCGCTCGCGCGCCGCGTCGTGGCGCAGCACGGTCTGACCGAGGCCCACGCCCTTGGCGTAGAGACCACGGGCCTCGCAGTAGCCCATGAGCTGTTCCTGCATGGACAGGTAGGTGTCGCGTAGCCGGTCCCGTTTGGCACCGCACCAGTCGTGGTACCAGGTGGCGAGGAGGTCTCCACGGTAGAGATCGAGCGCGTGCTCGATCGCATGGGCCTGGTTGTCGGAGAGCGCTTCGCCGGGCACGTCGCGGACCGCCGCGTAGCTCTGCTCGAACGCGTCAACGTCCAGCCAGCAGGGCGCCTCCGGGTTGATCCGCACCCAGCCGGGGTCGATGACGACGAGTTCGCTCGCCCGGCGCTGGTCGTTCGGCTGGTCCTGCATGCTCGTGTTGAGCCGCCAGAGTGCCTGGCGCAAGTACTTGCGGGCAACGCCGGGCTCGGCGTCCGGCCACAGCAGTTCCGAGATGGATTCGCGAGCGTGCGTCCGGTTCCGATGAATGAGCAGGTAGCCGAACAGCTCGAGAGCCTTGCCCGGCGGCGCACTGAGCGGTTGGCCACGTCGGAGGATCGAGACCTCATCGAAGAGTCTCACCTGCACGACGTGTCTCCTTCGTACCGCAACGGCCCGTCCGGCCGGCCACCGCCGGCGCGGACGTGGGCGCCGCTCGCCGCCGCGTCGCCGCACGTCGTCCCCGGCTCCAGTGCCAATCAGGACATACGGGGGCCACGCTACTCCACGGTGCTTCGACCGGTCATCGCGACTGTCGTCGACCGGCCACTTCGGCTACGGCGACAACCGGGCCGGCAGGTCCTGCCCCGGCCACGGTCTGCGGACCGTCCTGGAAGAAATCGACGTCGAGACCGGCGACCTGGAACAACCGTCACCTTCTGTGATCGGCGACCACAGGGCCGGACTATGGCCGGCCGTCGATCCGATCCCGCACCTAGGCCAGCCACTCCTGTGCCGGAGCCGCAGGAAACATGCGACACAACGCCACCAAATAGGGCGCCGACGAAGTCGAATGGACACGGAAGTAAGCTCGAACGCGCGTTCTATTTTTGTCGCGTAGCCCGACGGAGCACTGCAGCACGGAATAGATTCTCGACTAACCAGCCCCTTCAAGTCAGGTCAGTTTTGACCCGGCCAAAGGGCATCTTCAACGCGCTGTAGACAGTTGCCGCATCAGTCAGAGACGCGCGCCACGTACCGAACTGCCATGGCGTCGGAACGGATGATGTAGCGAGTCGCTTCGAAGGAGAAGCCACCGGAGTCGAAGGAGACGTGCAGCAGGACGATGACCGGCACACCAGGCGGGAGTTTCAGCGCCTCTGCCTCGTCGCGGGTCGGGAATCGGGTAGTGACCTGTTCTCTGATCCGCGCGGTCCGGTATCCGAGTCTTTCGAGGGCAGCGAAGGTCCCACCTGGCCCCAAGTTCAGATCGGTCGCGAGGGCTGAGGTTCCGACGACGCTCGTCGGCAGGTAGGTGTTGCCGAGTTGGACGGGTTCGCCGTCGGCCAGGTACCTGTTCTCTCGGAGAACGACGACGTCGCCCAGGTCCAGGGAGAGCATGGCGGCTACGTCGCGCGGCGCATGCTGTCGGGATACGGCCCGGCATTCGACCAGTGGTGCGCGTCCCTGCATGGTTGCCTCGGCAGCGAACGGTGTCAGGTTCTGTTCCCGCAGGAGGGGGTTGGCATACCGGTCTGGTCCGAGCCGCATGAGCGGTGGCCGGTTACGGACGAAGACGTCGTAGAGCATCGTCGCGACCTGCGCCCATTGGGACGCGCTGACGGGCGCCGGTCCGCCCAGCTGCGCTGGCCACGTCGAGCGCGTTCGCCACGCTTCGACGTCGCGGTCCGGGCCGTTCCCGGACGCTGCGGATCGGAATGGGAATCCGCGTTCCTGGCCATCGGGATGGGCGGTCACGAGTCGCGTGAGCCGACCTTCGGCGTTGAGGCAGGCGTCCAGCGCTTTGGCGAGGTGCAGGCTGGGCGGTTTCTTGCCGTTCTCCACCTCACACAGGTACGAACGCGAAAAGTACGCCTTCTTTGCCAGATCCCGGAACGACATCCCGTGTTCCTGTCGAAGTCTGCGCATCAGTCGGACGAAGTCCGGGTCAACGACGACCATTCCGGTTCCTTCCGAGTGGCAGGGGATCAGAGACCTTGCCCCGTTGAGGTCGGCGCTGTACCAGTGCGACGCCCGCCAGGACCAGGAGCATGCCGAGGACCATGAACGCTGCCACCTGCTCGTTGACGACCAGGAAGCCGAGCACGACCGCGACGACCGGCAGCAGGTACGTGACCGTGGAGGCGAGGGTAGGGCCGTCATCGGTGATGAGCCGGTAGTTGAGCGCGTAGGCGGCCCCGGTGCCGAGGACGCCGAGGATCAGCAGGCTGACCACCGCGTCCAAGCGGAAGTCAGGAGCGGTCAGTCCGCCGAGGGGCAGGGCCAGGATCATCAGGATCGTTCCGGCAGCGAGCTGCGCGGCAGACAGCATGATCGGCGGGATTCCCCGGTTGGTGAGGAACTTGCCCATGTACACGTAGGAGACTCCGTAGCTGGCGGACGCCCCCAGGATCGCCAGCCCTCCCCAGCTGGCGACCTCGCTCGCCGACTCCCACGGCGTGAAGATGACCACCGCGCCGACGAAGCCGAGGGTCAACCCCGCTCCTCGCGACCACGTCGCCGTGCGGTCAGTCCCGACGACGAAGGCGATCAGCGCCGTCCACAGGGGCGTAGTGGCGTTCAGGACCCCGGCGACACCGGAGTCGACGGTCTGCTCACCGATGCCGAACAGGGTGTACGGGATCGCGTTGGCGACCAGTGCCGCGACGAACAGATGCCCCCACGTTGTCCGGTCGGCCGGGAACCGCAGCCCTCGGTGCAGGGCCACGGGGATGAGCACCAGTGCACCGAGGGCCAGGCGGACAAGAACGATCTGCACCGGAGTGAAGCCCCGTAGCGCCAGTTTGATCCAGAGGAACCCTGACCCCCACAGCAGCGCGAGCATCACCAGCCGTATGAGACTGCCTCGACTCATCAGACGGTCCTGTCAGTCCTCTACGGGCATGTCGTAGTCCAGGCCGTTCAGGTCACCGCGCATCACGAAGCTGGTGACCTCGAACGGGGTGTGCTGCTCGTCGAAGCTGGTGTGCAGCACCTCGATGACCGGTACGCCGGGCGGCATCCCCAACCCGGTCGACTCGTCGTGGTACGGCATCCGGGCCGAAATCTCTTCCCGGATGCGAGTGACCTGGTAACCGAGTTCTTCGAACCTGGCGTAGATGCTGCCCTTGCCGAGGGTCCGCTCGGTCGCCAGCGGCGAGCCGGCGGCGACGTCGACGGGGATGTACGTCACGCCGACCTGTACCGGCTCGTCATCGGCGAAGTACCAGTTCTCCCGCCGGATGACGGTTGCGATGTTCGCGTCGATGCCGAGGCGTTCGGCGACGTCCGGCGGCGGGGTGTCGCGGGTGACCGACCGGCATTCGGTCCGGGGCACGCGGCCCTGTTTCGTGACCTCGATGCGGAACGGCGACAGTCCCGTTTCGTTGCGCAGCTGGCGGGAGTAGCGGTTGGCTCCGAGGCGCATCAGGGGCCGGTTGGGGCGAACGTAGACGCCTCGCCCGTGCTGCGCGACGACCAGGCCCTCCCCTTGCAGGATGCTGATCGCTTCCCTGGCGGTGTTGCGGGCAGTGCCGTACCGGGCGGCAAGGTCCCGCTCAGAAGGCAGCTTGTCACCGGGTGCCAACCCGCCCACCTGGATGCTCAGACGCAGGTCATCGGCTATCCGTCGGCTTGGTGGTCGCTTGTCTGCGCTGGTCGGCTCGTCCATGTCTGCCCGCCTGTTCTGGGGGTCAACTGCACGCTCCACGTTACCCTCGACTGGCTCAAGCCAGCAGCTGGCGACTGTTCGCTATGTGCTTGGAACTGGCTCAGGCCAGGAGCAGTCGGCCGATCTCCTTCGGCCGCTTAGGAGTACTGGCGCCCACTGGCGACCGTCGTCGCGGGCCAGGAACTGAGACGACACAGGGCACCGGTCATCCGGTGCCCTGTGTCGCGTGCTGGTCAGAGTGTGGGCGCGGCAGGTTTCGAACCTGCGACCCCTCGCTTGTAAGCTCTGCGCGCGCCGTCCGGCAAGGTCCGCGTACGTCTCTGACCTCGGGCGCTGGTCCGTCACCTACCTACCCCGACTCCCTACGTCTGGCCCGGTTGCTGTCACCGTTGCTGTCGACAGCAACCGGGCGGCAGTCTGGACTCCCGGTTGGCACCATGACTCACCCGCGACTCGAGAAGCATGACTCCTCACTTCGGCTGTGTCGCGGGCACAGGCGATTTCGCGACGGTAGATCACGTCGTACCGCTGAGCTCAACCCGCCGCTGCCGAAAGATTCACCGTAAAGCTCCCGAGAACGAGAGCCAAAGTCAGAGCAGCTAGCTCCAAAATCCCCATAAGCGTAACCTCCGTCCCGATTGCATCCGCTTGAAGTGCAACTGCAACGAACGTGAAGAAACAACTGGCGACGATGAACAACAGCGAACGAGCCCGCAGAAGCGGGTTCAACCCAGCGATACGGCCTCAATGATACCAGCGACGCGCTGAAGCCCCACTCCACGCACACCCTGCCGTCGACCCTGCACTCCATGGAGCGGACCGCTGCCCGGCCCGCCACGTCAAGACGGCTTTAAAGCCCGTACGGACGCTGGCGGGTCGGGCGGTGGCCCGCTCGGCTCTGCCCGAGTCAACGGCGGTCGGGTGGCCCCCAAGGCGTGCGGCAGTTTCGAACCTACGGCCCCTCGCTTGTGAGATCCACTCCCGGCCGTCCACCTCGGTTCAGCATGGACCGCGACCAGGCACACGACCGCGCCGAAGACCCTCCCAGACCGCCCTGAACAGCGGTGAACCAGACCAAAACGGAGACTGCCTGCCTACCCGTGCCCCGCCTTGATGTGACATCCCGTCGCTGGATTACGACCAGACTGCCCGGCGTCTCACCGGTACGAGCTGACCTCTCCCCAGCATCCCTGACCTGCACCAGCCGCTGTCTGTCTCATTCCGTCTCAGCCGACGCACCCGGTCTACCACGTCCCGGTTACAGTCCCGGTGCCACCACGATCCCCTGCTGTGGGTTCAGCCTTGCAACTCCACCGACACCGCATGTTGCCGCATACGTTCAAAACAAAGCCGCCGTCTTATGATTCGCCAACGCGGCGTCGTATACCAATCAAGGAGCGACGCAGCACGTACAGACGCTCTCTCGTATCCAGGAAGGGACACATCAGCACCTCGCACGACCGCCATCACATAGGATAAATTATGCGAAAAGACCTGAAATTCAACATCCTTCCAGCGGTATTCCGATTGGACAAGTAGTTCATCCATGAGCACAGCAGCCGCTTCGGCTGCATCAACGACTCGCCCAAGCTCTCGACGTAGTTCAGTTCTTTCCCACAAATTTGTGTCATCCGCGTAACGAAAACCTGAGATTCGTTCCAAATAGCGATGCAACGCGCGAAGCTGGCGCAGAAACTCAGCATCACCTCGCTGTCTCGCAAGAATCGCTTCCTTGCGCGCCTCCAGCCGTGGCTTAGCGAGCCATTCGATTCCGAGCGTGATGACGCCGGATGTAACAGCAGAAATAAGGGCGGTCAGTACCAGTTGGTTGCCATCGATCACGAACCCAGCATGTCAGCATCGGTCAAGTCGACGCCCGCCTACCGTCGACTAGCCCTTCTAGCTTCTAGCTACCTGCCCGTCATGCTCGTCGTGGTGGTGCTGCTTTGTGCCGTGCGACGATGCGGGAAAGTGGGTTCCCTGCGATGTCGACAATCAACGGTAGCATGTCACGGAGCGACTCACAGACGCCTTCCTGGTAGTGGATAAGCCAGGCTTCGCAGACCTGGCACGAATGAGCTCGACCTGAGTCGACTTCCGTACCTAAAGAATCGTCCTTCGCGCTCACGACCACTCCTGTCGTTGCCTCCAGCACTTGACTAGTGGCACGCAACTGGCCCGGCCCGTCGGATCTGGCTTACGGCAGCCCTCGGTCGTCTCCGCTGGCGTCATTGCTACGCACGACCCGTTCTACGGCCCGATCAACTTGTTAAAGCCCAAAGTACTACTGCCAGCCGCGAATAGACCGACGACCACCGCAGCAGGCAAAGACCCGCCTGCCGCAGCAGCAAGAACACCGACAGCAAGACCACACCATGCGCCTAGCGTCAGGACCAAGGCAGATCGGGCGCTAAGGAGCACCTGCGCACTTCGCGATTCGTTCCTAGACTTGTTCACGTGGCTACACGCTACTGACCTCCAGGCGGACGTCCAGGCCCTCTGACCTGCACAGTTGCTCGATCCACCAGCGCGACGTCAACATATGTTGATGAAACCACCGCCACCCGACCCGCATCGTCCCATCGAGACCACAACTCTGAGCGCCGTCATCGAGCGCCTTGCCTGTCGCGCAGCTAGTGAGAGCGGTGGATCCAGACTGCGTGCCTTGGCTGACATCCGAGCTGCGGTTGAGTACAACATCCTCAACGAAGTCGACACCACGACCCATGAACACCTGCTGCACCTGCGAGGCCTACCCGTAGCACGGACCTGGCGGGAGATCGGCGATGACCTGGGCGTCTCGGCTCAAGCCGCCCATCGGAGGTACAGACGGCGAGATTTCAACCAGGCCGAGGAGCAGTAAAACCGACGCAATCTCCCATCTCATATTTAGAGTGGACAAGTTTGACATAAACTTCAAATCATGATACGAACTCGGTTGGCGTGGCGCCAGACCAACCAGCCGATCGCTATCCCGACCGCAATTGAACCGCCCTATCGAAGTCGCGCAGCCCCAAATCTGCTTAACACCCTAGCCCCACGTTGGCCACGTCTCTCATAGGCTAACGCGCTAGTCCGAGTTCTGTTGCCAAATGATAGACTCCGGATGACCGCGGTCCAGCTCGGGCCATTTCGGCGACTAATGCGCGGACAGATGGCGCGTACTGCAGTTCGGCTGGCGCCGTCCGGTGCGCCTCCGTCAAGGCACGTCCGGCCGCCAGCATGTTGCCGGCCCGCAGATACGTCCGGGCTATATCCAAAAGATATGCGGCCCTATGCTCGGCCGGCAGATGCAGCCACTGCCCACCTCGTATCGTTTTCTCATGTCGGGAGAGTGCCTGACACGTCTCGCCCAGAATTGCCTGTGTCACGATTTGAGCGAGTTCGACGGCGACAGGAGTGAAACGGATTCGCTGAATCTTCTCGTCATCTTGTTTCTGTGTGGCAATCTCGGCGGCGTGCCGCAGTAGCTCCCGCACGGTGGCCGGGTCGTTGTTGTTGGCGGCAGCTAGCGCAGCTTGTAGTAGCAGACCTCCGTGCACGGAGGTCTGCTCGGCTATTTCGGGGTGCCCTGGTGGCTGCGCGATGTAGTGTGCGGCTGCGATAGACGTTGCGAGCGCTAGCCTGTTCTGGCCTAGGGCGCGTAGTGCTTGTGTGAGGCTCAGCGCTGCGGTTGCAGCTAGTAGGCGATCTTTTCCGGCGGTGATGACTGCACGGTCAGCGGCGATCCATGCTAGGTGCGCTTCTTCGAGTTTGACCAGCACTGATGAAGCGAGTTTGTATGCCTGGACCAGCGGCTCTGTCCCCGTTTCCGGTCGCAGCGTGTGTAGCTGCTGGCTGACACTCAGGAGGTTGGGTAGAATGCGCAGAAGCTGAGGGTAGTCACCGTGCCCGTAGGTCAGCCAGGCGTGTTCTATCTGCTGCTGTATCTCTTCCGGTTTCGGCACACGTGTGGCTTCTATCTGGCCGTTGAATGTGGCGTGACAGACTAGCGCTGCTTTTAGATTTTCTACGCCATTGACTGAACTGCCATTGACTGAGGATGTTCCCTGCCCGTCGAGCAGTTCCGTGGGGTCGACGCGGAGCACTTCGGCGATGTGTTGGATAACTGATAACCTGTCCAGTTTCCGTACGCCCTGCTCCACCTTTTCGACCCAGCTTTTTGACTTGCCGATGCGGTCGGCGAGGACTTGTTGTGTCATTCTGCTTCGCATCCGCCATTGGGCTACTCGGCGTCCGATCGGTATAGGCGTCGCAGCCTTCCCTTGCTCGGTCGTTGTCACGGCAGGGGCTGGCGATCCGTGTTGCCGCTTCGCTGTTCGGCCTGCTCGTTCCGGTTGGCCGGTCGCGGGTTGGCCGGCGGGCTTCCGCTGGCAGGGTGGTCGCGTTCCTGCGCGGGGTGCACGACGTCGATTGCCAGGTGTGGACGTTGGAACCATTTCCCGAGCACGATTCCTCCGTGGAGATTGAGCGGTTGTTGTCGCCCTTGCTGGGAGCCGTGACGTGCTGCGGTGAACCTTCGAATGTTTGACCCGGTTGACCGGTCCGGCTCGGAAACGTTTGAGTACCGTTCGCTTTACGGGTGGGTCCAGCGTACGAATCGTTGGTTGAGGTCTTCGGGGTCGGTGATGGCGTTGGGGTCGAGTTTGGTGAAGTCTCGGGTGGCTTGGTGGAGCATGACGCCCATGTAGGTGGGTAGTGCGGCTGGGTTGGTGCGGAATTGGTTGATGAGGTCGATTCGGGCTTGTCCGCATGGCCAGGGGTGGGCGCAGGTGCGGCAGAGCCAGAGTGGTCGTAGTGGTGTGTGTGTTCTATGCGCTTGGCGGTTGTGGACGGGTGATTGGTTCGGTGGTGTTGTCACGAGTTCAAGGGTGTCGGTGTGACTAGCCCCTTGTCAATATGCCAGTAGCAGTTTGCCAAGTGGCGGTTTGACTAGTTGGCGTTTGAATAGTGTGCGGGCATGGGTCGCCACCTGTACGGGCCGCAGGAGCTGCAAGAGCGGCTCCGGGTGTCCCGTCAGCGGGTACAGCAGCTCATCCGACGTCCGGATTTCCCGGAGCCGTATGACCGTCTGGCTATGGGTTCTGTGTGGCGGATCGCGGACGTGGAAGCGTGGATCAAGAAGTTCCGGCCGCATCTGGATGAGCCGGACGAGGACTAGCTAACCCGTTCTGGTGTCCGTGAGTCCGCCGGTGGCGTGGTGGATGGTGTGGGCTGCCTCCTGCGGGTCGGTGGTGGCGGTGTCGATGGTCAGGTCCGCGTCGACGGGCGGTGTCTGGTCCCACGCCGTCAGGCGGTCGGCGGTGTCTCCGGTGGCGCGTTTCCGGATGCGGTGTGCGGCGATGTCGCGGGGGCACCACAGGTAGACGACCAGCCACCGGGCCGTTGGGATGGCGTCGGTGACGGCGTGGATGCCGTCGGGTTGGCCCAGGTGCAGAACGGGGACGCCGGTGGTGAGCGCCTGGTCCAGGCCGTGACGGTCGATGACGTAGGTGGCCCCGTACCGCTGGTTGCGCCAGATGATGCCGCCGGCCGCTTCTAGGGCGTCAAGGTGGTCGGGGGTGGTCATGCGGTAGCCGCTGGTCCGTCCCCTGCCGGTTTTGAGTCTGGCGAACAGGTGGTAGGCGGGGTCGATGGCGGTAAGCCGTTCGGTGACGGTGTCTTTGCCGGCCGCTGGTGGGCCGTAGAGGATGACGCCCCGTTTCATGCGGTTGCCGCCGGCGCGGCGAGGATCGCGGACAGCAGGTCTTTGGCCTGCTTCTGCAGGGGGACGCTGGACGCGCAGTTGTCGATGACGGTGTGGGGTGCGGCCGGGCGCATGTCGAAGTTGACGGTGTCGAGGTAGGCGGGCCAGTTGGCGAGTTTGGCGGCGTCGCGGGCCGCGCCCCGGTGGCGGATGTAGGTGTGCATAGTGTCGGCGTCGCAGTACACCCACACGAACAAGGTTTGGGCGTTCATGGCGGTGTGGCTGGCCTGGATGCGGTCGACCCATGCCGTGTCGGTGAACTCGCGGATGAACGGGGCGGTGACGATGGCGCTGTTGCCGCAGGCGACGTTCTCATGGGCTACCGCGATGAGGGATTCGTACTCGCGTGGCCGGACCTTGGTGAAGTAGTCGTCTGACTCGCGGTCGTGGGGTGACAGGCCGAGGAGTTCCAACGCGGCTTCGACGACGGGGCGGGTGATGGTGTCCTTGTCGAGCATGGGCCAGCCGGTTTCCCTGGCGAGGATGCGCCCGAGTTCGGTCTTCCCGCTGCCGGCGTAGCCGCCGATCATCACGACCCGTGGGGTGCGGAGGCGGATGTCACCGCCGCGTGTCTGGTTGGGGGCGTTGACGATCCGCTTCGATCGGGACTTGCTGACGATGAGTCCTTCGTCGCCGAGGATCTTCATCGCTTCGGAGATCGTGAAGACGCTGACGTCCCAGCGTTCGGCGAGTTCGCGGGTGGACGGCAGGGTGTCACCGTCGCGGAGGACGCCTGCTTCGATCTCGTTGCGCAGGTTCCGGGCCACCTGTTGGTGCAGGGAGTCTGGTCGGCTGAGTCGGGGCTGAGGGGATGTCATGGGGTCCTCTCGCGTCGGGCGTCTGTCCGCGTCTGTCCAGGGAAGCCTACCAGTTGCCTAACAGATGGTATGCCTATCGCCGCAGGTCAGGGGCCAAGTTTGATCTTCATCCGCCCCTAACAGTTGACCTGGCTTCATATCAGTTGTTAGCTTCATGTCGCTGGTCACGCCGACCGGCCAGGCCGAACAGGTCTGTAGAGGTCACCGCTGTGTCTTGTGGAGGAACGCGACATGCAGGCACCCCCTGTCCCGGACCCGACCGAGGTCGGTCCCACCGCCGCCGATCTGGTGGCGATCGAACGTGAGTGGCCGTTGATTGAGGCCGAGTTGGCGTTGCTGGACGCGGAGATCACCGCCCTGTACGCCGATGGCGGTCCGTCGCTGCTTGACCGTCGTCGGGTGCGGCGGGCTGAGCAGCGGGTGATGCGGGAAGCCGCCGCCCTGGGCGACGTCCAGGCCGTGACCGCGCTGCGGGTACGCAAGGCGGTGGCCTGATGACGACGCCCGCGAGCATGTACCCCCGCCCGGTGCAGGAGCTGTTGCCCGCTGCCCGTGCGATCGCCGTCCGCCTGGGTGAGGTTCCGTCGCGGAACCTGCTGATGAGGGAACTGCGGGTGGGTTCGCCGAAGGCGACCGCCCTACGGGAAGCCCTGAACCAGGAACAGCAGGATCAGGACGGGGGTCAGGTTGAGCCCGCCGGTGGGCACCGGGGGTTGCACCTGGTCCGCGACACCACCACCGACCGGCCTGCCGAGGTTGACGCCCCGGCCCCGGTCGACGCGTCGCCGGAGCCGTCGCCGGTGTCGGCGGATGTGTCGGCGGACCCGGTGCCGGTCGCCCCTGCTGACGAGTCGTCGGCCGGGTCCGGTGCGGACCAGCCGTCGCCGGTCGCCGAGGACACCGCGCAGCCGTTGTCGCCGGTGGCGGTGGACGGACACCCAGACACGAAGATCACGACCAGCGTGCCCCGGCAGGTCCGGTCGCCGGTGCGGTCGTGGGTGCTGCTGTTGCTGGCCGCTCCCGCGTTCGTGGCGATCTGGTCCGGCTGGGTCGGCCTGGGTGAGCTGACCGGGTTCGGTGTGGTGCACCCGCTACCGGGCATCTGGGATTCCCTCGCGGTGAACACGGCGATCACGTTGCCGATCGGCGTCGAAGCCTACGCCGCCTACGCGCTGCGGGCGTGGCTCGCACCCGACGGGGTTCCGCCACGGGCACGGCGGTTCGCGGCCTGGTCCGCGATCGGCTCGCTCGTTCTGGGTGCGGCCGGGCAGGTGGCGTATCACCTGATGGAGTCCGCCGGCATCACCGCCGCCCCGTGGTGGATCACGACCGTCGTCGCCTGTCTGCCGGTGGCTGTGCTCGGTATGGGCGCCGCTCTGGCTCACCTGCTGCACACCGACCGCCAGCAGCGGGAGCCGTGACTTTGCCCGGCGGCGCGGCCCATGGCCTAGGAACCTTCGCCGCGCCGCCGGCCCCTCGACCCTCAGCAATCGCTTCGGGAAGGACTCTCATCGTGGCATCCACGGCGTCACCGGACGAGTTGCCGTCAACGGAAATCGTGTCGCGTATCCAGCACACCCCGGCCGGCGCGAAGGCGTGGGTGGAGCGTGACGGGCGCGGCCGGCTGTTCGTCCGCTGCCAGGGCTGCACCCTCTACCGCCAGGTCGACGGCATGGCTCCCGCCCTGGCCGCGCTGGTCAACCACCTACCCGCCTGCCCCGCCGACGCGACCGACGTCGACACCGGTCCGGCCTGACCTGTCGAGCGACCGGGCGCGGCTACGGCTGCGCGGGCCGCGCCCGGTCCCTTCCCCCGGCTTTCCCCCTTGGTTCTGGACTTTCTGTTGGAGGCAATCCCCATGCCCACCCCTGACGACGGTTACGACTGGCAGGCAGCGGAAGCCGACCTCACCACCGACGGCAGTGCGGATGTGGTCGACCTGACTGCCCGCCGCCGCAAGACCAACCCGGCCGGGTCGTTCGCGGTCGACATCGACGACGAGAGCGACGACCGCGACGACGACGCCCCGGTCCCGGTCAACCCACCCGCAACCCCCGCTGGTGGCAGGTCCCGGCTGGCTGCTGTGGTGGGTGCGGAGCGTCGGCCGATCATCCCCGCCTGGCTACGCTCCCGCTCGGAGCTGCGGAACGTGGTGCGGTGGACGGCAGGCCACTACACGCACGTCAGCATGTATCACCTGTCCCGGTCGCCGAAGTACGCGGCACGGTTGGCGTGGCGTGCCCCGTTCGGTGTGGCCCGGCTGCTGGGCCACACGGTGCGGTGGGTGACCGACGCCGAGGGTATCCCCGTGCGCCTGGCCGTCGTGCGGCAGGAGAACGCCGAACTCTATTTGAAGCTGTCGCGGCAGCGTGACGTGCGGGTCCGGTGGCGCGGCCTGGTCCTGACCGCGATCCTGTTGCTCGGCGTGCCGACCGTGCTCACGTTGATGGCCCTGGCGGGGTCGTGGCAGCGGTGGGCGATCCTCGCCGGTGTCGTGGCTCTGTTCGGTGTGGCGGGTACGCCGAAGGACAAGCCGCTGTTGGACGTCGCGGCTGTCAGTCCGCGTGTGCGGAAGCTGTCCGCCGATGTGGTCACCCGCGCCTTCCTGGCCGCCGGGTTGTGCAAGCCGGACGACCTGATCACCTTCCCCGCCCCGATCATGCGCGACGGACCCGGCTGGCGTGCCGTGATCGATCTGCCGTACTGGACGAACGCTGACAAGGCGATCAAGAAGCGTGACCAGCTTGCCGCCGGCCTCGACCTCGATGAGGTGCAGGTGTGGCCGGAGCGGGTACGCGGCACCGCCGGTTCGGCCCGCCGGCTGGCGTTGTGGGTCGCTGATGAGGACCCGTACGCCAAGGGGTCCGGCGCGTGGCCGCTCATCGGCAAGGGCAGCGTGAACATCTTCGCGCCGTTCCCGTTTGGGCAGGATCAGCGCGGACGCCCGGTGCCGCTGCTGCTCATGTTCACGTCCCTGCTCGTCGGTGCGATCCCGCGTATGGGGAAGACGTTCGCCGCACGGCTCCCGGTGCTCGCGGCGGCGTTGGATCCGATCGTTGAGCTGCACATCTATGACGGCAAGGGCGGTCAGGACTGGCGACCGTTCGAACGGATCGCCCACCGTACCGGCTACGGCGTCCGCGACGAGGTCGTTCAAGCGCTGGTCGACGACCTTCGCGGCCTGGTCGCCGACATGAACCGCCGCTACGACACCATCGCCACCCTGCCCGCCGACCTGTGCCCCGAATCCAAGGTCACCCGGCAGATCGCCGAGAAGCGGTCGCTGAAGTTGTGGCCGATCCTCGTGGCGGTTGACGAGTTTCAGCGCTACTCCGCCCATCCCGTGCACGGCGACGAGATCGTGTCGCTGCTGACCGAACTGTGCAAGGTCGGCCCGTCGGTCGGCATCATGATCCTGCTCGCCACGCAGAAGCCGGACGGCAAAGCGGTCCCGACCGACCTGCGCGACAACATCGGCACCCGCTTCGCGCTGAAAACCATGACGTGGCAGTCCTCGGAAGCCGTCCTCGGTGCCGGGTCGTACACGGCCGGGTATGACTCGTCGCGCTTCCAACGCGGACACAAGGGCGTCGGCATCCTGCTCGGTGCGGACGACTCCGGCTCGGTCGACGAGGCCGTGACCGTGCGGACGAACCTCGCCGAAATGGCCGACGTCGAAAAAGTCATCAACCGTGCCCGTGAGCTGCGGGAGCGGGCCGGCACCCTCACCGGCCACGCCATCGGCCAGGCACCCGAGACGGTGGCCCGTGCCGGGGACACGTTGTTGGACGACATCCTCACCGTCGTCCCCAAGGGTGAGGCGAAGGTGTGGTCAGAGACCGTCGTCGCCCGACTCGCCGAACTGCGCCCCGAGGTCTACGGCGGGTGGGAGACGGGGAACCTCGCCCCGGCGCTCAAGCCGCACGGGGTCACGGTCGGCCGGCAGGTGTGGGGCACCGACCCGGTCACCGGGGAACGCGCCAACCGCAAGGGCATCCTGCGCGACGACATCACCACCGCTGTAACCAAGCGTGACCAACGCCGGAAGGCGGGATAGCCGCTCGCGGGCCGCTAGGTCTAGCCCCATCACCCGCTAGACCTAGCGGCACCGCTAGCCCTCGAAACAAACCCCTGCCAGGACGCTAGCCGCCTAGCGCCCCTACCCCCGCACGCCCGAAACCGCCCGTGGAGGCACCCCGTGGACCCGTACGCCACCCTCGCTAGCCTGCTCTGCCCCCTCGCCACCCTGATCACGTTCGGTTACCTGGTCACCTGCGCTATCTGGCCGTTCGGACCCTGCCGACGCTGCCACGGCACCGGGAAACGCCGCGCCCCGTACGGCAAGGCGTTCCGCCTCTGCTACCGCTGCGACGGCACCGGACGCCGTATCCGCATCGGCCGGCACGTGTGGAACGAGATCCGCCGCGAACACCGCAACGGCACCAACCGATGAACCGCCGCCGGCACCCCCACGGGGAACACACCGACTGGTGCGCACGCGACCACCGCTGCGGACACGACGGACACCGCTCCCCCTCGATGATCGTCGACCTGCCAGGCCACGCCCGCGCCGTCCTCACCCGCATCCGCACCGGCGACGGACACGACCAGGCCGAGATTCGCGTACGGGTCGCCCTGGCCGACGCCGACCCCGCCGCCCGCCGACAACTGGCCGTCCTGCTCGCCGACCTGGACGACCTGATCACCCGCGCTGGCCGCGCCAGGCATCCCCAGCCGCGCCATCACCACCCCGCCGCCTAACCCCCACCTACCGACACCAGACAGGGAGGAACGCCGTATGAGTCGACAGTCCACCCACGACCACAACGCGGAACGGGCCGTGATCGGCGCGGCGCTGGTCGCCCCGCCGGTCATCGCCGACCTGATCGCCCTGCTCAGCCCGGACGACTTCCACCGACCCGCGCACGGGATCATCTGGCAGGCGCTGACCGCCGTGCACGCCACCGGCCAGGCCACCGACCCCATCACCCTCACGGCCTACCTCGCCGAGTCCGGCGAGTTGGGCAAGGTCGGCGGTGCCCCCTACCTGCACACGCTCATGCAGGGCGTTCCCGCCGCCGCGAACGCGGGACACTACGCGCGGATCGTCGCCGACCATGCCGCCCGCCGCCGGGTCGTCGACCTCGGTGCACGCCTGACCAGCCTCGCCGCGTCCGGTGCCGATGTCGCCGACGTGGTGGCGACCGGTCGTGTGCTGCTCGACCAGGCCGACACCAGCGGTTGGGCACCGTTGATTCCGCTCGGCGACCGCCGCCACCTACCCGCGTTCCCCGCCGAGATGCTGCCCGCCTGGGTCGCCGACATGGTCTACGGGGTCGCCGAGTTCACACAAACCCCGGTCGACCTGCCCGGCTGCATCGCCCTGGCCGCCCTGTCCACCGCTGCCGGTGGCCGCGCCGAGGTGGAGGTACGCGGGTCGTGGCGGGAACCGGTCAACCTGTTCACGGTCGTCGTTTTGCCGCCGGGGTCGCGGAAGTCGGCGGTGTTCTCGGCGATCACCGGTCCGCTGTTGGCCGCTGAGAAGGCGTTGGTGGAGCGGACCCGACCGGCCATCGTGGAAGCCGAACTCGCGGCACGGGTGGCGGGGAAGACGGCAGAGCGGACGGCGATCGCCGCCGCGAACGCGGACGCGTCCGGCCGTGACACGCTCTTGGCTGAGGCGACCGCCGCCGCGATGAACGCCGACACCATCACCATCCCCGCCCTGCCGCAACTCGTTGCCGACGACGTCACCAGCGAGGAAGCCGCGTCCCTGCTCGCAGAACAGGGCGGACGCCTGGCCGTGCTGTCCCCGGAAGGTGGCATCTTCGCCACCATCGCCGGCCGCTACTCCGGAACCCCCAACCTGGAAGTCTTCCTCAAGGGCCATGCCGGGGACATGCTGCGGGTCAACCGCCGTAGTCGTGCGCCGGAACACGTCGAACATCCGGCGCTGACACTCGGTCTGGCCGTGCAACCCGACGTCCTCCGCGACATCGCCGACATGCCCGGATTCCGCGGCAAGGGGTTGCTGGCGCGCATCCTGTTCTCCCTGCCGGAGAACACCGTCGGACGACGCCGGATCGGAGCCGACCCGGTCCCTGAGTCGGTCGCGGCCACGTACGCGGGCAACCTCGCGACGCTGGTCCTGTCCCTCGCGGAGTGGACCGACCCGGCGGTGTTGCCGCTCACCCCGGACGCCAACGACCGCGTCATGGACATCGAACGGGCCGTGGAACCCCGGCTGGCTCCCGGTGGCGCGTGGTCACACCTGATCGACTGGGGCAGCAAGTACACCGGCGCGGTCGTCCGCATCGCCGGACTGATCCACCTCGCCGAACACCTACGCGACGGCTGGGGAAAACCCGTCCAGGCCGACACCATCGACCGGGCCGCCCTGCTCGGCGACTACTACGCCGCCCACGCCCTGGCCGCGTTCGACGACATGGGAGCCGACCGGACCAGCCGACACGCCCGCCACGTCCTGAACTGGATCGAACGCACCACGACGACCGCCTTCACGAAACGGGAGCTGTTCCGCGCGGTCCGCAGCAGTCAACTGCCCACCGTCGCCGACCTCGACCCCGCCCTGTCCCTGCTGGAGATGCACGGCTACATCCGCCAGGTCGACGCGCCCCGGACGCGGGCCGGTGGCGGCCGACCTCCCTCGCCCTCGTACCTGGTCCACCCGGACGTACACGGGCAACCCGCCGCCACCGTCCACGCCCTACCCGACGCCGTCCGGCGGACCGCCTGATGCCCCGGACAGAACTGACACAACTGACACAACCCCCCGCTGACCGAGGTTCTGTCAGTTCTGTCAGTTCTGTCCACGGCCAAACGCCCCCCGCCTGACCGGCCAACGGCCCTGCCGCGCCGCACCAGGCCGAACCCCTCGACACCCACCGCCACGCACCACCGGGGAGAAGCGTGAACCGCGCAGATCGCATGTGCCCCGCCGTCGAAGAAGCCGCTCACCGTCCCGGCCCCGCCTCGCCGTCGCGTGAACGCCGTCCAGTCAGCCGCAGGGAGAGGAACACGTTGGAAGCCACCCCCGCTACCCGTCCCCGTGTCCTGCGCGTCGAAGAGGCCGCGCATGAACTCGGCATCGGCCGATCGCTGGTCTACGACCTGATCCGGTCCGGCCGGCTGCGATCACTCAAGGTCGGCAGCCGCCGGCTGATCCCGACCGCCGCCATCGACGAAGTAATCGACCTACTGTCCCAGGAGGCGGCCTGATGGCTACCGGCAACCCAAGCGCTCGATCCAACGGCCCTCGCCGCAACCCCAACGGTGAAGGTTCGATCTACCAACGGGCCAGCGACAGCCGGTGGGTCGGTCAGGCGTACGTCCTCACCACCGACGGCACCCGCAAGCGCAAAGCCGTCTACGGCGCGACCTGGCAGGAGACCCACGACAAGCTGATAGCGCTCAAGGCTCAGTCTCGCCAGGGCATCCCGATCCCGGACCGGGCGTGGAAGCTCGCCGATTACCTGCCGTACTGGCTCGCCGGCTACGTCGCCGATCTCAAGCCGACCACCGCCCGAGGCTACGAAAGCGCCGTCCGGCTGCACCTCATCCCCGCGCTCGGCACCAAGCGTCTCGACGGGCTCCAGGTGCAGCACGTGCGCACGTTCCTCGGCGAGTTCCGCCGCAAGTGCCTGTGCTGCACGGCCGGGACCGACAAGAACCGGCCGGCTGATCGGCAGTGCTGCTCTGCCGGTCGCTGCTGCGCGCACTACCCGAGCGCGCGTCAGATTCAGTTCGTGCACGCCGTGCTGCGCAACGCGCTGCAGCACGCGATGCGGGAAGAACTCGTCTCCCGCAACGTCGCCAAGCTGGTCCGCGTGCCGTCGCCGCGATACAAGGTCGGCAAGGGACTGTCGGTGGAACAGGCCCGGACGTTGATCGCCGCCGCAGAAGGACATCGGCTGTACGCGCTGTACGTCGTCGCCGCCACGATGGGACTCCGACGCGGGGAACTGCTCGGGCTCCGCTGGTCGGATCTCGACCTCGACAACGGCACGGTCAGCATCGCGCAGACCGTGCAGCGGGCCGGCGGCAAACTGCACCTGCAGGACACCAAGACAGAGGATTCAGAAAGCGTGCTACCGCTGCCGGATTGGACCTGGATGGTGCTGCTCGACCACCAACAGGATCAGCAACGGGAGCGGAATCGGCTCGCCGAGGTCTGGGAGGATCACGACCTGGTCTTCCCGTCCGAGCGGGGAACACCGATGGAGCCGCGCAACCTGAACCGGCACTTTGCCGCGCTGCGGGACAAGGCAGGGCTGCCCGATGTCCGGCTGCACGACTTCCGACACACGGTCGTTTCGCTGCTGATGGAGCTGGGCGTACCGCCGCACGTCGTCCAGGCCATCGCCCGGCACGCGGACGTAAAGATCACGTTGAAGATCTACGCGCATGCGAACCTCGACGTGATGCGCCAGGCGCTCGGCAAGCTCGACGGGCGGCTGTCGTGAACGCGGCTGCTGTCACCGTTGCTGTCAGCGGGCCGTCTGGCTGACCCTCGACGATGCTCCGTCGCTGGTCGGGATGGGTGGGCGCGGCAGGTTTCGAACCTGCGACCCCTCGCTTGTAAGGCGAGTGCTCTCCCACTGAGCTACGCGCCCGGGCATCACAAGAATCGCCGGCCCGGCGGCGGCCAGTTTACCCTGCCTTCTCCAGCGCGGCGCGACCGAGTTCCCGGCGGCCGGCGACCCGTACGGCCGGCGAGCGGATCACCCGGCCCGCAGGGCCCGCTGGACGGTAGCGGGCCCCGCAGGGTCGGACGCTGGTCAAACGGCCCGGAGGCTGGTCAGTTGTCCGTGACGCGGGTCAGTCGGCCAGGTCGGCCAGCGCCTTGCGCCACACGGCCTGGTCGCGGGCCTGGCCGGGCCCGTTCATTTCGGCGAAGCGGACCACACCGGTCTTGTCGATCACGAACGTGCCCCGGTTGGCGATCCCGGCGGAGTCGTTGAACACCCCGTACGCCTGGGCGACCGCGCCGTGCGGCCAGAAGTCGGCGAGCAGCGGGAACTGGAAGCCTTCCTGCTCCGCCCAGATCTTGTGGGTGTAGACGGAGTCCACGCTGACGGTGAGCGTCTGCACGTCGTCGTTGACGTAGGCGTCGATGTTGTCCCGCACCTCCTGCAGCTCGCCCTGGCAGGTGCCGGTGAACGCGAGCGGGTAGAAGATCAGCAGGACCGCCTGCCGACCCCGGAAGTCGGTCAGCCGCACCTCCTGGTTGTTCTGGTCCTTGAGGGTGAACTCCGGTGCCGGCGTGCCGACCTCGACGGGCATGTGCGCTCCTTCACTCACTTCTTGGCCTTGGCCCCACGGCGCAGCACCAGCCGGGCGGCACTCCAGTCCTTGCCGGCGTTGACCATGGAAGTCTGTTGCAGTCCGGCGCTGGGCGCGGACTCGCTGATGTCACTCGGCTCGACGTGGCCGTCACGCCCGGCCTTGGGCGTCAGCAGCCACACCACCCCGTTGTCGGCCAGCGGGCCGAGCGAGTCGACGAGCAGCTCGAACAGGTCTCCGTCACCGTCGCGGTACCACAGCAGCACCGCGTCGACGACCTCGTCGGTGTCCTCGTCGACCAACTCGCCGCAGCGGTCGGTCAGGGCGTCGCGGAGATCCTGGTCGACGTCGTCGTCGTAACCCATCTCCATGACCACCATGCCCGGCTCGATGCCGAACCGGTCCGCCAGGCTCCGTACGCCGTCGGCGGCCTGACCAGCGGTCGCGCTCACTGTTACTTGCCTCCTCGTCTTGAGCTGCCGGTATCCGTCGGACACCGATAGCGGGTAGTTCACACAGTTGTGCCGCCCGGCGCAAGTGGCGCACCGAGTTCACCGGAATTTACCGTGCCAGCAGCGCTCGGGCACCCTGGGTGATGGCATCTTCGCCGACCAGCACCTGGTTGGCGGCCGGGCCGAGTGGGACGTAGGTGTCCAATGCCGCTATCCGGGCAGCGGCTCCGACGTATCCGGCTTCGACCAGCGCTGCCAGCACTCCCTCACCGACCCCGCCGGAGCGGCGGGTCTCGTCGACCACCAGCACCCGACCGGTGGCCGTCGCCTCGCGGATGATGTCGGCCACCGGCAGCGGCGCGAGCCAGCGCAGGTCGACGACCCGGCAGCCGGCTCCTTCGGCAGCCAGCCGGGCCGCGACCCGCAACGACATCCGTACGCCGTTGCCGAACGTGATCACCGTCAGGTCCTCGCCGCTGCCGACGGAGTAGCTGCGGGCCCGGCCGACCGGGATGTGCCGGGCGCCCCACTCCCCTGGCGGGGTGTACGGCGCCAGCCACAGTCCGTCGTCCGGCACGTGCAGGTCACTGGTGTCGTAGAGGGCGACGGGCTCCACGAAGACGCACACACTGCCGTCGACCGCCGCACTGGCCAGGCAGGATCTCAGCAGCCCGGCGGCATCGTCGGCCCTGGCCGGCACGGCCAGCACCAGGCCGGGTACGTCCCGCAGCACCGCCAACGAGTTGTCGTTGTAGAGGTGCCCGCTGAGGCTCTCCTGATAGGCGAGACCGGGCACGCGCAGCACCATCGGGTTACGGTAGCCGCCCCGGGAGAGGAACTGCAGCACGGCGGCCTCGCCGCGCAGCTGGTCCTCGGCGCTGTGCAGGTGGCTCAGATACTGGATCTCCGGCACCGGCAGCTGACCGGCGAGGCCGGCACCGAGTCCGATGCCGAGGACTGTGGTGCCGTCGCCGGTGGTGTCAAAGACGCGATGGTCGCCGAACCGGTCCTGCAGCCCGGCGGTGACGCCGTGCACGCCGCCCTTGGCGGCGACGTCGGCACCGAACACGGCCATCGCCGGGTACGACAGCAGACCGTCGGCGAGCGCCGCGGTGATCGTCTGGGCCAGGGTCATCGGCCCGCGTTCCTCCGGCAGCCGGGTGCCGAGGGTGGTGGCGCGGGTGGTGGCCGCGGCTCCGGCCGCGCGGGCACCGGTGTCGGCGACCACCCGGGCGACCCGGATCGGCCGGCGCGGGGCGATGGTGGCCACGACCTGTCCGGCGGTTTCGAGCTTGGCCTCCCCGATGACCTCCTCGGCGACCTTGCGCACCTGCCAGCCGACTTCGTCGTACCGGGAAATGATCTCGTCGGGGCTGGCCAGGCCGGCGGCGACCAGCAGCCGCGCGGTGCCGACCAGTGGGTCGCGGGCGACGTCGCGGTCGATCTCCTCGGCCGACCGGTACGCCGATTCGACGTCGGCGCCGCTGTGCCCCATCAGCCGGACGGTGGACAGGTGCAGCACCGCCGGCCGGCGGTGCTCGCGGACCCACGCGGCGGCCTCGGCGGCGACGTCGTAGGTGGCCGCCACGTCGCACCCGTCGGCGGCGAAGTACCGCAGCCCTGGTCGGGAGCGCAGCGTCTCGGCGACCCAGCCGTCCGGCGACCGTACGCTGCCACCCAGGCCGTTGTCCTCGCAGACGAACAGCACCGGCGTGGACAGCCCTGCGTGATCGGCCCAGCCGGCGGTGTTGAAGGCCGCCGCAGCAGCGGCATGGTTGACCGCCGCGTCGCCGAAGCTGCAGACCACGATGGCGTCGTCCGGCCAGGGCAGCCGGGGTTCCAGGTACGCCCGGCCGACTGCGGCGGACCGGGCCAGCCCTGGTTGACGTTGCCGGACGGTCGGCACCATCCGGCGCATCCGGTCGATGCCGAGCGCGGTCCCGACCGCCCGGGGCAGGTGCCCGCCGACGGTGCCGGAGGTGGGCACGATGTTGATCGCGGTGTTGCCGAACACCTTGCCCCGGCCACCGGTGGTCGGGTCGGCGGCGGAGGCAACGGCACCGCGCAGCACGTCCCGAGCGGCGTCGGTGACCGGGTCGGTGCCGGGGTCGCCGGCGTCGGAGTCGGCCACGCCGGAGCGAAGGCCCGGCTCGACGCCGGGCTCGTGGCCGGCGGCGAGGCCGGCCTGGGCGAGCCGGGCGCAGTAGAAGCCACCGGACCGGTAATGCAGTAGCGCCGGGTCGGTCACCCGGACGGCGGCGGCGAGCGCCGCGTTGCCCTCATGGCCGGACGAGCCGAGTGTGTAGAAACCTTCTCCGAAGCTGCGCAGCCAGCGTTTGGCCAGGTCGAGATGGCGGCTGGTGAGTTGGGCGTCGAACAGCGCCAGCGCGGACTGCCCGGTGAGCAGAGTGCCGTCGCGTACCGGTTGTTCGGGGGCCCGTCGGTCCGGTGCGGTGTCCATCGCGGCGACCGCGGTGCGGAACCGTTCGTCGAGGTCCTGCGGGGTGGTCACGTCGGACAGCATTACCGACGCCCGCCAGGCGCGGCCACCGGGCGGCGAGCGGGCCGCCGCTGGGCCGGGTCGGGGCAGACTGCAGCGCCGCTGGTGGCCGGGGAGGTCATGGTCGCGATGCTACGCGGCAGCCCGGGAAACGGCAGCGCAGCCGCGCCGCCAGGCGCGGCCTGGACGGCAGCGCAGCCGCGCCGCCAGGCGCGGCCTGGACGGCAGCGCAGCCGCGCCGCCAGCGGGGTCACTTGCGGGCGGCCGATAGCATAAGGTTCAGTACGTTCTGAACGTTCGCAACACACGTTGATCGTCACAGACGTGGATCGCCACAGACGTTGATCGTCGAACGCTTCGAGGTGGAGCGTCGTCAAACTCAAACCGAGGAGGCGAGGTCCGATGGCTGACCCGGCCATCCGTACCGAGCAGTTGATCAAGACGTACGGCCGCAACCGCGGCCTCACCGGCCTTGACCTTCAGGTCGAGACCGCCGAGGTGTACGGGTTCCTCGGCCCCAACGGGGCCGGCAAGTCCACCACCATCCGGCTGCTGCTGGATCTGATCCGGCCGACCAGCGGCACCGTCCGGGTGCTGGGGCTCGACCCGCGCGCCGACGGCATTCCGCTCCGCCGACGGATCGGTTACCTGGCCGGCGACTTCATCGTGGACGGCCGGCAGACCGGCCACGAACTCCTCACCTACCTGGGCAACCTACGCGGCGGTGTGCCGAAGGCGCGGATCACCGAGCTGGCCGACCGGCTCGACCTCGACCTCGGCCGGCGGATCAAAGGGCTGTCCAAGGGCAACCGGCAGAAGGTCGGGGTCGTGCAGGCCTTCATGCACTCCCCCGAGCTGCTCATCCTCGACGAACCGACCAGCGGCCTGGACCCCTTCCTGCAGCAGGAGTTCGTCGCGATGGTCCGCGAGGCGAAGGCCGCCGGGCAGACCGTCTTCATGTCCTCGCACGTGATGAGCGAGGTGCAGCAGACCGCCGACCGGGTCGGCATCATCCGCGACGGCCGGTTGGTCACCGTCGAACGGGTAGAGGAGCTGCGGGAACGGGCGGTACGCCGGATCGAGATCGTCTTCGACGCTGCGGTGCCGGCCGACGAGTTCACGACCGTTCCCGGGCTCAGCGACGTCACCGTGAACGGCGCCCGGCTCAGTTGCCGGCTCGACGGGCGGGCCGATCCGCTGATCAAGGCGGCGAGCCGGCACACCGTCGTCAGCTTCCTGGCCGAGGAGCCCGACCTGGAGGACCTCTTCTTCACCTACTACGAGCGGACGGAGACCGACGGTGTTGCTGCGTAACCCGTTCACCAAGGCGCTGCGCGACAACCGCCGGTCCATGCTGGGCTGGGCGGTGTCGATCGCAGCGGTCGGCACCATGTACGCCGCGTTCTGGCCGACCATGCAGACACCGGAGATGGCGGATGCGCTGGCCGCGTATCCGGAAGGGATGCTGGAGGCACTCAACTTCGACGACGTCACCAGCCCTGCCGGCTATCTCGGCAGCGCCGTCTACGGGCTGCTCATCCCCCTGCTCGTTGCGGTGTTCGGGATCGCCGCCGGGGCCCGGACGATCGCCGGTGACGAGGAGGCCGGCTCGCTGGACCTGCTGCTCGCCCACCCGGTCAGCCGGGCGCGGGCCGCGCTGCAGCGGTTCGCCGCGCTGGTGGTCGGACTGGTCCTCACCGGGGCGCTGCTGTGGCTGGCTCTGGTGGCGATCCGTGGTCCGGCCGAGTTCACCGCCGTCGGGGTCGGTGCGCTGGCCGCGATGACCCTGCATCTGGTGCTGTTCGGCACCGCGTTCGCCGCCCTGGCGTACGGCGTGGGGGCCGCTACCGGCAGCCGGGCGACGGCGCTCGGCGTCGGCGCGGCGGTCGCCGTGCTCGGCTACCTCGCCAACGCCGTCCTGCCCCAGGTCGAGGCGCTGGCGTGGGCCCGCGACATTTCTCCGTTCCACTGGTACCTCGCCGGCGACCCGCTGGTGAACGGGGTGCAGGTCGGCGGCGTACTGCTGCTCGCCGGCTTCGCTGTGGTCTGCGTCGCCGCCGGCACCTGGCGCTTCACCCGCCGCGACATCGCCGTGTGAGGGATCGCCGCGCGGCCGGGCGGGTGGGTGCGGCGCCTGCCGTGCCCACCGGCCGGACCGGCCCGGCTGCCACACTGGCAGGCATGGACTCCGACGTGATCTCCATCCGGACCGGCTCCCGGCCCGTGGTGCGCGACATCACCGCCGAGGCGGGGCGGTTCGTGGCCGGACGCGGCGACGGGCTGCTGCACGTGTTCGTACCGCACGCCACCGCCGGCATCGCGATCATCGAGACCGGTGCCGGCTCCGACGACGATCTGCTCACCGCTCTGGACCAGCTGCTGCCCACCGACGACCGTTGGCAGCACCGGCACGGCTCGCCCGGGCACGGCCGGGACCATGTGCTACCGGCGTTCGTCGCCCCGTACGCGACGTTGCCGGTGCTCGACGGCCGGCTCGCGCTCGGCACCTGGCAGTCGGTCTGCCTGGTCGACCCGAACGGGGACAACGCCGACCGCAAGGTCAGGTTCTCCTTCCTCGCCGGCTGACCCGCGCCGCCCGGAGCCGGTCGGAGCCGGTCGGAGCCGGTCGGAGCCGGTCGGAAGTTACCGTCTGGTACCTGTGTCCCAGATCGCCTCTATGGCGGCCGCGCGTGACGCAACCGGCCTCCAGGGGGCAGGATGGTCAGTAGAGACCTATCCCACACACAACTGAGGGAACGCCTGTGGCCACGGAACGCAAGCGCCCGGTGATCAGCGACGGCCTGCCGAGCCAGCTTCCGGACATCGACCCTGAAGAAACCAGCGAATGGGTCGAGTCACTCGACGGAGTGATCGACGAACGCGGCGCCAAACGCGCCCGCTACGTCATGCTGCGCCTGCTCGAACGGGCTCGGGAGCGTCAGGTCGGGGTGCCGCCACTGACCACCACCGACTACATCAACACGATTCCGCCGGAACGCGAACCCTGGTTCCCCGGCGACGAGATGATCGAGCGGCGGATTCGCGCGTACATCCGGTGGAACGCCGCCGTGCTGGTGCACCGCGCGCAGCGGCCGGAGATCGGCGTCGGCGGCCACATCTCCACGTACGCCAGCGCGGCGTCCCTCTACGAAGTGGGTATGAACCACTTCTTCCGTGGCAAGCAGCATCCCGGCGGCGGGGACCACATCTTCTTCCAGGGGCACGCCTCCCCGGGCATGTACGCCCGCGCCTTCGTCGAGGGCCGGCTGTCGGAGCAGCGCCTCGACGGCTTCCGGCAGGAGCTGTCGCACGCCGGGCTCGGCGGCGGGTTGCCGTCGTACCCGCACCCGCGGCTGATGCCGGACTTCTGGGAGTTTCCCACCGTCTCGATGGGCCTCGGCGCGATCAACGCGATCTACCAGGCGCGGTTCAACCGGTACCTGCAGCACCGGGGCATCAAGGACACCTCTGATCAGCACGTGTGGGCGTTCCTCGGCGACGGTGAGATGGACGAGCCGGAGTCGCTCGGCGCGATCGGGGTGGCCGCCCGCGAGGAGCTGGACAACCTCACCTTCGTCATCAACTGCAACCTGCAGCGGCTGGACGGCCCGGTACGCGGCAACGGCAAGGTCATGCAGGAGCTGGAGGCGTTCTTCCGGGGCGCCGGCTGGAACGTGATCAAAGTCGTCTGGGGTCGGGAGTGGGACCCGCTGCTCGCCGCGGACACCGACGGCGCGCTGGTCAACCTGATGAACACCACGCCGGACGGCGACTACCAGACCTACAAGGCCGAGTCCGGCGCGTACGTGCGGGAGCACTTCTTCGGCCGCGACCCGCGTACCCGCAAGATGGTCGAAGGGCTGTCCGACGACGAGATCTGGAACCTCAAGCGCGGCGGGCACGACTACCGGAAGCTGTACGCGGCGTACAAGGCGGCCACCGAGCACACCGGCCAGCCGACGGTGATCCTGGCCAAGACGATCAAGGGCTGGACGCTCGGGGAGCACTTCGAGGGCCGCAACGCCACCCACCAGATGAAGAAGCTGACCCTGGACGACCTGAAAACCTTCCGGGACCGGCTCTACCTGGACGTGGCGGACGAGCAACTGGAGGCGAACCCCTACCTCCCGCCGTACCTGCGCCCGGCCGACGATTCCCCGGAGATGACCTACCTGCAGGAGCGCCGCAAGGCCCTCGGCGGGTACGTGCCGACCCGGCGGACCGCCGCCCGCCCGCTGGCGGTGCCGGGCAGTGAGCGGTTCGGTGATGTCAAACGCGGCTCCGGCAAGCAGAAGGTCGCCACCACGATGGCCTTCGTCCGGCTGCTCAAGGACATCATGAAGGACCGCGAGTTCGGCAAGCGGTGGGTGCCGATCATCCCGGACGAGGCGCGGACCTTCGGCATGGACTCACTGTTCCCGACGCAGAAGATCTACTCACCGCACGGGCAGAAGTACACCGCGGTGGACCGGGAGCTGTTCCTGTCGTACAAGGAGTCGACCGCCGGGCAGATCCTGCACGAGGGGATCAACGAGGCCGGGTCGGTGGCGTCGTTCACCGCCGCCGGCACGTCGTACGCCACCCACGACGAGCCGATGATCCCGCTGTACATCTTCTACTCGATGTTCGGCTTCCAGCGCACCGGCGACGCGTTCTGGGCGGCGGCCGACCAGATGGCCCGCGGCTTCGTCCTCGGGGCCACCGCCGGGCGGACCACGCTCAACGGCGAGGGTCTGCAGCACGAGGACGGGCATTCGCAACTGCTCGCCGCGAGCAACCCGGCGGTGGTCGCCTACGACCCGGCGTTCGCGTTCGAGATCGCGCACATCGTGGAGAACGGCCTGCACCGGATGTACGGCGAGTCACCGGAGAACATCTTCTACTACCTCACGGTGTACAACGAGCCGATCGTGCAGCCGGCACAGCCGGACGGGCTCGACGTCGAAGGGCTGCTCAAGGGCCTCTACCGGTACGCGGCGGCACCGCAGGTGAGTCGGGCCGACGGCGGCGAGGCGCCGCGGGCGACGATCCTCGCCTCCGGCACCGGGATGCAGTGGGCACTCAAGGCGCAGCAGCTGCTCGCCGAGGACTGGGGGGTGGCCGCCGACGTGTGGTCGGTGACCTCCTGGACGGAGCTGCGTCGGGACGCGGTGGCCTGCGAGGAACACAACCTGATCAACCTGGGCGGTGAGGCGCGGGTGCCGTACGTGCGAACGGCGCTGGCCGACGCGCCGCAGTCGGTGGTCGCGGTCAGCGACTGGATGCGGGCGGTGCCGGACCTGATCGCCCGGTGGATTCCGGGCGACTACACCTCGCTGGGCACCGACGGGTTCGGGCTGTCGGACACCCGGCACGCGTTGCGGCGGCACTTCCATGTCGACGCCGAGTCGGTGGCCGTCGCGACGCTGCGGCAGTTGGCGTTGCGCGGCGAGGTGCCGGCCGAGGTGCCGGCGGGGGCCGCCAAGAAGTACGCGATCGACGACGTCAACGCCGCTCCGGTCGGGGAGACCGGCGGCGACTCCTGATCCGCAGCGACCGCAGTCGACGGGCCCCGGCGGGTGACCGCCGGGGCCTGCCGCGTCCGGGGCCGCACCGTCGGCGGACCTCGCCGTAGCTGCGGTCCGGCTGCGGTCAGCAGACGTTGGTCCGGCTGCCGTCAGCAGACGTTGGTCCGGTCGCCGGCGTTGGCGGCGTACCGGGCGGCGGCCAGGTCGGACAGGCGGCCCAGGGAGGTCTCCAGGTCGGCGCCGACCCGGTGCTTGCCGAGTCGCAGCAGGGTCGCGCTGACCTGGCCGGCCGGCCACCGCACGATGGTCAGCCGTACTGCGGTGCCGTCCCCCTCCGGGGTGAGTTCGACCTGCACCTCGGTGCGGGCCTCGGCCCGCAGGCCAGGGCCGGCGGCCCGCTCCCGCCAGGCGATCAGCTTGGGCGGCTGGAGCTCGATGACCTCGGCGTCGGCGGCCGCGCCGTCCGCCGTGTGCACCCGCATCCGGCGGATGTCGCCGCCGATCACCTCGGCCTGGCGGACACCGGCGAGCCAGTCGGGCAGCAACGCGGCCTGCCCGACCACCTCCCAGACGGTGTCGATCGGGGCCTCCGCCCGCCCGCTGCGTTCGATGAGGATCATCTGCCTGCCTGTCTCTGCCTGCTCGTCCTGACAGGCGCAGCCTAAAGCACATTCTCGGCAAAAGGTGCAGACTTCGCTGTTCACCCCGGGCGCCACCGGACCTGACCGTCGGGCGGGGATCGGCCGCCCGTAGGCTGGGGCCGTGACGGTACGCGTACGCTTCGCCCCATCCCCCACCGGCATGTTCCACGTCGGCGGTGCCCGTTCAGCACTGCAGAACTGGATCTACGCCAAGCAGCACGGGGGCGTGTTCGTACTACGGGTGGAGGACACCGACGCGGCCCGCAACCGCCCCGAGTGGATCGAGGGGATCCTCAGCGCGCTGGACTGGATCGGCATCCGTCGTGGTTCGTACGAGGGGCCGTACTTCCAGTCGGCCAACGCCGGCGAGCACCGCGCGGCGGCCGACCGGCTCCACCAGTCCGGGCGTGCCTACTACTGCGACTGCGCCCGCGCCGATGTGCAGGCCCGCACCGGCAGCGAGTACCGCGGGTACGACGGGTTCTGCCGCGACCGGGGTCTCGACGCCGGCGCCGGACGGGCCCTGCGCTTCCGCACTCCGGACACCGGCAGCACCACGGTCGCCGACCTGATCCGCGGCGAGCCGACGTTCGAGAACCAGTTGATCGAGGACTTCGTCATCGCCCGGGGCGACGGCTCGCCGGTTTTCCTGCTGGCCAACGTGGTCGACGACATCTCCCAGGGGATCACCCACGTGATCCGCGCCGAGGAGCACCTGCCGAACACCCCGAAACAGCAGCTGCTCTGGGCAGCGCTCGGGGTCAAGCCACCGGTCTGGGCACACGTACCGGTGGTCGTCAACGAGAAACGTCAGAAACTGTCCAAGCGCCGTGACAAGGTGGCGCTGGAGGCGTACCGCGACGAGGGGTACCTCGCCGACGCGATGCGCAACTATCTGATGCTGCTCGGCTGGGCGCCGAGTAACGACCGGGAGATCGTGCCCTGGTCGGTGATCGAGGAGGAGTTCCGACTGGAGGCGGTGAACCCGTCCCCGGCCTTTTTCGACGAGCGCAAACTACGCGCCTTCAACGGTGAGTACATCCGGGCGCTACCGGTCGAGGACTTCATCGCCGCCTGTCAGCCCTGGCTGACCGGGACGCCGTCGACGCCGGCGCCGACCGGCAGCGGTATCGCGCCGCCGCCGTGGCGGGCGGCCGACTACGACCCGACGACGTTCGCGGCGGTCGCCCCGCTCGCCCAGACCAGGATCGCGGTACTCAGCGAAATCGTCACCAACGTCGATTTCCTCTTCCTCGACGTCCCGGTAATCGACGACGCCGCGTGGGCGAAGGCGATGAAGGCTGGCGCAGCCGACTTGCTGGACGCGACGATCGCCGCGTTCGCGGCGCTGCCGGACTGGTCCGCCGAGCCACTGAAAGCAGCGCTGGAGCAGGTCGGCGCCGAGCGTGGCCTCAAGCTCGGCAAGGCCCAGGCACCGGTACGGGTCGCGGTGACCGGCCGGTCCGTCGGGCTGCCGCTGTTCGAGTCGTTGGAGGTCCTCGGGTCGGAGCGCACGTTGCGTCGGCTGCGCAACGCCCGCGCCCGGCTCGGCTGACGTCGCGACGGTCCGGTCAGGTGGTACGGCGGCGGACGAAGAACGCTCCGGCCGCCACCGCGACCAGCAGGACGACGGCACCGACCAGCCACGGCCACCATGGGGTCGACTCGGTGGAACTGGTGGCCTGCGGCGTCGGTGCCGGGGTCGCCTCCGGTGTCGGTTCGGCGGCGGTGGGGCTGGGTGCCCCGGTCGGTGACGGCTGAGCGGTCGGTGACGGATCAGCGGTCGGCTCGACACCGACCGTCAACGTGAAGGCGAACGCACCCTTTACCCAGTGTCCGTCGGCGGACAACACGTTGTAGTCCACTGTGTATTCTCCGGCGGGTCCGGGACGGAACGGCACGCTCACCGCCTTGCCGTCCACCACGGGCGCCCCGGTGGACGCCGCAGCGCCATCCGGACCGGTCACGCTCAGTTCGGTCTGCTCCTGGCTGAGGTTGGCCAGAAAGGTGAGTCGGACCGTCTCGGGGGCCTGCGCGAGCTCCGCACCGTCGGCCGGATCGCTCCCGGTCAGCACGTTGTGCGCCTGGGCCGGCGATGTCCCGAACAGCACCGCGAGCAGCCCGACGAACACCGCGAGCAACACCCCTGGTACGCGTACCACCCTGTCCCCCACCTGTTGCGATCGCCGGATACGATCGGTCGCCAGACGACGCGCCGGGCCGTCATCGGCCGACCTCCCTGGTTGGTCGGTCACCGGTCGTCGATGGTTCCCGAAAAATCCGTCCAGCGGGTGCAACCGTCCAGAGTCGTGCGGAGTCTCTCACAGTGAGGGTCCGCGACCACGCCCGCCGCTGATTACGTCGGGCCGCCATCGGGTAGTACGCACATCGACTAGGACCTGACCTCCGCGGGGCGAGGGAGTTGACCATGGGACAGCGGGCAGCCAGCCGTCTCCTAGCGGCCGGTGCGCTGCTCCTGGCATTCGGCACGTCCATCCTGGCGGCGAACCGGGTGTACGCGGCACCACCTGCACCAACGACCGTCACCATCGAAGGTGACGACCTGCCGGAGCCGCTCGCCGTGCACGCCGACGCCGACGCCGAGTTGTTCGCGGCGGTGCTCAGCCAGGTCAGTTGGCTCACCGGACCGGGCCAGACCAGTTCCCCGGAGCCGGGTGACCTCGGCCCGAAGTACCTGGTCGTGGTCATGGTGGCGGACGAGCCACATCGCACCTACGAGCTGTATCCGCTGGCCAAGGGAGGCCCGCGCGCGTTTCGACCGGCGGAGCAGCCTGGTGACGGCAAGACCGCAGCCGGCTGGTTCTTCGGCCGGCTGACGATGTCCGAGACGCTGCGAGCGGCCGGCGCACCGCTGCCGGCCCGCCCGGACAGCATCAGCGGTGGCATCGGCGGTGGTGAACGGGTGATTCCGGAGGACGCGCTCAACCCGGGCGAGGACATCGACCAGATGCTCACCGACCTGCGTCAGGTCATGGTGCTCAACGCCGCCGTGGTGGTCGGCATCACCCTGGGGATCGCGGGGATCGCCCTGCTGGTACGCCGCCGGACCAGGTGACCGGCCCGGCCGCACGGGTGACCGGAGCGGTCGGGCGGTGTCAGCACCAGCGGTGCGGCGGGCGTTCCCGACGTACCACCCGGGAACTCGGCCGGACCCCGAGATGGCGATGCGCGCCAGCCCATCCCCGTTGCCCCGCGCAGCAGGTCGACACCGGCTGCGGGTCGGCCGAACCGCCCCGGTCGGTTCCCTGCCCGGTCAACGTCCGGCCGAGTGACAGCTGGTCCCGCTCCCCCGGATGGTCCCGCCCGACGCCATGGTCCCGCCCGACGCCGCCGCTGTGGCCAGCCCCCAGGTACGCCATCACGAACTCCTCACCTCACACGAGCCGTCCCGAGACGACACCTTGCCAGGTACCGGGCCGGCCGCCGCCGGCCCCCCCGCCCGCGGTGACCACAGGCGGGCGGCCAGCGCCACCACCGTCACCGCCACCAGGGCGCCGCCGATCACGTCGACCGGCCAGTGCGCGAGCAGCACCAGCCGGGTCGCCGCGATGAACAGCGCGCCGGCTCCGGCGAGCACCACCACCAGCAACCGCCCGGTACGCCGTACCCCGGGCCAGACCAGCAGGACGACCGCGAACGCCGCAGCGGCGGCGTTGGTGGTGTGCCCGCTGGGGAACCCGTTGGCGGCGATGGTCACGAAGCCGTCCACCGGGCGGGGTCGGTGCAGCAGCCACTGTCCCAGCATCCAGCTGACCGGGGCCGCGACGGTCACCGTCGCGCAGAACCAGGCCCGGGGCCGGTCCCGGCGCACGGCGAACAGGGTGGTCGCGGCGGCACCGGCGGCCAGGAACGGCATCGTCGCCGCCAGGTCGGTGGCGATCCGCAGGACCGCCACCAGCGTCGGCCGGTCGGCGGCGTAGGCCCGCAGCCCGTCGGTCACCGGGGCGTCCAGCCGGGCGACCAACGCGGGATCCACCACCAGACCGATGGTCAGCGCCGCGAGGGCGAGCAGGGCCAGCAGCGGTACGACCAGCGGCGGGCGGGCGATCATCCGCACATGTTGGCACGGTCGGCGCGGTCCTGCCCGCTGGCCGTGACACCCTGACGGGGTGGCGACCAAGCGCAACGACGCCGGGCTCACCGCGACCCTGCGTCGTATCGAGCGGTCGGCCGGGGCGCTGGCGACCGCGAGCGTGGCCCGGATGGACGAGACCCTGCCCTGGTTCCGTGAGCTGCCCGCCGACCAGCGTTCCTGGGTGATGCTGATCGCTCAGGCCGGCGTACGGTCCCTGGTGGAGTGGCTGCGCGACGGTGGCGGCGCGAGCGGCAGCCCGCAGGAGGTCTCCGACGAGGTCTTCGCCGCCGCGCCGCGGGCGCTGGCCCGGTCGATCAGCCTGCAGCACACGGTCGCCCTGATCAAGGTCACCATCGACGTGGTCGAGGCGCAGGTGCCGCACCTGGCGGCGACCGGCGAGGAGTCGCTGCTACGCGAGGCGGTGCTGCGGTTCTCCCGGGAGATCGCCTTCGCCGCCGCCCGGGTGTACGCGCGGGCGGCGGAGTCGCGCGGCGCGTGGGATGCCCGGCTGCAGGCGCTGCTGGTCGACGCCCTGCTGCGCGGCGACTCGTCGGACGTGCTGGCCAGCAGGGCCGCCGCGCTGGGCTGGACCGATGCCTCGCCGGTGTCGGTGGTGGTCGGGCGGTCCCCGGGCGGCGAGGTCACCGCGGTCCTGCAGATCGTCTACCGGGCAGCCAGGCGGATCGGGGTGGAGACGATCGGCGGGGTGCACAACGACCGGCTGGTGGTGGTACTGGGCGGCGCGGCCGATCCGGCGGCGGCGACCGGCAAACTGCTGGACGCGTTCGGCGCCGGCCCGGTGGTGGTCGGGCCGATGGTGGCCAGCCTGGACGAGGCGACCGAGTCGGCCCGGGCAGCGCTGGCCGGGTACCGGGCGGCACCGGCCTGGCCGGCGGCGC
Organism: Solwaraspora sp. WMMA2065; assembly: GCF_030345075.1. Taxonomy (NCBI): domain Bacteria; kingdom Bacillati; phylum Actinomycetota; class Actinomycetes; order Micromonosporales; family Micromonosporaceae; genus Solwaraspora; species Solwaraspora sp. WMMA2065. The sequence continues at coordinate 2,737,336 of NZ_CP128361.1, forward strand.
CCCGCCCGGTCGCGGCGACCGATCTGCTGCCGGAGCGGGCCCTCGCCGGTGATCCCGAGGCCCGCCGTCGGCTGCGCCGCGACGTGTACGGGACCCTGGTCCGTGCCGGCGGGGAGCTGCTGGAGACCCTGGACGCGTTCTTCGCCGCCGGGGCCGTGCTGGAGGCGACCGCGCGGGCACTGTTCGTCCACCCGAACACGGTGCGTTACCGACTGCGGCGCATCGGTGAAGTGACCGGACTGTCGCCGTTCGCCGCCCGCGACGCGTACGCGCTGCAGATGGCCCTGGCGATCGGCCGGTTGGATCCCCCGCCGCTGTTGCGGGCCTCGCCCGACTGAACGCACTTCCAAAGCAACATGTGCGGGCAAAAGACGTGCACATCCGACGATCTTTGTAGGAATCCTCCAACGACGGTAGTGCGGATTGGTATCTCAGCGCACCCAAGTGACCCGTGGGTATCAGGAAGAGTCATAGCCGTGCTCGCTGTTCTCTCCCCCGGCCAGGGGTCCCAGAAGCCCGGCTTCCTCACCCCGTGGCTCGACCTGCCCGGCGCCGAGGCCCGTCTGCGGTGGTGGTCCGCGCTCGCCGGGGTCGACCTGGTGCACCTCGGCACCACCGCCGACGCCGACGAGATCAAGGACACCGCTCGCACCCAGCCGCTGCTGGTCGCCGCGGCCCTGCTCGCCGCCGAGCACCTGCCTGGCGGATCACCGGCCGGGCACCGCCGGGGCGGGCTCTACGACGTCGCCGTCGTCGCCGGTCACAGCGTCGGCGAACTCGCCGCTGCATCGCTGGCCGGGGTGCTGCCCGCCGAGTCGGCCATCACGCTGGCCGCGGTCCGGGGCCGGGAAATGGCCGCCGCGTGCGCGCTGGAACCCTCCGGGATGGCCGCCGTACTCGGCGGCGACCGGGACGAGGTGCTGGCCGCGATCGACCGCCACGGACTACACCCGGCGAACCACAACGGAGCCGGTCAGATCGTGGTGGCCGGAGCCACCGGCCAGCTGGAGAAGTTCGTCGCCGAGCCGCCGGCCCGGGCCCGGGTGGCGACGCTGCAGGTAGCCGGGGCGTTCCACACCCCGTACATGGCCCCGGCCGAGCAGGCGCTCGCGAGCGTCGCCGCCGGGATCATCCCGGCCGACCCCAACCGGATCCTGCTGTCCAACCTGGATGGCGATGCCGTCAACCACGGCCGGGAGCTGCTGCAACGCCTCGTCCGGCAGGTGACCGCACCGGTGCGCTGGGACCTGTGCATGCACACCCTGGCGAATCTCGGTGTCACCGGAGTACTGGAGCTGCCACCGGCCGGCACCCTCGCCGGTCTGGTCAAGCGGGAGTTCAAGGACCGTGGCGTGCCGGAGATCGTCACCGTGAAGACCCCGGACGACCTGCCTGCGGCGCGGGCGTTGATCGCCCGACACGGGATGGCCCCCAGTTCCGAGCCCACCAGGCAGTTCCGGGTCGTCGTGTCGGCCAGCGCCGGCACCTTCGAACCGGCTGCCGGACTCGCCGAGGGCGATCCGCTCACCGGCGGTCAGATCATCGGACACGTCACCACCCGGCAGGGTCCGGTCGAGGTCGCCGCGCACGACGCCGGCGTGCTCACCGAATGGCTCGCCCACCACGACGACCCGGTCGCACCGGGCCAGCCGCTGGCCCGGATCAGCGGTTCCGCACTGTGAGCGCGCACCCCCGACAGCGCGCCGGGAAAGGCAGCAACATGACCGGATCACAGATCGTGGCACTCGGGCACTACCAGCCCTCCCGGGTGGTCACCAACGACGAACTCGCCCAACTGGTGAATACCAACGACGCCTGGATCCGGGACCGTGTCGGTGTCGTCACCCGCCGAATCGCCGACTCGGAGACCGTCGCCGACATGGCCTCGGCGGCGGCCGAGAAGGCGCTGGCCAACGCCGGCCTGACCGCGGCCGACATCGACCTGGTGGTGGTGGCGACCTGCACCGCCATCGACCGCAGCCCGAACGTCGCCTGCCGGGTCGCGGCCCGGCTCGGCATCGCCGCCCCGGGTGCGTACGACATCAACACCGCCTGTTCGGGCTTCAGCTACGCGCTCGGCACCGTCGACCACGCCGTACGGGCCGGTGCCGCACGCAACGCCCTGGTCATCGGCGCGGAGAAGCTCTCCGATTTCACCAACTGGACCGACCGCTCCACCTGCATCATCTTCGGTGACGGCGCCGGCGCCGCGGTGGTCACCGCCACCGGCGGCAACGAGCCGGCCGGGATCGGACCGGTGGTCTGGGGCTCGGTCCCGGACAAGAGCGACGCGGTACGCATCGAGGGCTGGCGGCCGTACATCGAGCAGGAGGGTCAGTCGGTGTTCCGGTGGGCGACCACCGCGCTTGCCCCGTTGGCCCTGCAGGCCTGCGAGCGCGCCGGGGTCGACCCGACGGAGATCGCCGCCTTCGTTCCCCACCAGGCGAACGCCCGGATCATCGACGGCATCGCCAAGCGGCTCGGGATGCCCGACGCGATCGTCGCAAAGGACATCGTCGAGTCCGGCAACACCTCGGCGGCCAGCGTGCCGTTGGCGCTGTCGAAGCTGGTCGAGCGGCGGGAGATCCCGTCCGGCGCCCCGGTGCTGCTGTTCGGCTTCGGCGGTGGACTCACCTACGCCGGGCAGGTCGTCCGCTGCCCGTAAGCTCCTACCGCCCGCTCCGAGGTGGAGCGGGGCCGCCCGCCGACCCGGCAGGCATCATTGGTTCAACCGAGAGGAAAGTAGAAACCCATGACCCGTGACGAGATCACCGCTGGCCTCGCCGAGATCCTCGAAGAGGTCGCCGGGGTCAACCCGGACGACGTGGCCGGCGACAAGTCGTTCACCGATGACCTGGACGTCGACTCGCTCTCCATGGTCGAGGTCGTGGTGGCCGCCGAGGAGAAGTTCGGCGTGAAGATCCCGGACAACGAGGTGCAGAACCTCAAGACCGTCGGCGACGCGGTCGCCTACATCGAGACGCAGGCGTGACGATGGTCGACGTCGTCGTCACCGGGCTCGGCGCGACGACCCCGCTCGGCGGGGACGTCGCGGCGACCTGGGATGCCATGCTCAACGGCAAGTCCGGAGTCGACAAGCTCACCCACGACTGGGCCGCGCAGCTGCCGGTCCGGATCGCCGCCGAGTTGGCGTCCGAACCCGCCGAACGGTTGGACCGGGTCAAGCTGCGCCGGCTGGACCGATCCGAGGCGATCGCGCTGATCGCCGCAGGTGAGGCGTGGACGGACGCTGGGCTGGGCGACGCCGGCGTCGACCGGGAACGGCTCGGCGTCAGCATCGGTTCCGGCATCGGCGGCGCACTCACCCTGCTCGCCCAGGACGACATCCTGGAAGCCTCCGGGCCGCGCCGGGTGTCGCCGCACACCGTACCGATGCTGATGCCCAACGGCCCGGCCGCCTGGGTCGGGTTGGAGTTCGGCGCGCAGGCCGGCGTCCACTCGGTCGCCAGCGCCTGCGCGACCGGCGCGGAGGCGATCGCGCTCGGCCTGGACATGATCCGGGCCGGCCGGGCCGACCTGGTGATGGCCGGTGGCACCGAGGCCGTGGTACACGGCCTGCCGATCGCCGGTTTCGCCGCGATGCGGGCCATGTCCACCCGCAACGACGACCCGGAACGGGCGTCGCGACCGTGGGACAAGGGCCGCGACGGGTTCGTCCTCGGTGAGGGTGCCGGCGTCGTGGTGCTGGAACGGGCCGAGCACGCGGCGGCCCGCGGCGCCCGGGTGTACGCCCGGCTCGCCGGCGCCGGGCTCACCTCCGACGGCTACGACATGGTGCAGCCGCATCCCGAAGGGCTCGGCGCGGCCCGGGCGATCCGGCTGGCCCTCGCCGACTCCGGGGTGTCCGGCGGCGACATCGTGCACGTCAACGCGCACGCCACCTCGACCCCGGCCGGCGACCTCGCCGAGCTGGTGGCGCTGCGCGAGGCGATCGGCGACCACCCGGTGCTGACCGCGACCAAGTCGATGTCCGGCCATCTGCTGGGCGCGGCCGGCGCGCTGGAGTCGATCGCCACCATCCTGGCGATCCGCGACAGCGTCGTCCCGCCGACGATCAACCTGGACGACCCGGACGACCAGCTCGACCTCGACGTGGCAGCGCAGAAGGCCCGACCGATGGACGTACCCGCCGCGTTGAACAACTCGTTCGGCTTCGGCGGACACAACGTCGCGCTCGTCTTCACCCGGGTCTGAGAGCCGACCGGGTCACGACGACAACAGACAGGGCTCCGGCCCTGCCGACGGCGCTCCGGCCCGGCCGGGCCGGAGCGCCGTCGGCGTCTGGTCGACGCGCGTGGTCACCCGGTGCAACTGGTGGCAGGCAGGCCGGACACCGGCACCGGCAACCGGCCGGGTGCCGGTACGGCACCCCGCAGCACGTCGGCCAGCGCGGACATCGCCGCCGGGCTCGACGAGTAGGTGGCCAGCAGCGTCGCGGACCGGGCCTCGGCGAGCAGGTACGGGGTGTCCATGGCAACGGTCACCGCTGCGTTGACGTTCAGGTCGGACGGGCCGTCGCCGTAGCCGACCAGGTGCACGACCGTACCGCCCTGGCCGACCACCTCGGCCCCGGCGGCGCGCAGCTCCTCGATCAACAGCGCCCGGGTACGCTCCCGGCCACCCGAGGCGGTGACGGTCACCGGCCCGTCGACCCCGGCGCAGTCCCCACGCACCTGGGTGACGGCGGCAGCGGCCAACCGCCGCGCGGCGGCGTAGTGGTCTTCGGCGCCGAGCACCGTCATCGGCGGGGTGGTCTCCTCGGCGAGCCGCTGTTTGAGGGTCAGCACCCGGGTGACCGCCTGCACGAGTCGCGCCCGGGGCAGTGACCCGTCGAGCAGCGCGGCGAGCAGACCCTCGTACGCGGCCGTCACGTCCGGCGGCATGAGGATCAGGTCGTTACCGGCGTTGATCGCCGCGACGGCCGCGTCGCCGGGCGACAACGCGCGGGCCGGAGCCATGTTCATCCCGTCGGTGACCACCACCCCGTCGAAGCCGAGTTCGCCGCGGAGCAGGTCGGTGAGGACCTTGCGGGAGAACGTCGCCGCCACCCCTGGGTCGACCGCGGCGACGTCCAGGTGTCCGGACATCACCAGGCCGGCGCCGGCGTCGATGCCGGCCACGAACGGCGGCAGGTCGGCGGCGGCGAGAGCGTTCCGGTCCTGGTCGAGCACGGGCAGGTCGCCGTGGGAGTCGACAGCGGTGTGGCCATGCCCCGGAAAGTGCTTGAGGGTGGCCGCGACGCCGGCCGTCTGCAGGCCACGGACGGCGGCGGCGACCTGTCCGGCCGCCGCGTCCGGGTCGGCGCCGTACGACCGGGAGCCGATCACCGTGCTGTTCACCCCGAGGACGTCGGCGACCGGTGCGAAGTCGACGTTGACGCCGAGCGCCGCGAGTTCGGTACCGGCCGCCCGCCAGGCCGCCTCGGTCAGCTCCGGCTGCCCGGCCGCACCGGCCGCCATCGCGCTGGGCAGCAACGTCACCCCCTGGTTGATCCGGGTGACGATGCCGAACTCCTGGTCGGTGCCGATCAGCAGTGGCAGCTCGCCGACGCCGTCGGGCAGCGCGGCGGCGGGCAACCGCCCGGCGGCGTCCTGCAGCCCGGTGGTCAGCTCCCGCACCTGGGTGGTGCTGTCGACGTTGGTGGTGGGTTGGTTGCTGCCGGTCGGGTCGTCGGCCGAGAAGCCGACCAGGATCAGGCCGCCGACCCGGTAACGGTCGATCATCTCGGCCGGCGTGTCGACTCCGGCGAGCTGCTGGTTACCGGCCGCCGACCCCGGTGAGACCTCGGTCGCGGACGCTCCGTACGCGTACGGCATCAGCACCTGACCGACCAGGTCCTCGTCACTGAGAGTCGCGACCAACCGGGCGGCCGGCGATGCGGCAGGGCTGGCTTTCGGCTCGCTGGAAGGGCCTTCCGGGCTGCTGGGAGTGCTGGCTTCAGGACGGTCGCCGGGTCCGGCGCAGCCGCTCGTGACGCCGAGGACGGCCAGCAGAACGGAGGCGATTGTTACGCGGGGTGAGGGGAGCACACCGGCCATCCCATCAGGCTACGGTCGCGGCGGCAACCCGTGCCCGGCTGGCGCAGCTTCCGCGCCCGGCTCACCCGGCCGGATCAGCCCACCCGGGTGACCCGGATCAGCCCACCCGGGTGAGCAGGGTCACCGGCGCTCCTTCACCGGCGTGCCGGTACGGCTCGAGTTCGGTGTCCCAGGCGGTGCCCATCGCCTTGTCGAGGGCGTGCGCAATCGCTTCGGGAGCCGGCGACGCCGCAATGATCGCCCGGATCCGGTCCTCACCGAGCTGGATGTCACCGGCTGCCCCGATAGTGGCCCGGAACAGGCCGCGACCGGGTACGTGCATGAACCGCTCGCCGTCGGCGCCCGGGCTGGGTTCCTCGGTGACTTCGAAACGGGTCATCGGCCACTGCCGTAGGGCAGCGGCCAGCTCAGCCCCGGTCCCCGCCCGACCGGTCCAGCTGCACTCGGCACGCCGGCCGTTCGGATCGAGCGGCTGAGCGGTCCAGTGCAGGTTGACCGGCGCGACGAGGACGCGCGATATCGCCCATTCGACGTGAGGGCACACGGCGAGCGGGGTCGAGTGGACGTATACGACGCCACGCGTTGGCACGGTGACCTCCCGGAGAGCGAGGTGCGTCTTCCCCTACGACCTCGACCACCGGGCGGTGTGACCAATGATGACTGTTGTGACGGGTGGTGCGCCAGTGAATCGGCAAACTGGTCGAAAAATTGTCGCCGCCCGGCTCCCGGGTCCGCTCCGCCGCTGGGAATGACAGCCACGGGTGCGTCGTTGTCCCTGCTGGTCGGCCGGAAGCCAGGGCCGAGATCGAGGTGGCCAGCCGGTCTGCGGCCGGCCGTCCGGTAAGATGAGGGCGGCGTATGCCCGACACCCGGCGAACCCGTTCGTGTGATCCGTCGTACCGCCAGTTCCGTCCGTATCACCAGTGTTGCCAGTACCACCAGCTTTGCCAGTACCGCCAGTCCTGTCCGTACCGTCAGTCCTGCAAGGGAGTCCCCCCGTGGCGAGCAACACCTCCAAGACCGCGCGCGCGTCAGTCCGCGCCGGCCAGGCCGGTCAGGGTGGTGCCCTGAGCGTCCTCGGCGAGTTCAAGTACCTGATCCCGCTCAACGGCGGCAAGCACGCCTATGTCCGCAACCTCACCAACGGGAAGACCGCTCACCTGCGGACCGACTCGGACGCGTTCGTGGAGGAGATCCGGTCGCTGGCCGGTGCCGGCCACGCCGCGAAGATCCGGTTGGAGATCAACGCGCTGGCGGCCGCCCACCCGGGTCACGGCTGGGAGCTGACCGAGAAGCGGCTCGTCGAGGCCGGGGTCTTCGAGGCCTGAGCATGATCTGACGGATCGACGACGACCCGGACCTGGACCGGCCCCGCCGGGCGGCACGCCCGACGGGGCCGTTTCCGTCGCTGGTGTTGGCGGCCGCGCTGCTCAGTTGAGCAGTTCCACCTGGCCGTTTCCGAGGTCGTAGACCCCGCCGGTGACGTCGATCCGCCCGTCCGCGAGCGCCGCGGCGAGCAACTCCACCTGCCGGAGCCGCTGCACGGTCCGCCGCACGTGGGCCCGTACCGCGAGGGGCTGCACGTCCGGGTGCCCGACACCGACCTCGGTCACCGCCGGAGCGATCTGCTCGACCAGGTACCCGATGCTGCCGGTCGGGCGGCTACCCGTGCGTTGCGCGCTGATGGTCGATGCCACCGCCCCGCACCGCTCGTGTCCGAGCACGATGACCAACGGCACACCCAACGCGCCGACGGCGAACTCGATCGACCCGATGATCGCCTGGTCCAGCACCTGGGCGCCGGACCGCCCGACGCAGATCGAGCCGAAGTTCTGGTCGAAGATTGCTTCCAGTGGCACCCGCGAGTCGATGCAACCGAGCACGAACGCGATCGGATACTGCTCGCCGAGCGCCGCGCTGGCGGCAGCTGCCGACACGTCGTGACCGTGCCGTGGTCGTCCGGTGACGAAGCGCTGGTTGCCGGCCAGCAGCTCGGCCAGCGCCTCGGCCGGGCCGGGGTGATCGGGTGGTGGCGGGCCGGACGGACGCGGTGCCCGGGAATCCGGCATCGGGAACGACGGTGACGACATGGTTGCAGCGTGGCGTGCTACTGGCCGGTCGGGAAGGCAGTTGCGAGTCTTCTCACCGTGCTGGTTCCAGATCCGACCTACCGGGGTACGTCCCAGTCGGGACCGCCAGCGACACGGGCGGAGGTGACTCGGTGGGCAGGCCTCAGGAGTTCAGCGTCCGGCTGCCGGACGGAGCGGTGCTGCGCGGGCGGTCGAGCGGCAACGACCGGACCGGGTGCCGGCCGCCCTCGTCGAGGTGCTCGGCAGGGCGGCCGTACCTGGTGACCACCTTCGCCGGGCGGCCCCCTGCTGAGGCGGATCGAGGTTCGCCGGCGCCCTGGGAGCCGGCGCCGGGTTGGCGCGCGGACGGTAACGTCGTAAGGCTGCCGGGTCGGACCATCTGACGGGGGCACCACGCTCCGTCGTCGCCGCCCGGCGCCGTGACCGTCCGCCGGCGGACCGGCCGCCCTGCCCCGGCTGGCCCGCCCTCGCCCAGGAGCCGCAGCGTTGACCGACGCCACCACGCTGGACCAGGAGATCGCCGCCGAGCAGCGGCACGTCGACCGGGTGTACGCCCGGTTGGCGCAGCTACGCCAGGACGCGGTACGCGCCGAGCGGGACGGCTACCGCCTTGCCCGGGTGGGCAACGTCGGCGCCCTGGTGGAGCGCGACGCGATGGTCTTCCACGCGGCCCGGCGGCGGCATCTGCTCGACGCCGAGCACGAAGGGCTGGTGTTCGGCCGGCTCGATCTACGCGACGGCGCGGTGCTGTACGTGGGTCGGCTCGGGGTGCGCGGCGAGCGGGCCGAGCCGCTGCTGGTCGACTGGCGCGCCCCGGCCGCCGCCGCGTTCTACCAGGCGACGCCGGCCCGACCGCAGGGCGTGGTGCGGCGGCGCACCATCCAGTCCCGGGGCGAGCGGGTCACCGGCGTCTCCGACGACCTGCTGGATCCGGCGGCCGCGCCGGCCGGGATGCGGGTGGTCGGCGACGGTGCGCTGCTGGCCACCCTGGCCCGGGCCAAGGGACGTGGGATGCGCGACATCGTGGCCACCATCCAGCAGGAGCAGGACCAGGCGATCCGGTCGCCCGCCACCGGGGTGACGATCGTCTCGGGCGGCCCCGGCACCGGCAAGACCGCGGTCGCGCTGCACCGGGCGGCGTACCTGCTCTATTCGGACCGGAGCCGGTTCGCCGGCGGCGGCATCCTGGTCGTCGGCCCGACCGGGGTCTTCGTCGAGTACATCGCCGCGGTGCTGCCGGCCCTGGGTGAGGACAGCGCCACCCTGAGGTCGCTGGGGTCGCTGCTGCCGGGGGTGTCGGCGACCCGGACGGATCCGGCGGCGGTCGCCGTGCTGAAGGGGTCGCTACGGATGCGGCGGGTGCTGGAACGGGCGGTACGTGACGCGGTACCGGACGGGCCGACCGAGCTACGTCTGCTCTACCGGGGGCAGTTGCTGCGGCTACGCGGCCCGGAGCTGGACGGCATCCGGGCCCGGGCGCTGCCCCGGGGTGCCCGGCGCAACGAGGTCCGGCGGGCCGGTATCGACGGGTTGTTCGAGGCGCTGTGGGCGCAGGCCCGGCAGTTGGTGGCCCCGGCCCGGCTGCCCGGCCAGGCCGAGTTCGAGGACGAGTTGTCGGACCGGGACGATTTCCGGGACTTCCTGCGGGCCTGGTGGCCCCGGCTGCTGCCGCGACATGTGCTGGGCTGGCTGGCCCGGCCGGGCCGGCTGCATCGGTACGCGCGAGGCGTGCTCGACCCGGCCGAGATCACGGTGCTGTCCGACGCCTTCGGTGACCTGGTGGACCACGGACCGACGATCGCGGACGTGGCGCTGCTGGACGAGTTGGACGAACTGCTCGGCCGGCCGCCGCAGCCCCGCCGCAAGCACCGGGATCCGTTCCGGGTGGCCGGCGGGGTACGTGAGGTGACGACCTTCGCCGACCGGGAGCGGGCAGCCCGCGTCACCGCCCGGGAGCGGCCGGCCGACTACCGGGAGTACGCCCACGTGGTGGTCGACGAGGCGCAGGACGTGTCGCCGATGCAGTGGCGGATGGTCGGGCGCCGGGGCCGGCTGGCCTCCTGGACGGTGGTCGGGGATCCGGCACAGACCGCGTGGACCGGGGATCCGGCCGAGCTCGCCCAGGCCCGGGACCGCGCGTTGGGGCGGCGACCGCAGCGGGAGTTCCAGCTGACCACGAACTACCGCAACCCAGCGGAGATCTTCGAACTGGCCGCCGGGGCGATCCGCGAGGTCGCCCCGGACGCCCCGTTGCCGACGGCGGTCCGGGCGACCGGGGTGGCACCGCGCCGGGACCGGGTCTCCGCGGCGGCGCTGCCGGCCGCCGTCCGCGCCGCGACCGCCGAGATGCTGGCGGCGGTGGAGGGGACGGTCGGCGTCATCGCCCCGGTGACCCGGCGCGACGAGGTCGCCGGCTGGCTCGGCGGGTTGGCGACCTCGCGGCTGCAGGTGGTGTCGAGCCTGCAGGCGAAGGGCATGGAGTACGACGCGGTGGTGCTGGTGGCCGGCGAGGAGATCCGCGCCGAGTCCGAGGCCGGGGTGCGCACGCTCTACGTCGCGCTCTCCCGGGCGACCCAGCGGCTGGTCACCATCGACCTCGACCAGGAGTCGATTGCACATATTGCCATGTGAGCATTAGTCTGCCGACGAGACGCCGGGCAACGGAGGGTGGCAGGCGTGGGAGTCGGACACGATCACTGTGCCGGGAGCACCGGCCAGCGACACTACGGGTGCCTCTGGGCCGCCTTCGCCCTGCTGGCGGTCTTCATGGTCGTCGAGGCCGTCACCGCGCTGGCGACCGGCTCCCTGGCACTGCTGTCCGACGCCGGGCACATGTTCACCGACGTACTCGGCATCGGTATGGCGCTCGCGGCGATCGCCGCGACCCGACGACCGACCGGGGAGCCGCAGCGCACCTTCGGCCTCTACCGCCTCGAGGTGCTCGCCGCGCTGGCGAACGCCGTACTGCTCGCCGGGGTCGCACTCTACGTTCTGGTGGAGGCGGCTCGCCGGTTCGCCGATCCGGAGCCGGTGATGGTCGGCCCGATGCTGGTGGTGGCGATCGCCGGACTGCTCGCCAACATCGTCGCCTTCGCCCTGCTGCGCCAGGGGGCCAGGGAGAGCCTCAACGTACGGGGCGCCTACCTGGAGGTGCTCGGTGACCTGCTCGGCTCGGTGGGGGTGCTGGTGGCCGCCACGGTGATCGCCACCACCGGCTGGTGGTACGTGGACCCGCTGGTCGCCGTCGGTGTCGGGGCGTTCATCCTGCCGCGTACCTGGCGGTTGGCGCGGGCCGCGCTGCGCATCCTGGTGCAGGCGGCGCCGGAGCATGTCGAGGTCGACCGGGTTCGCAGCCGGCTGGCCGCTGTGCCGGGCGTCTGCGACGTGCACGACCTGCATGTCTGGACGCTCACCCCGGGCATGGAGGTGGCCTCGGCACACCTGGCCGTGACCCCGTCAGCCGAGATCGGCACGGTACTGCGGGACGCCCGGGCGGCCCTGCACGACGAGTTCGGTATCGAGCACGCGACGCTGCAGATCGAGCCGCTGGCCCCCGCCGACTCCTGCGGACCGGCTGACTGGTGATTAGCAGATGCTTAAGTTTCGTGACCTTACCGCGACGTTGACAACTACGATCTACGTATATTTCTGATTTTTCTGGATATAACAGACCTATCGATGCCGGGACGGCAGCCCGAGGAACCGGTAGTCTCGGCCCCGGTCTCCGCTCGGGCGGCGCCCCTCCGGCGCCCGCGGAGGCCGTCGCCTAATCGCCGTACGGCGAGCCGGGGAACCACGTACCTGGGGTGCATCCGCGTCACGCGGTAGGGATCTTCCGTCCCGAACCCGTCAGCTAACCCGGTCGGCGGCTGACGGAAGGAATGCACAGTGTCGCGCACAGTCCACAGAAAAACCCGATTCGCGTTATTGGCGGCGTTGACCGCCGCCCTGATGGCCGTCACCGGCACCCCGATCGGCTCGCCGGCCGGAGCCGCCCTGCCCGCCAACCGGCCCGACCGGGTCGACAACGAGGGAGGCACCGACAGCCTGCGCAAGGAGCTCGATGCGGCCTCCAAGGGCTGGATCGACGCCAAGGCGGCGCTCAACCACTCGAAGGGCCGGCAGAAGAAGCTGTCCGAGCAGCTCACCACGGTCGGTGCTGAGCTGGAGCAACGGAACAGGAACGTCGGACACATCGTCGACCGCGCGTACCGCAACGGCAGGCTCGGCCCGGTCTCCGCGTTGCTCAACAGCACCTCACCGGAAGGGTTCGTCGACCGGGCGGCGGCGCTGAGCGCGGTGACCGCCAACGAGGAGAAGCAGCTCCGCGAGCTGTACCGCACCCGTGACCAGGTAACCAGGTCCAAGGCTGCGATCGAGCATGAGATTCGGGAGCAGCAGAAGCAGGTCACCATCATGGACCAGCGCCGGAACCAGGCGGAGCGGGCCCTGGCCGTCGCGGTCGCCGCCGAGAAGCAGGCGGAGGAACAGGCGGAGGAACAGGCGAGGCAGCAGGCGGCGGAGGAGGCCGAGCAGGCCGCCGCCAGCGGATCCTCCGGCTCCGGGTCGTCGGGGTCCGGATCCTCCGGCACCGGGTCGTCGGGATCCGGGTCATCCAGCGCGTCGGCGACTCCGGCACCACGCAACGCGAACGGCTCCTGGCCGGCCGAGTCATGCAACGTCGACGACCCCACCACCTCCGGCTGCATCACACCCCGTACGCTGCACGCCCTGAACCAGGCGAAGGCTGCCGGCTTCACCCGCTACGTGTCCTGCTTCCGCAACGGCAGCTCCGGCGAGCACCCCAAGGGCCGGGCGTGTGACTTCGCCGCCCAGCCCAACGGCTTCGGTGGAGTGGCAACCGGCGGTGACAAGAGCTACGGCGACAACCTGGCGAACTACTACATCAACAACGCCGACCGGCTCGGTGTGCTCTACGTGATCTGGTACAAGCGGATCTGGCTGCCCAGCAGCGGCTGGAAGACGTACAGCGGTGCGGGTGGCGACCCGTCCAGCGACCACACCAACCACGTACACCTGTCGGTGTACTGACGTCCGCGATCGGGGGCGGACGGCCACGTCGGTGGCCGTCCGCCCCCGTTTTCTTTTCGCGGCGGAATCAGCGTACGGAGTCATTTGCGCAACAGCGGCAGACCGATCGGCATATTTGCCGACGGTCACCGGCGACCACGCGAGAGCGCTCTACCGCCATGCAGTCGCACTCGGCTCACGCAGAGCACATGCAGCCCATGAGGAGAGAGAGCGCTCTCACCGAGAGGTTTACAGCAGCACCGGCGCGGCTGTCAACAGACCACCACGACCCCGTACCGAATACACGAAACTTCATGTCGGGATATTGACAGAAGCCCGCATCTCTGATGACCTCCTGGCAATAACTCGTTGACGGGCGCGAATTTTCGCGATCGTGGACCGCGCCCGACCCGACCCGGAGGCACCATGAACCTGTCGATCCGTGGCGCGCGAACAGGTCGTACGCCGCGCCGGATCCTGGCAGCCACCACCGTGACAGCGCTGGCCGCGACCGGACTGATCTTCGGCGTACTGCGCACCGCCGACGCCGCCACCGTCGGCGCCGGCAGCTACACCACCACCCGCCCGGCGGGCGCCGCCGCCCCGACCGCCTGCGGAAACATCTCCGCCAACCCCCGGCAGTACGTCACGGGCACCGCCCCGGCCGGGGCGGTGCCGACCAACGACTGGTGGTCGTCGCTGCTGTTCAAGCGGTACAACTGCGCCTACTCCGACCCGCTGCACGCCCACCCGATGTCGTTCCAGCCGACCGCTGGCGGGCTCGGCGTCTCCTACACCACCGAGGCGGCGATCTCCGGTACGTCGACCGGCGTCGGCGAGTACCACTACCCGTACACGCGAGAGTTCACCCTCGGCGTCGCCGGGCTCAACGCCCCGGACGTCAAGGTCGACGGCTGGACCGACTGGACGGTCAGCCCGTACTGGTCCGACGGCGCCCGCACGCTACGCGCCACCGTCGGCCACGGTCTGCCGTTCGTGTACGCCCAGGTCACCGGCGGCAACGCCGAGCTGTCGTTCCCCGGCACCCCGACGGTCTGGCACCACAGCGGCACCCGGGTCGGCTTCTCGATGCGCGGCCACGACTACGTCGCCTACGGCCCCAGCGGAGCGACCTGGTCCGTCAACGGGACCACGATCAGCTCCACCCTCGCCGGCCGCGGCTACTTCTCCGTCGCACTGCTGCCGACCGGCGCCGGCACCAGCGCCGCCCGGCGCACCGCGCTGATGGACAGCTACGGCCGGTACGCCCACGCCCACGTCACCGGCACCCGGGTCAGCTGGAGCTACGACCAGGCCAGCAGCACGGTCGACGCCACCTACAGCTTCACCACCACGGCCCGGGAGGGCTCCGCCACCGGCACGGTCGTCTCCCTCTACCCGCACCAGTGGAAGCACCTCGACGGCGCCAGCCCGATCGCCGAGACCTACGTGTCGGCCCGCGGTCCGATGCGCAACCTGGTCGGCGCGACGTCGTTCCGGACCGCGATGCGCTTCCACGGCGTACTGCCGGAGGTCCCAGCGGTGGCCACCAGCGTCGGTGCCGACCTCGCCACGCTCACCGCGCACCTGGACCAGGCCGCGTCCGGCGACCCGCTCGCCGGCTTCGACAACGACACCTACTGGACCGGCAAGGCGCTCGGCCGGGCCGCCCGGCTGGCCGAGATCGCCGACCAGCTCGGCCGCACCGCCCAACGCGACCATTTGCTCACCGCCATCCGGAACCGGCTGACCGACTGGTTCACCGCCAGCCCAGGCAAGACGCAACGGGTGTTCTTCTACGACCAGGCGTGGGGCACTCTGGTCGGCTACCCCGCCTCGTACGGATCCGACACCGATCTCAACGACCATCACTTCCACTACGGCTACTACATCGCCGCCGCCGCGACGCTGGCCAAGTTCGACCCCACCTGGGCGGCGACCAGCCAGTACGGCGGCATGGTCAACCTGCTGATCCGCGACGCCAACAGCTGGGACCGCAACGACCCGATGTTCCCGTTCCTGCGCGACTTCGACATCTACGCCGGCCATGACTGGGCCGCCGGGCACGGAGCGTTCTTCGCCGGCAACAACCAGGAGTCATCCTCGGAGGGGATGAACTTCGCCAACGCCCTGATCCAGTGGGGCCTGGCCACCGGCAACACCGCGATCCGCGACGCCGGACTGTACATCTACACCACTCAATCGGCGGCCATCCAGGAATACTGGTTCGACTCCTCGGACACCAACTTCCCGGCCTCCTTCGGGCACCGGTCGGTGGGCATGGTCTGGGGCGACGGCGGGGCCTACGCCACCTGGTTCAGCGCCGAGCCGGAGATGATCCAGGGCATCAACATGCTGCCGGTCACCGGTGGCTCGCTCTACCTCGGCTACCGGCCGGACTACATCGCCACCAACTGGAACGCGCTGGTCACCAACAACGGCGGCCCGCCGACGGTCTGGCAGGACATTCTCTGGTCGTTCCAGGCGCTCGGCGACGCCAACGCCGCCCTGACCAATCTGCGGGCGAACCCCAACTACCCGGTCGAGGAGGGCGAGAGCCGGGCGCACACGTTCCACTGGGTGCGCAACCTGGCAGCGTTGGGTCGGGTCGACACCGGCGTCACCGCGAACACTCCACTTTACGCGGTGTTCGACCGCAACGGTGCCCGCACCTACGTGGCGAGCAACTTCACCTCGTCGCCGGTCACGGTCACCTTCTCCGACGGTACCCGGATGACCGTGCCGGCCGGCCAGACCGCCACCACCGGGGCGCACACCTGGAGCGGCGGCACCGCCACCGGCACCCCGACCAGCCCGAACCCGTCACCGAGCCTGCCCCCCACGCCGCCGGCCTCGCCCACGCCGGACCCGACCACCCCGCCGGTCACTTCGGACCTGTTCCACCTGCGGTCCGCCGGGGTGCTGAGCAACACCGCCGGGACGAACGCGACGACGGTCACGGTGCCGTCGGCTGGCGGGGCGAACTACGACGGTACGCCGCACAACCCGGTCACCTTCCGGGCCTGCGGGTTGACCGGTGCGTACCGGTCGGCAGCCACCACGTTCGACCTCCAGGTGGACGCGGGCACCTCGGTCGGTGCGGGTATCCAGGCCCGGGTGTCGTACGACTTCACCGGCTCCGGCAGCTACGGCCGCACCGAGACGTACCACTACTTCGCCACCGATCCGGTGCCCGGCACCGAGACCTACCGGCAGAGCGCCGGGCTGCGATCCGCCTCAGGAGAGTTCCGGGCGATGAGCAACGGGTGCGTCCGGCTGGAACTGTGGAACGCCATCGGTAATGCAGCGACCACGGTTCGGGTCGACGCGACGAGCGCCGACACCGGCCGGTCGACCCTGCGGGTGCCGTTCCGGATCGGCTGATCTGACCGCTGAAGGAGGAGGAACCCTTTCCCGACGCTCGGCGCCGGGAAAGGGTCCTCGCCGTCGACGATGCCGGACGTGCCGCGACGGCGGAGCCACTTCCCGGACATCGGCCATACTTTGCACGATTCCCCAGATTGACCGACAACTAACATAACTGGGACAAAACGCCGCCACTCGCCCTGTCGCAGCCGCTATTGCCGAGGCTGCCGCCGAGCAGGTCCCAGAGCGCGAACGCCGCCTCGACACTGGTCGGTCGGTTCTCCGGACGCTTGCTCATGCAGGCCCGACAGAGATCGGCCACGGGACGCGGCAACCCGGCGACGGCCAGCACCGGAGTGGGAGCCAGGGCCCCTGTCCGCACGCCGGTCGCCGGCGACCCCGGGCCGACCCCCAGGTACGGCAACCGGCCGGTCAGCATGTGGTAGAGCAAGACGCCGAGGGAGTAGACGTCGTCGCCCGGTCGGCCGGAGCCAGCCACCGTCCCCGACGCACGGCCGGCCGGCGGCGGATCCGCGAACCGGGCCAGGCCGAAATCAATGATCTTGGCACCGGACCGGGTCAACATCACGTTGCCGGCGGTGAGATCCCGATGCACAACGCCCCGCCGGTGAGCCACCGCCAGCACGTCTGCGGCGGTCCCCGCGGTGCGGACCGCGGTGGGCCAGGGCAATGGACCGCCAGTCAGCCGGTCCGCCAGCGACTCGCCGCAGATCAGCTCCATGACGACATACGACGACGTGCCGCCCCCGGGTAGCGGCAGTTCACCGACGTCGTAGACGCGGGGCACACTGGGATGCCGCAGCCGCTGGGTGAACGACGCTTCCCGGCGAATGTCGTCCCTGGCCCGTCGGTCGCCGGCGGCGGCCGGTGCCAGCAACTTGACCGCGAACGGCCGGGCCGAGTCGACGTCGATCGCCTGGTAGACAACCGACACCCCACCGCGACCGATCGGACGAAGAAGGACATAGCGCCGGAGAATGGTGGTACCCACCAGCAACCATGTCACGATAGATCATTTTCCGGCAGGACAGCGCTACCGACAAGATCTACCGCCGGGTGTTAACACGACCCTAATCAGCCGTTCGAACTGCGACCTGCCGCCACCGAGCACCACGAGCTCAGGAGAGCGGCACCTCACGCTCGGCGCCGTCACCGACGTACGGCTCGGGAGCACCGAACAGGCCGAGCAGCCCGGTCACCCACAACTGACGGTGCACGAACCGGCTCGGCTCGGTCACCACCAGCTTGATGCCGCTCACCTCGGCCGCCTGGAAACCGGCGACCATTGCGCTGATGCCAACCGAGTCGATGAACGTCACCAGCCGCATGTTCAGCTGGATTCGGGTCGGACGGCCGTTGGTCAGTACCGCCTGCACCGCTTCGCGCACCTCGTGCGCGGTATCCACGTCGATCTCACCCTGTGGTGAAATCTCAACCACTGCACCAGGCAGCGTCGATGTGACAACCGACAGGCTCACGCGAGCACCTCCACTCGCCCATCCGGGCGTCTCGTCAGTACGCGGGCCGCGACCGAGAGTATTCCGGTGCGGGCATCACCGCCAGCTTTCGCCGGGCCGGATCCGCATCCGACGGGCACAATAATCGCTAACAATCAGACAACCCGCATCATAGCCCCCTGCGCGCTGAGCTACGGCACGGACACCCGGGGCACGATTCGTTGCGGCACGGGCGCCTGAGGTGCCGACCACGAACCTCGGGTACCCATCGGCCTCCGGCTCGGCGCCGGCTGTCATCCCAACAGTAGCGGTCCGGTACGACAGAAGACAGCCGTAACAGCACGACGACAAGGGGGTTTGCCGCCGACCGGGGCTGGGCACGTGGAGGCAACCGCAGCGCGCCACGGCTCGCCGGGCGCTTCCGGCAGCCGTGGCGCTGGAGGAGGTAGCAGCATGTTCGCGACCAACCTGATGGAGCACCGCCGCAAGCCGCAACGCATCACCGACCAGGCCTGGGCGCATCTGGTCTCGGCGGTCGACTCCGCCGGTGACGCCGCTCGACTGGCCCACCGGCACACCTCGAACCTCGCCACCGAGACCGGAGCGCGGATGGGCCCGGCCAGCGCGGAGGCGCGGCACCGGGCGCGGGCGGCCGTCGACGCGCTCGCTGGTCGTCGCCGGGCCGTGCCGTGGGCGTGGCTCGCCGGTGCGGCGGCCGCCGGAGTGGCCCTCGGCTGGCTGGCCGGGGCGATGACCCGGTCGGTGCTCCGGCCCGGCGAGCGGTCCGACGAGGCCCGCATCGAGTTCGTCGACGTGGACGAGCCGGCCGGCAGTACCCCGCGGCGGTGACCCGGCACCGCCGCGGCACGACCGCCGGGGCGGCGTCGACCGACATCGACGCCGCCCTGGTCATGGACCCGCCACCCGGCTCAGTGCGTGGCGCAGCTCACCCCTGCCGGAACTGCGTTGCCCGCTGTCCAGTCGGCCAGGAAACCCGGCGTGGTGCTGCCCCCGGGACCGACCTTGAACGGCAACTCGGTCGCCTGCCAGGTGTCACCTCTGTCGGTGGAGCGCAGGATCGCGCCGTTGTTCGGGTCCCAGTCGTTGGTGTACATGCCGACTGCCGCGTACAGCCGGTTGGTCTGCACCGGGTCGGTGGCCAGGCTGAGAACACCGTTCCAGCCCCAGCGGTCCCAGCCCACCCAGTCCAGTAGTGGGATCCGCGACTGGACGGCCTCGTTCCAGCGGTAGGCACCGCCGATGTCGGTCCGGGCGTAGACGAGATCGGGTTCGGTCTCGTTGAAGACGATGCCCGGCACGAAGCCACCGCCGGGGGTGGCCCAGGCCCCCTCTCCTGGCTTGCCGACTCCCGCAACCGGCCGATCTCCAGACGTTCACACACTCCTCGACAGGGTGTCAATAGTTTGGTCGGCAAACAAAAAAACCCCCACCACCGGCCCGTCCGGCGATGATCGGCGACGGTACGTACGCACCGGGCGGCGGCGTCGACAGTAGGCTGGCCCGGTGGGGCAACGGGACCAGCAGGACTGGGCGCGGCAGCGCCGGCAGGCAATCGCCGCCCACGCGGCCGACCAGCAGCGCCGCCGGGCCAGCGAGGCCCAGCAGGCCGCGGATCTGCTCGCTGACTTCGTCGCGACCGCCCGGCACCACGGAATCGCCGTGCAGAACCTGTCCGCCCGACCACACCACGGCCGGGGCCGGTACCGGACCGGGCTGCACGGCTGGTATCTGAAATCGGACCGCACCCTGGCCGTCGGTACGGACGGGAAGCTCTACCTGTTGACCGTCCCGGCCAGCCTGCGGTCCAGGCTGACCGGCGCACGCGTCTCCCCGATGGAGCCACGACTGGTGATCGGTGCCGGTGGTCGCGACGGCGAGTCCATCCCGCTCGCCACCCTGCTCGACCGGCGGCTCGCCGCGGGCCCCGGGCAGTCCCGCTGACCGGAGACGCACCCTGTCCTCGATTGGACATGACCAGACGCTGGTTACTCTCCGCTGTCAAGCATAAGCTTCAAGTCACTTGCCGTTCTGCTCGGGCCCGGCGGACGGCACCGGTTCCATCCCTTTCGGCAGCCCGCGTCCACGCCGCGGAATGCCAATCTGCGAGGAGTCCCACCATGTCCGAGTCATTCAGCGCAGAACGCGACGCCGGCATCACCGAACAGCCGCCGGTGTCCAAGACCGAACGGGAGCAGGCCAGCATCGCGCTGGTCCCCGCCACCACGTCCGGAATGCCGCCGACCGCCCAGAGCTTCTTCGCAGTCGTCAACGCGAACGGCAGCCTGGCCCGTGGCTTCGGCGCGGTCTCCGCGACCCGTCTCGCCACCGGCACGTACCAGGTAGTCTTCAGCCACAACCTGACCGGGTCGGCCTACGTCGGCAGCATCGGTCTGTCCGGCAGCCTCGGCGCGTCAGCACCGGGTGAGATCACCGTCGTGGGTCGGGCCGGCGTCCCCAACGGGGTGTTCATTCAGACCTTCACCAGCGCCGGAGTACTGGCCGACCGTGGCTTCCACCTGGCGATCCTCTCCTGACCGGCCGGTTTTGTTGATCAGCCCAGAACCGTCGTACGACCGGAACGGCTGCGGGCCCGGACTCGTTCGGAGTCCGGGCCCGCAGATCGTTGAGCTACCAGGTTGGTCAGTTCACTTCGATCCGGACCGAGTCGAAGGCTGGCGTCTGATTGGCCCGCTCCGACATCGGCAGCCGGTGCGAACCGTCACCGGCCCAGACGGAGCACTGCGCGGTACCGGACTGCGGCATTCCCGAGACCTGGATGGTGATCTGGTCCGGCTCGCGACCGCCGCCGCCGTCCTCGGTCGCCACGAAGAACTCCGGCGCCGGAGCCGGGTCGGGCGCGACCTCGGTCGACTGCAGCATCCGGCACGCGGTGTGGAAGTGACCACGGGTCAGGCCCTGCTCGTCGAGCAGCGAGCTCTCGACGTAGTAGCCACCCTGAGCCGCCGGGAGGAAACGGTCCCGGACCAAGTTACGAGTGCTGACCCGGATGGTGAACGGCTCATCCACGCCGACCTCGTCCGGGAACTCGGTGATCAGCAGCGACGGGTTGTTGGCCGCCGCGCCGACCTCACCGAACTGCGTGTCGATACAGCGGTTGCCGACCTGGAAGCCGTCGTGGTCGTCCAGGTTGCTGTCGTCACAGCTGTTGGCCAGAATCTCCAGCCCGTTGTCGCCGTCGTTGTTGCCGTC